>NZ_JBFUAU010000021.1:0-66581 GCF_056406115.1 Arthrobacter sp. P1_D4 | reverse complement strand
TGGAACCTCCAGACGTTCAAATGTGGCTCTACCAGTCCACACCCGCACCAGAATGCGGAACAGACCGTGGGCCGGCAACCCACGAATCTCTTTGAACCCGGGGTTCCAGTCCTACTTCAGGCAACCACCACACTTCATATTGTCTAGGGGGCGGTATCGGCGAGAAGATCAGCGATGAACTCGGCATATCTCAGCTCACCCTCGGCGTCCTCCACGGTGAGAACCGGGCGGCGACGACCATTATCGCCACGTGGATCCGCGACCAGGAGCTGGACGACGGGAGCTTGCCTCTGGGCATTCGTTTCAAGAGCAAGCATGGCGGGGGAGATTGTTGGGCGTACTGGCTGCGCCGCAGGGATGACGGACTGGACGGCGACGATATGTCCTCCGATTCGGGCGCTGCGATCCATGCCCACAATCCGGCGCTGCTGACCGTGGCGGAACGCTTGGCATCAGGATCTGGTGAGCGGGAAAATCGCCCACTCAGCCGCCGTGGCCGCCGTCAAACGTCTCTGCACCAAACGGCAACCACTGCAGCGTCGAAGCCCAATCGGTTTCGGTCGTCTCTCCAGCATCTCAAATACGATCGTATTTGAGATGCTGGAGATAGCGCCGAAATCGACTTCAGTGGGCCTCAGCGCTGTAGTAGCTGCCGTTTGATGCAGACGGCCGTTGACAAAATGCAGGACGGTGCACGATTTGCTGACCGCACTCCCGGCTCGAAGCGGTTTAGTCGTGAAGGGCGCCAGTGGTCATGCGGTAGGAGGAGATTCCTTCGAGTTGTCTGGGTTCAACCCAGACCTGGAAGCCTTGAGCGGCTTCGAAGAGTGTCCTGGTGGACTTTTCGTCGGATGCTATCCAGATCATGGAGGAGTCGGGCATCGCGTCGTCGACGATCCCTGTGCGGATGACGTCACCATGTTTCTGGATTTCGACCGGGGCGCCGATGAGGCGTGCCCATTCGTGATGGCGGTATCTGGTCATCTCTCGTTTTCCTCGGTCTTGGTGGGCGATGCGGAAGTGGACCTGATGCGGCGTGGCCGGGGGTGGCCTCTGGGCTTATGCCACAGAGGCCACCGGTGTTTCTGTCGATGACATCCCGGCCGGGAGTCGGGGAGGTGGTGATGGCGGCGGGTTAGACGATGAGCGCCGCTGGGGTTCTTAGTTGGTGCTTGCCATGGCCGGCGCTGCTGCATGTACGGCGGAGTTCCGTATTCTCACCCGGAGATCTTCCTCGAATTTGTCGATGTCTGCGAGCCTGGTGAGGATGCCCTGGGCGCGTTCGACGGGTATGACGGCGACCCCGTCATCGTCGGCTGTGATGAGGTCGCCGGGGTTGACGACGGTGCCGCCGCAGGCCACCGGCACGGAGACGGCTCCGGGCCCGTATTTGGCGGGTCCTGCCGGTGAGGCCCCGCGGGCCCAGACGGGCAGGCCAAGTTCCCTTATTGCCGCGCGGTCGCGGGTCAGTCCGTCGATGATGACACCGGCGATGCCTTTGGCGAGGCAGATTTCGGCCAGGAGATCGCCGAATACGGCCCGTGTTGTTCCTCCGAGGGCGTTGATGACCAGCACGTCACCGGGTTCGGCGTCGTCGAGGGCGCGGTGAATGGCCAGGTTGTCGCCCTCCCGGGTCAGCACGGTCAGTGCCGGACCCACACACCGGGCGTTGGCCCATTGTGATGCGATGCCGGTGTCCATGAGGTTGAGCCGGTCCATGGCGTCACCGACATTGGCTGTGGGGTACCTCTTCAGGCTTTTGATGAGCCCTGAGGGAGCGTTGGTTGGACGGGGGCTGACGGTGAGTGATTTGGTTGATGCGTCGATAAACATGGTGTCTCTCGCTAGCTCGATCGGTGCGAATTTGGGCCGCTGCGTCACGCAATGAAGCGGTTCTAGGGATTGGTTCGGGCCGGGCATGCGCGCCGGCTGGTGGGACGGCACGACGTTCTTCCCTCTGTTAGGCGTGGGCGGGGGCAGCGATGGTGTTCACTGCGTGTGCTGGCCGCTGGCCGGCGAGGGCCTGCCGGATGGCCTGCAGCGCGCCGCTTCCGGCGGCAACAAAGGCCTCTTCGCTTTGGCCGGCGACATGCGGGGTCACGATCAGGTTCGGCACCCCTGCGATCTGGATCTTGGAGTGTGCGATGGGGTCCTTCATGTCCACGGACTCCCCTTCAAGGACATCGAGCCCGGCCCCGCCCAGATGGCCGTCCTGCAACGCCCGGGCCAGGGCTTGTTCATCAATGAGGCCGCCGCGGGAGGTGTTGATCAACACCGATCCTGGCTTCATTCGTGCCAGGGCCTCGGCATCAATGATTTGGGCGGTCTGTTCGGTCAGCGGCATGTGCAGGCTGAGAACGTCAGAGCCGGCGAGAACCTCATCGATAGTCGCCGGAGAGGCACCTGCGGCCTGGATGGCGGATTCTTCTACGAAGGGATCGTGGACCAGGACATGCATGCCGAATCCCTGCCCAATTCCGGCGACCATGCGGGCGATGTTGCCGAATCCGAGCAGTCCGAGGGTGCGGCCGTGCAGTTCGAAGCCGTTCATCTGGGGTTTGGCGGACGCCCATTGCCCGGAAGTGGTTTGGGCGGCCCCGTAGGGGACCTTCCTTGCCAGGGAGAGCAGGAGGGCGAAGACGTGCTCGGCGACGGCGCGGCTGTTGCTGCCCGGAGTGGTGGTCACCCAGATGCCTGCGTCGGTGGCCGCCTCGATATCGACGTTGTCCGTTCCTACTCCGTGGCGGGCGATGATGCGCAGCCGGGGGGAACTGTCGATCTTTTCCCGGTCGAAGAGTTCGGCGCGCAGCAGGACGGCGTCAATACCGTCGCGGACGTCTTGGTAGCGGACGGCGTCCGGGCCGTAGCCCAGATGGACCTGGCCCAGCGCGCTGAGTTCTGCCAGCACATCGGTGTGGATCTCGTCAGAGACGTAAAAGGTCGGCACGGTGTTCCTAGCGGTAGAGATGGGAGGCAGGGGTCAGGGTGTTCTTGCGTACCGTGCCGAGCAGCACGGCCAGGCCCAGGGCGCCGAAGGCGATGAGCATGTAGGCCGGGATCATGCTGTTGCCCGTGCTGTCGATCAGCCAGGTAGCCACGTACGGGGCGCCGGCACCGCCGAGCACGGCCCCGACACTGTGGCCAAAGGCGACGCCGGTGTGGCGGACCTCGACGGGGAAGAACTCCGGCATGGCCGCGTAGGTGCCGGCCTGGCAGAGGGCGTAGGGCACCATGCCGAGGAGCAGTCCGAAGATCGCCAGCGACACCGAGCCGGCATTCATGAGCATGAAGGAGGGGAACGTGAGCGCGATGTAGGCGATGTAGGAGGCCGTCAGCAGGCGTTTGCTGCCGATGCGGCTGCCGAGTTGGCCGGCGAGGGGGATAAGAAGCGCCGCGGCGGTGACGGCGATCAGGACTATGGTCGCTGCCTCGGCTTTGGAGAAGTGCAGGACGGTGCTGAAGTAGACGGCCACGTAGACGGTGCCGAGGTAGGTGCCGATGTTCTGCACAAGGGAGATGAAGAAGACCTTCGTCAGGCGCGAGCGGTGGTTCCGGAACAATTCAGCGACGGGGGTCCGGGTCGTCTGGCCCTTGCCCGCGCTCTGGGTAAATTCAGGACTGTCCTCGATCTTGAGCCGCATGATCAGGCAGAGGATGCCCAGCGGGATCGCGAGCAGGAACGGGATCCGCCATCCCCACGACTCCATCTCCGCCGCGGGCACGAACGTGGCCGCCAGGGCGGCCAGTCCCGCAGCGCCGGCCTTGCCGAGGACACCAACACTGGGAATGAAGGAGATATAGAGGTTGCGGCGCTCGACGGGGGCCCACTCGCGGATATAGGTGGCCGCGCCGCCGATCTCACCGCCTGCGGACATACCCTGCAGCATCCGCAGCAGGCCCAGCAGGATCGGTGCCCAGATACCGATCTGCGCGTACGTCGGCAGCAGCGCAGTGAACCCGGCAGCTGCGCTCATCAAGATGACCGAGCCGATGAGGCTGGCACGCCGGCCGTAGCGGTCCCCGATGCGTCCGAAGAAGATCGCGCCCAGCGGCCGGACCAGAAAGGCCGTGCCAAAGACCAGGAAGGTATTGAGCAGGCCCGCCACCGGATCGCCGCTGGGGAAGAACACCACGGCGAGCGTCGCGGCGACATAGCCGAAGACACTGAAGTCGTAGTACTCGATGAAGGTGCCGAACGCCGCGACAGCGGTGGCCTTCTTCGCTTTTTTCAGATGAACGGCGTCCGCTACCGGGGGAACGGACTGACTAACCTGGGGCATCTTTGCTCCTATAAAAAATGGGACAGTGTCCTAATATGTATTTCAAGTGTGATGTGCGCCATGGTGTGCTGTCAAGCGCCCATGGCGGGGACGAATGCGTCTGTCCCTCCACCGCTGCCGCCTTCGCTGACGGTAGCGTGGTGAAAGCAGATCCGGCCCCGAGGGGGACCCGGAGTATCAAGAGAGTGGTGGAACCGTGGTCAGCGAGAGTGGCGTAGCAGGGAACGAGCGCATTGTTGAGGTCCTGCACGCCTTGGTGACCCGCCCAGATGCGACCGGCGTACGTGAACTCGCACTGGCCTTGGGCGCGAGCCGCAGCACCGTTAACCGTGTCCTGCTCGGCCTGGAAGAACACGGGCTGGCGGCCGTCAGCGGCAACGGAAACTATCAGGTCGGACCGCGGCTGCGTGTCCTAGGTGCCGCACTGCACGCACGCCACCCGCTGCTGCGCAGCGCTGAAGCGATCATTGAACGCCTGGGCGAACAATCCGATGCGACTGTCCTTATCGCTGTTCACGACGCACCACGACCCAGCGCCGTTGTTGTCGCTTGCCGGCGGCGGCCCGGACCCATCAAGTATCTGCTCGAGCCCGGGACGGTCTTGCCCCTCCACGCCGGCGCAACCGGCCGCTCGATCCTGGGCCGACTGGGAATCGGCGCCCTGGGTGAACGGCAGCTGGAGGCGCACACTCCCGATACCGTCACCGAGCGCGCCGAACTGGAACGACTCCTCACCGAGGACCGCCGCGCCGGATACACGATCAGCGTCGGGCAGCAATTTCCCCTGGCCGCGGGTGCTGCAGCGTCATTTCAATGTCACGGACTGACCGGATCCGTCTCGATCACCCGTCCACGCTTTCTCACCGGCGACGAGGACCTTGCCCGCTTCGGCCCGATGGCGCGGCAAGCGGCCCGCGACATCGAAGCCGCATGTGCCGGAAATCAAGCATCGGGGAATCTGACACCCATCACGTACCCTCCCGGTTCCACTGCCGTGGAACGCCTTGCCCGTCTGGTCACCGCGCTGGTTGCCGAACCCGACGGGCTGCCCACCGGCTACGAGCTCGCGCGCGGAATTGGAGCCAACATAGCCACCACCAACCGCCTGGTCTCCACCGCCCTGACCACAGGACTGGCTCTGCAGCACCACGACACACTGCACCCCGGCCCCCGCCTGTTTCACTGGGCAGCCCATCTGGGTCCTTCGGTGGACACAGCTGTTGTCGCACATCCCATTCTCCGCGGACTTGCCAAGGAATCCGGTGAAACCATCGGACTCATCCAATTCCATGCCGACACCAGACAGGCCGTGATGACGACAGTGGTGGACGGCGTCCGGCCTCTGCACTACGGTCTTGCTTCAGGTGTGGCTATTCCCCTCTACGCCGGCGCAGGCGGGAAAGCCATTCTCGCCCACTGTCCCCCCGGTGATCTTGACGCGCTCACGCTCGAACCCCTCACCGAACGCACCCAAACAGACCGGCGAGCCCTCGAAAACGATCTCCAAACCATACGGGAGCGCGGATGGGCGACCGGCGAGGGTGAGCGCATTCCCGACGCCTTCGGCGTCAGTGCCCCCTACTTCGTCGACGGCACCATCGCTGGATCCATCACCGCCACCGTCACCAGACTCCGCCTGCCCGAACTCGACGTAGAGGCCCTCGCTCACATGGTCCAGCGTTCAGCCCAGCAGCTCACACGCACCCTTTCAGTCCCCTAAAACAGCGCCGGTCAGACGTCACGCCGGACGCCTCTGCTCGATGGCCGGCAGCCGACGCAGAACATCCTCGCCAGATGTTCGAGGTGTGCCGGGACCACGAAGTCCGGGTGACGCCACAGGAGCTCTCAGGCGACTTGCACTTCCGCACGACGACACAACAAATCTTCGGGAACCTCGTCAGGAGTGAAGCTCTGAAATGGCACTCGAAGTCCTCAGTCATGCATGCCACCGCCGGGCTGGCCGTACCGTCTTGAAAAGGATCCAATACTGAGACGCTCGGATTGCTTTTGAGGTGGCGTGAGGAATGGCGAGGAATTGGCGGTTCGACACGCCCTTCCACAGTCTCAGAATGCCGTCCAACAACAGATTGCCTCATAAAGGCAATTTGATCGGGATTAAGAGAATGGTGGGTCGGCCGTGGCCGTTATCGGGTACGCGAGGGTTTCCACCGCGGAACAGAACCTCGATCTGCAGCTCACTGCACTCCAGGCCGCCGGCGCAGCCCGGACCTTCGCCGATAACGGCGTCAGCGGTTCCACGGTGGAACGCCCTCAGCTGTCCAGAGCTCTGGACCGGCTGGAGGCCGGCGACGTACTCACCGTGTGGAAACTGGACCGCCTGGGCCGCAACACTAGGCACGTCCTGGACATCATCGAGAACATCCGGGAGAGGGGAGCAGGCTTCCGGGCCCTGACCGAAGGACTCGACACTACCGGGCCCATGGGCACCGCAATGCTGACGATCATGGCCGCGTTCGCGCAACTGGAGCGTGACACGATGATCGAACGCACAAGAGCCGGCCTCGCAGCGGCCGCGGCCAACAACCGCCACGGCGGAAGGCCCCGCAAAGTCGATGACGCGGCCGCTGCCCGGGTCAGACAACTCAAGCGCAAAGGGGTCAGTGCCTCCGACATCGGCAAGATGCTCGGAGTCTCCCGCGCCACGGTTTACCGGTACCTCCTCTAGGCCCAGCAGCTACAGCTTGAGGTCCAGTTGAATCTCGCGAAGAGTTTGCGGTTTCGGGCATTAGCCCTGGTTCTCAGGGGGTGATTTTCATATTTGGGTTTTGAGGGCTTCTTCGTAGAACGCAAGACGGGTGGCCGCGCGTGCCATGTCGTGCTGGTCCTGGATGAACGAGTAGGCGATCCAGCAGCCGGCGAGAAGGATTATCAGGGCTATGCACAGAGATGAGGCGAAAGGTCCTACCCATGATGCTGTTGCCGGGCCGAGCAATGGGAGGGCAACCAGGATGACGCCAACGTAAAGCGCGGTGTAGGCGCCCAGGCTGCCGCCGCTCAGGTGCGCTGCACGGGTGCGGAGAGTGCGCAAGTCTTCGAATTGTTTGTTCTCGTCCAGAGCGAGGAAGGCAGCGATGTCCTGGCGGGTTACTTCCGGAAAGCGGTGTGACCGCAGTCCGCGGCGGGTGAAAGAGTGCATGCTGGAGAGCATAGTTGCAGCCTCTGTCAGCCCCTGTGAGCCGTAGCGAAAGTCTTTGTTGTGACACCGATCGTGATGAAAGTTGTGGGCTGGGATGCGCCGGTTCAGCTTTGCTTGGCGGCCCAGTCGGCAACGCGCTGTGTGCTTTCCTCTTCGGAGAGGTCCTCGACCCGAGTCATGATGGACCAGCGCACACCGTAGGGGTCGCGGATGCTGGCGAATCGGTCTCCTGACACAAAGGTGGACAGCGGCTCCCGGATGGTAGCTCCTGCCCGCTCGGCGCGCGCGACGAGGGCGTCCGCATCCGCGCAGTAGAAGCCGACGGAGTAGCAATCATCCTCGCCGTTCGGCGCCGGGACGAGGTGGTAGTCCGGGTTGGGCTCACCGATTTGGAGCCGTCCCTGACCGAAGTCCAGCTCGGCGTGGACCACCATTCCGCCGATCTCGGTCGCATTGACGGTGCGGGCGCCGAAAACGTCCTGGTAGAACGTGATCGCCTCCTTCGCCGAGGGAATCGCAAGGAATGGCGTGAGGCTCGTGAAGCCGTGCGGGATGCCGGATGTTGTGTGCTTGCCGTCGGCGGCTGCGGTCAGTTCGGGGCTTGTAGTATCACTCATAGATCTCACGGTACGCACGCGTCCGCCCAGCGGCTTGGTGAATTGCGACAGCCTGGATAAGGAGTATCCGCCCATGGTGGTTTCGTTCAAGGGAATCCTCTACCCTGCCCGGCTTCCCACGTTTCACCGTGTGCCCGCGCCGGAGTCCGTGTCGGACCTGGTGCAGTGGTTTTGGATCCCCGAATGGGACATTGAGCCGGGGCACACGTCACGCCAGCATCTGATCGCATTCCCTGCATCCAACCTTGTTGTCCAGAAGGATCGTGTTGAGTTCGCAGGCCCGACAACACGTGGATCACATCGCGACCTCACAGGCCGGGGCTGGGCGGTGGGGGCTCTCCTGCGTCCCGCGCTGGTTCCGCGTTTCACGCACGATCCAGGGAGCCTGCGGGATTCCCAGCTGCCACTGCCGCTTGCGGATCTGCATGCCTCAGTGTCGGAGCCCATGGGCGGACCCGATCCACAGGAGCGTCGGCAACACGCTGTGGAGGCTTTCGCTGGTTGGCTGGTAGCGCAGCGTCCGGAGGTGTCAGAGGAGGGCATTCTTGCCAACGCGATGATGGACATTATCGGAACGTGCAGCGACGTGCTCCGCATTGAGGACGTTGCGGCGCGTCTGTTTGTGTCGCCGAGAACCCTTCAACGGGTGGCGGGGAAGTACATCGGCCTGAGCCCGTCCGCGCTCATTCGACGGCGCCGCCTGCAGGAGGCCGCTGATCGGTCACGGACCGACCAGGCTGCAGACCTCGCGGGGATAGCTGCCGAATTCGGCTACACCGACCATGCCCATATGACGAACGACTTCCAAAAGACCCTGGGATTCACGCCAAGCACGTACCGGCGGTCAGTCCTCCAGGATCGTGCCGGGAATCAGGGCGGGGATTAGGTCCACGCGCGCTGCTGCCCTTAGGCGAGAAGTTTCCACTAGACGTTCCCTCTGAGCCGACTCGTTCTCTTAACCCGATTCGGTGTATCGAAACCTTTGTGCCTCAAAACCCCAGGGATACGAGACGGAGGGATTAGGCCAGGCCCTCGCGCCGTGCTCTGGGCGCCATTTAGCGATCACAAAACGACGCCAAATAGCGCCGAAAGTCACGGTTTCGCCGAGTCCGGGCCGTTCCTTGTTTCTGCCGGTCAGTCCGTGGTCGACGTAGATCCGCTCAACGGGGACGCCAAGGGCGGCTAGGCCGTGGCGCTGCGCGGTCAGATCCTGGTCATTCGTGGACGCCCGGCCGTAGCCGAGGATGTGCGCAGTTGTGGGTGCAACTGCAGCTGTTGAGTCACCTAAGCGGGACAGTTTTGCGGGCGGGGTATACGCGAATCCTGAATCCCAGCATCTGTATGGGATTTTCACGGCGGGGGAGCGGGTCGAGGGTGTCGCGGTGGGGGGGCCGGCTTACGGGCATGTGCTGGTGTCGCACCCGGTGCCCATCTACGCCCCGCTGAAAGTGGTCTTGACAGGCTAACTACTTAGATAGAAGATCTAGTCATGAATGTTCCTGCCTCTGATCCGCAACCCACAGGAAGCGCGGACTGGCCAAGTGATTGGCTCCGGGCCACGCTTGGCTTCCTTGCGCTCCGTGCACTATCCGCCGGGCCCTCTTATGGATACGCGATCATCAGCGAACTAGAGCACCATGGGTTCGGCACCATAAAGGGCGGGACCCTGTACCCACTCCTCACCCGATACGAGACTGCCGGCCTGGTAACCACGGAATGGCGGGCCGGCGACCGCGGTCCCGGCCGCAAGTATTTCGCGCTGACAGATCAGGGCCGCGCCGAACTCACCCGCCTGAGCGCTGACTGGCTCCGCTTCGCCGTCACCAGCACCCATTACCTCGACCCCGAGCGGCTCACGAAGGAGATCCCCGCATGACGCAGCAGACCAACGATAAGAAATGGTTCGACCAGCTCGTCATGGAGCTACGTCTACGCCAGGTGCACGGGAGCGCCATCGGAGACACCATCGCAAGCACAAGGGAGCTCCTCGGCGACACCGGCCAACGGGCCGAGGAAGCGTTCGGGCCAGCCCGAGACTACGCTGCCGCGCTTGAACTCCCGTCCGAGCCGAAGCACGACTGGGTGCGAAAAGCACTCTGGCCGTCACTGCTCGGACTCCTGGCCTTCCTGCTCTTCAATCAGGCAATGGTGTCCTGGACACGGTCGGAACCGCTGCTGGTTTCACCGGCGCAGCTAGCCCTCCTCGCTACACCAGTCGTTTTCCTGGCCTTCCTGCCGCTCTACCTCGACGCCTTCATACGGCGCATCTGGGTCTGTATCGGAATCACCGCTATTTGCGTCCTGTCAGGTCTCCTCTCAGCCTTCGCGACCCCTTCGAGCCGGGCTGAAGCATGGCTGGCGATCGACCCGCTGCCCTGGCTCATAGGCAGCGCTCTCGTGATGGTGGCACTTTCAACCATGAACACCATCCGGTCAGCCCACTCCGAGGACGACAACGACATCACCGATCCGCTCTCCGGGACGACGGACATCACCGGAAGAGGCGCGCGGGCAATCGTTCAGATAACTAACTGGTTGTTCCCAATACTCGCCATCGCCATGCCCGGCCTCGCGCTGTCATTCCGCTAGATCAGCGGGATGCCCGCAAGCATCCTGTCGCGGTGGGGGATCGGCTTATGTGCAGCAAAGGCCACAAATAGCGCTGTGAAAACGCGGCCATTTAGCGCTGCGACTCACAGGCCAAAGCAGAGCGAAGGGGAGGAATGCCGTTCCAGCAGGGCAGGCTCAGAGCGGGAGCCAGCAGTGACTGCTCAAACTCGCCAGTCCTGGTACCGCACGGGAAAGGTGCGTCCTAGGGCTGGTAGTACTCCTCTGTCGGAGTAAAGCCCACACGGTCCACTTTCCGGTGGTAGTGAACCCCGGTGAGTCCGCCCAGCACGGCGCCTATCAGGGCTATGGCGGCCACCGCGATGGCCGCAATGACGCCATCTAGACTCAGCGGCCCCTCGACCAGTGGTAGGCGAAGGAAACTGTTGATCGTGGTCAGGACGTTGAATTGTCCCATGAACGCCAGCAGGGCCCCCGCACCGGATCCGATGACGCCCCACAGCCAGACCATGAGCCCCTGGCCGACGCCGTTGAAACGCGCCATCCGTCCTGCCACGTATCCACCCGAAAAATAGGCGAGGAACTGGAGCGACAGAAGTATGAACATACCGGTCATGTCATCTGACGATTTCTGGCCGGCTCGGGCGAGCGGGTCCGTGACGGGCAAAATACCGGCCCTGCCGGCCGCCGTAACCAGAGCAACTAGCAAAACAGACATTGCGGTCGAGACCAGCCAGCCGAAGAAGGCCGAGCCGATCTTGATGCCGCCGAACCGCTCCTCTTCTCGGGCGACCACGGTTTCACGGATAGCGGTGGCCGGGTCTTCCGGCAACATGCCGTCGACCGGGCGGCCTGTTTCATCGAAGTACCCGTCGTTCTCCCCATCGGGGAAAACACGGTCCGTCTCTTCGTAGAGGGCGTCAGTACTGTGGTCAGAAGCGCGACTTTCCGTTTGATCCAGGGGTTCAGGAGTGCCGTCCCAGTCTGCGTCGAACCGTCGCGCATCATCAGGACCGCTTGCGCTGCCCATCACGCATCCTCCCTTAAGTGATCTGCCGGGCCCACTTCTACTAGGCTCACTCCCCGGGTGAACCGTGCCGGACGCTATTAAAACTACGCGCACTCAGCCCGGTTCACGAGGGGCTTTTGGGCCCGACCTAGTGTCTGGTGGTCGAGCCGAGTCGGTGTGAAGGCCGCGGACCGGGCGTTTAGGCCGAAACACGCAAGACGGACTAAGCCGGTCTCGGGCCCCCTGCTTCCCCTCCCGCCAGTTGGTTATTGCGGCCGCGCGGCCTGAGGCTCCGCTGCTTCGAGTTCATATGTGTGCAGACGAAACGGCGTCAACCGGGGGTGAAGAAGGCACCGGGCCATGGGTCTAGCACTACGGCTGGACAGCATGGATCAGCGGGGTGTCCTATTAAAAGGTGCGGTGGAGTTTTGCAGGACATCGACGTGGCGGGGGGAACTCTCCCGAAGCGACGTCAGAATCGATTTTCTTCCGCCCGGTGAGCAGACTGAGCACGGATCACCCGTTCCTCGCAGGGCGGGTCGAGGCAGGGTCCTTGGCCATCCGCGTCAGCGCCGAATTGGCCATCCAGTTCGGTGAGCTGGCACGGGGGCTGCAGCAGGAAGGGCTGGGTGCCGTAGATGAATTCCTTCGCCGTGGCTGACGGCTTTCCTGAACGCGTTGTTGCGCAGAATAATCTGTTTTCCGTGTCTGTCGTACCGGTTCGTCGTAGGCCGTGAGGCCGGGTGCAGCACCCAGATGTGCCCGGCGGGCGGGAGGTAGATCCGTAGGCCTCCGGCTCCGTTCCTGGACCCCGAAGCCCACGAACAAGCCCTGCCCCGGGCCCCATGGATCAATCGGGAAATCGGAGGAGCGGGCGCCGTGGTTTCTCCCGGCATGGACCCGTGAGGGCGTCCCACCTGACAGTGTGTCGTGTCAGTTGCGGGGCGGACCCTGCGCTTGTCGGGGATCTTGGAAGGTGTTCACGAACCGGGAGAGTTGTTCGAGAAGGTTTTCCCATCCGTCGAAGTCTGGCGAGACGGCGGCGCTTTCAGCCTCGAGGGCTGCTTTGAGTGCCGCTTCCCCGGCGTCAGTTATCTCTACCTGGAATTGCCGCCGGTCATGGGGGTTTCGTGTCCTCGTGATCAGGCCTCCCGCCTCCAGACGGGCAAGCACGCGGCCCAGGGTCTGGCTTTGAACCTGGACCTTCGCGGCGAGCTGTTCTTGGTTCATGGGGTGGGGTGATACGGCTTGGAGGGCGATGACTGCGGCCCGGGTCAGGCCCAGCGGGGCAAGTGCCTCATCGAGGCGGCGCTGAACCAGGCGCGCCGCCGTAGAGAGGAGCAGGTAGCCGTCCCGGGCGTTGACCTGGGGGTCGAGGGGCATCGATTACGGCCTTCCGTGAGCGGGACGAGGATCAACCAGAAGGGGCAGGCCAGGGGTCCGGCGTTAGCCGTACCCCTGGCCCGCCCACGACCGCTATCGGCGCGTGCCGTCGTCGCCGTCGGTTTCGATCCGTTCCTTGCGGATGTCCTCATCGACGGTTACTTCGTCGGTCACGGTTTCCGTATTGAGACGGACCCGTTCGACCGGGACGGTTTCCTTCTCAACAACGGGGCGTTCCTCGTGGAGGACGACCTCGTGTTCTTCCTCGCTGATGTCCGGGCCGGACAGCGCCGACCCGCGGTTGGCGTCCGTGATGGGCTCACGTTCGAGGCGGACCTCTTCACGCTCCACGGGAACGGTCTGGGTGACATTTTCAGTGGTGACGTACTTGCGCAGCCGCACCCGTCCGGCAGCCTGCCGTTCGGTGCCGACGTTCAGGCGTTCCTCCGAACGGGTCATGGCATCGTCGGTGGTGGGTCCCGAGGTGTCGCGCCCCACGGCGCCCCCGCGGGTGTCCGCGTAGTCTGCGTCGCGGTAGTCCCCGTCCCGACCGGCTGCCGCATCGGTGTACGTCCGGTTACCGTCGCCGATGCCGTAGTGGGCATAGAGCCGGTCCTCTTCGGCGCGTTCAAGGTGCCCGTCGGTGTCCACCCGGGGCGCATCCTTGACCTGGTCCTTGGTGTACGGGACGACGAGGTCGCCGCCTTCGGTACGGGCTCCTTCCAGCGGGACGAAGGATTCGGACGTGCCAAACAATCCGGTCTTGGCCGTGACCCACGTGGGCTGGCCGTTGTCGTCGTCCGCGTAAACCTGGCCGATGGACCCGATCTTGTCCCCGTCAGTGGACAGGACGCTTCCGTTGCGCCGAAGCAGGTCATCGATATGTTCCTTGGCGAGCATGAATGTCTCCTTGGATCTGTGATGCGGTTTGGGACTGCAGCACCTTCGGGTGGAACGCTGCAGGACCCCACCATAAGCATGCTTAGTAACCGTTTGGCAAGCCTACTTACTATTTTTTCTTGTTCCGACCGGCACCTCTTGCGCAACAAACGGAAAGTATGCTTACTATCTAATTGGTAGCCGTGCTTACTAATTCATCTGGCCTAATTCATCCGGTGCCGCGCGTTCCACATTCGCCGGCGGGCCCTTCCTGAAAGAGAGCAACGATGACAGAGAATCAATGGACCCAGGCCACTCCAGAGCCGCCCACGGGCGAGTATGCGCATACCGTGGCAGCGCCCTCCGGTGGAGTGGAAAGCTCTCCCTCCACGAAAGAAGCAGCAAAGGATGAAGCCGCCGCAGTGGCGGGACACGCTGCAGGGAGAGCGAAGAACGTGGCCGAAACCGCCCAGGCCGAGGCTGCCAATGTCGCGGCAGAGGCGAAGACAAACGCCAAGGATCTCCTTTACCAGGCAAAGGCAGACCTGACGGATCAGGCAGGCGCGCAGCAACAGAAAGCCGCCAAGGGAATCCGCACCCTCTCTTCGCAGCTGCACACCATGGCAGACGCATCCGAGGAGCCCGGCGTCGCGGCTGACCTCATCCGTCAGGCCGCCGAACGGTCACAGTCCGTGGCTTCCTGGCTTGAAAACCGGGATCCCGGATCCCTGCTGGAGGAAGTGAAGTCGTTCGCACGGCAGCGGCCGGGGACATTCCTCCTGGTCGCAGCCGGCGCCGGATTGCTCGCCGGCCGGCTGGGACGAAACCTGCAAGCCGGAGCCCCGGACACGCAGCAGGCGGCGTCGAAACCCGCTCGTCTCTCGACCCCGGCAACGCCCCCCGCCCACCAGGAAACCGTCATAGCCGCCGGCTCCGGTGACCGCTTCTTCGACGAACCGGCCCTCCCCGGCACAGCGGGTCCCGTTTCGGCCCACACCCTGCCGCCGGGTACAGCAGCCGACGGATCCATTCGGGACAACGTTCCCTTTCCGGACCGGGAGGGTGGTCAGCTGTGAGCAGCCAGATGCCGGAGCCACCTCCCACAGCCGCACAGGCGAAAGCGGAATCCGCCTCCCTCGGCGATCTCCTGGGTGATGTCACACGGGACATGTCCACGCTGATGCGGCAGGAAGTCGAGCTGGCCAAGGTCGAGCTCAAGCAGTCGGCCGAGCGGGCCGGTAAGGGTGCGGGGATGCTGGCGGGCGCCGCCGTCGCTGGACATTTCGTGCTCCTGTTCCTGTCCCTGGCGCTCTGGTGGGCTCTGGGCTACGTCATTGGGCCTGCCTGGTCCGCCGTGGTTCTCGCCGTGATCTGGGGCGCCGTTGCCGCGATCCTGTCCTCGACCGGACGCAAGGAACTCAAGGCGGTCAAGGGGATGCCCCAGACCACTGAGACGTTGCAGGAAATCCCGCCCACGCTCAAACCCAACACCTAGATTCAGCGAGGAAACACGATGAGTGAAAACCCGGATGTCATCCGAGCAGATATCGAAGCAACCCGTGCCCGGCTGGGTACCAACGTCGATGCCGTAGCGGACAAGGTCACACCGTCGCACATCGTCCAGCGGCAAACTGACAAAGTCAAAGAGAACGTCAAGGACGCCGTCTTTGGAGTAAAGGAGAAAGTCATGGGCGCAGCGGACCACACTGCCGGCAACGTGCACTCGGCCACGGCCAGTACCGGTACGCACGTCGGCGACGCCCCTGCGCAGGTCAAGGCCAGGACGCAGGGCAACCCGCTGGCGGCAGGTCTGATCGCGTTCGGCGCCGGGCTGCTGGTCTCTGCCCTGATCCCGGCCAGCCAGAAGGAGCGCGAGGCCGCGGATGCTCTTAAGACGGCCGCGGAGCCGCTCACCACGGAACTGACCGAGGCGGCGAAGCACGTGGCCGAAGGGCTGAAGGAACCGGCCCAGGAGGCCGTGGAGAACGTCAAAGCCACCGCCGTCGACGCCACCGATCATGTCAAGGCCGAAGGCCAGGGTGCCGTGGCGGACGTCAAGGACCGGGCCACCGAGGCCAAGGACAACGTGCAGCAGGCCTAAGGGCTCTGATCAGGATCCGGCCGGCTGCCCCCGCTGATGCGCTGGGCGGCCGGCCTCTGCACTTAACTTCACGAAGGAAAATTTCCATGGCCAAGAACCTTTCCAATGCAGAAGATGGCACCGCCACCGACGCCGAGACAGGGGAGAGCAGCACGGCCAAAGCCCGCACGGCGCCCGCCCCCGACGATCCCCGCAAGCCCGACAGCCCCGCCGATGTCACCAAACACTCGTGGCGGTACATCGCCAAGAAGACCCTGCGGGAGTTCACCAAGGACCAGTGCCCCGACCTCGCCGCGGCCCTGACCTACTACGCGGTACTCTCGTTTTTTCCTGCCCTGTTGGCCTTCGTGTCCCTGCTTGGCATCTTCGGGCAAGCCGAGAAGACCACTGCAACGCTGCTCGAGATCGTTCAGCGCTTCGCCCCTGCCGAGTCGGTGAACGCCGTCCGGGCGCCCCTCGAGCAGCTCACCAGTTCCTCCTCGGCCGGATTTACGCTGCTCATTGGCATTCTCGTCGCGCTCTGGTCCGCCTCGGGCTACGTGGGCGCGTTTGGCCGGGCAATGAACCGGATCTACGAAGTTGACGAAGGCAGGCCCTTCATCAAACTCCGGAGCACCATGCTCGGTGTCACCGTCGTCACCGTGCTGATTGTCGCCCTCCTCGCCCTCATGCTGGTCCTGACCGGCCCCGTGGCAGAATCCGTCGGGAACGCGGTCGGCCTCGGCGGGGCCTTCGTGACCGTCTGGGACATTGCGAAATGGCCCGTGGTGCTGCTCCTGGTTATCGTCGTGATCGCCATCCTTTACTACGCCACGCCTAACGTGAAGCAGCCCAAGTTCCGCTGGATGAGCATCGGGTCCCTGATGGCCTTAGTGATCTTCCTGCTCGCCTCCGTGGCCTTCGGGTTCTACGTAGGCAACTTCAGCAGTTACAACCAGACCTACGGCACTATCGGCGGCGTGATCATCTCGCTGCTGTGGCTCTGGATACTGAACATGTCCCTGTTGTTCGGTGCCGAGTTCGACGCCGAAACGGAACGCGGCCGCCAGCTCCAGTCCGGCATCGAAGCCGAAAAGACCATCCAGCTGCCGCCCCGCGACACCAAACAAAGCGACAAGATTCAAGCCCGCGAAGAAGAGGATATCCGCCGCGGCCGCGAACTCCGCGAACAGCACGCCGACGCCGCCGGGAGGGAACAGCAGAACCACGACGACCGGAGCGCTCCACACCGAGGCTCGAGCAGAATGGACCGCACCTGACACGGAAAGTTGCCCCGACCAGAGCGAATGGATTGGCTCCCCCTTACGGACAACATCAGCCGCAGGGTTACAGCCGGCGGCGGCACAAAATGCCCGGGTATTAGGGGTCCTCGCCCCCGGTCCTAAGCTGTCGCGCTGGGCCATCGGAGCGCACAAGGGCTGCTTACTTGGACTCACGAAGCCAGCACGCGTCCTAGGTACAGACTCGGGCGGCGCGCGGATACAATCAGTCCGCGTAGCTTGCGCGCGCCGGACGTCTGCAAAGTCACAGCAGGCGTGGCGGTGAGTAGGTCAGCAGCCGAATCCTCGCTGGAGCCTGAGGGATACCTTTTGTGGGCCTCTCCGGGAGACAAACGTCCTACTTCGCTGCATGTGCGGACCCAATTCAGCACCTTCATTGAGAGCCCGTGCTGCCGTTGAGCGAAGTCGATCGCTATCTGCAGGGCATCGCTCCGCGCGTTTCTCGGTGGGCCGCTCAGGCCGGCTCCATCTTTAAGGAAGGTGGAGCCGGTCTCTGGGGTGCGCTTCGTCATTCTGAGGTTGAATGACGTTGTGGCGTGCCCCTGACTGGGCTGCTGTGCCACAACGCAACAGTAGGTTCTGAAGCTGCGGTTTTTCTTGCCGTGTGGGAGCCCCGGGTCGGGGGAGCGGCGATGCTTGGAGATTCGGTGCCACGGGCGATTACAGGGCGTTGAAGACGTCCGGGCCGAAGCTGTTCAGCCCCGGCGCGCCTGCGTAGCCGAGCCTGGGTACTGAAAAGATGTCCTCGATGCTGGCAAGCAGGCTGTAGTGGTTGTACATCCTGTCCGACGTCGTGCCCCCCTTGGTGAACGGCGAGATCACCAGCGCCCCGACCCGGCCGCCGGCCGTGCCCCCGGGGATGCCCGACGGGCCGGAGGTCTTGGCTTCGGTTTCGTCGAAGGTGATCACCAGCATCCCGTCCTGTTTATAGGCCGGGGAGTCGAGGATGGCCGGAACCTGCTGCTGCAGCCAGCCGTCGGCGCTTTCGAGACCGCCCGGGTTCCCGTCGACGCAGGGGCTGTCGTGCCCGTCATTGCACAGGTTGGGTGTGATGAAGGAAAGGTTCGGTGTCGCGTCCGTGGACTTCAGGTCATCGGCGAAGTGGGTGTAATCCACCACGTTTTTCTGGCAGTCCGGGGACGATGTTATTTCCTCAAAATACACGAACGGGTTGTGGCGCGTTGCGTATTGGTCGCCCTCCTTCGCCTTGTGGTGATCGTCCTTAGAGCCGGGCTCGGGATGCTGGCAGGGAGTGCCCATGTCCTCCATGTAGCCTTTCCAGGTCTTGCCGGCGGAACTGAGCTGGCCTGCAAGCGTCGGAACCGAGGCGGGGTACACACAGCCGGTACCCTGCACCTGGCTAAGTTCGGATGTTCCGGTTTGTTTGAACCCGGCATACACCGGGCAATCGGCGCGCGTCATGGCGTTCGAGCCCTGCCCCGAAATCTGGGCCAGGTAGTCCGGGAGGGAATTGTGGTCTATCCCGTAGTACCGGGAGAGCAGCACACCCTCGGCGCGCAGGGTCTTCGACAAGTAAGGGGCCGCCGAACCAGCACCCCAGACATCGTTGTAATCGTGGTTCTCCAGGTTGATCACGAAGACGTGGCCGGGCTTCCCCTGGGCCTGTGTGGGTTCTGCAGAGGGGGTTGTCGCAGGAGTTCCGGGGGCGGCCGTTGTCTTGTCCTGCCCCGGCGATGGCCCGCCTCCTGGCGGGGTGGGCTCACAGGCCGTGGCCGCGACCGCGAGGGTCGCAGCGAGAATCAGCGCCGCGGGTCGCGCCGCGCTGTCCAGCCCCAGAATTTTGAAGGTATTTCGGCTCATCCGTTCCGGCTTCTCTCTGGCCCAGCCCCCGGCGGACCGATTACCAAGTGGCGTTTGATGCCCAGCTAGAATCAACATTTTGTCTGTACGCGCTGAGTAATACCTGTGGAACCCTGCGGGCCCACGTTGCATAGGTGTAAATGATGTCGAAGAAGACTGGTCGACTCTCGTTCGTGAACGTCACGCATGTGACTACCGTCCACCCCGTCTCGGTGGGCTCCGTTCAGAACGACATCTTCAGCTCCCGCTGGCCTAGACGATATGAACTGTGGTGCTCGCTGACGTAGGACTGGAACCCCGGGTTCATATCGTCTAGGACCAGGAATCCGGAACGATCTCGCCGGGAATCACCCCCAGGCCGTCCCGGATCCCATCAAGGGCAAAACGGGCCTCGCTGCGCTCGGACAGCACAAGCATTTTCATTCTTTTTGCTGCTGTCCGTTGGATCATACGTGCCCGCTACACGGGCGCAACCGTCCTGCGGACGACCGCGCACCGGATGCGTTGTGGTCGGCGCTGCGCTTATTTCCTCCCCGCAATCCATCAGGTGCTTGCCCTTCGGGTTGCGCGGGCTCCGTCGGGCACAGCTCCGCGATGCTCCGCCAGCAGGCAAAAGAACATGGTGGGGGAGAAGGAGCTGCTGATGGAATACCCGGGAACGTCGTGCGCAAGGCCGAAATCGTGAACCACGTCTGGCCCGGAAAACCCCGACCGGCGCGGCAACAACGTCGAGCTCTACATCTCCTATCTCCGGCGGAAGACCAACGCCGCCGGCCCCCCAAGTTCCACACCCTGCGTGGCATCGGCTAGCTGATCAAACCGGCCCCAACTGGGCCGGATTTCGTCGCATCAAGCAACTAGAACACCGCTGGCACCGCCTCCTCCACCCAAATTCCCCCGTCCTGACGGCCCGCACCCTCCGCGCCGCGTGCGATGCAAGGTCCGATCGTAGAAGCGGACGCGGGCAGGGTGCCCCCGCGTGGTAAATCAGCCCGGTTACGCTGTGGACCGCGGAACCATACCCCTGCGCCAGGCAGCCGGTCCGTTAAAAAACTTCCATGCGGGTGCATCCGGGTACGGGCTTTGGCCGGTAGTAAGGGTGTAAGCACAACCACCGCCCCCATGCGGGCACCTTATGAGGAGTTGGAAATGCGCAAGACACTTACTGCAGCCGCCGGAGCGATGACGCTGCTGGCAGCACTGACCCTGGCTGCCCCCGCCCAGGCCGGCACCTGGCACCACCACGACGAAGGCACAGCGAAACTGTCCGTCCTCCATGGCGTCCCGGGCCTGACCGTGGACGTCTGGGTCGACGGCAAGCGCGCCCTGGACAACTTCACGCCGGGGAAGGTGGCCGGGCCGTTGAACGTCCCCGACGGAGACCACAAGATTGCCATCACCGGGGCGAACGCCACCAGCGCGGCCAACCCCGTCATTGGCCCCGTCACGGTCGACCTGGAAGCAGGCCAGGACTACACCGCGGTCGCGCACCTGGCCGCCAACGGCAAACCGACGGCCACACTTTTCACCAATGACACCTCGACCAGCCCGGATGGAAAGGGCAAGCTGACCGTCCGGCACGTTGCCGCCGCCCCGGCCGTCGACGTCCTCGCCGGAAGGACCGCCGTCGTCAAAGAACTCACCAACCCGCATCAAAAGACCCTCACCCTTAAGGCCGGTACTGTCTCCGCGTCGGTCGCAGCGGCCGGAACCACGTCCCCGCTGATCGGCCCGGCCAACGTCCGGATCACCGAGGGGAAAAACACTATCGTCTACGCCTGGGGCAGCCTCGCCGCCAAGAACCTCAAAGTCGCCGTACAGGTTGTGGACTCCGCCTCGCAAGGAGACGAGTGCGACGACGAGTAGGCTCCTAGGGCTCGTGCCGCCATCACGTCCTCTTGCCCGGTGGGACCGCTTCGACTGCGGCCCCACCGGCAGGCGTGCGAAATGACGTCCCGGACCACCGCCGCCATTCGACCGTGGCGGAGCTCCCGCGTTAGCGGCATAATGTGGGTCAACAGGGCCGCTTATCGCTCAAAGGAGCGCCCGATGGAGGCTGCCGCAACGCATGACTGGGACCCCGGTCTCGATCGCGCATTTGTCGGCGGCGACGAACGCGCCCTCGCGGAGGCATACCGACGGTTTGGTCCGCTGGTCTACACGCTGGCGCTGAGATCCCTAGGAGAGCGTGCCGCTGCCGACGACGTCACCCAGGAGGTCTTCATCCGCGCTTGGAAATCACGGACCACTTACCGGCCTGAGGCGGCACGGCTGCCAGCCTGGCTGATCGGGATCACGCGCAATGCCATCTCCGACGCGTTGTCCGCCCGCGCCCGCCAGCGTCATCTCGAACAAGCGGCCACGCTCCTGGTCGTTGACCCCGCCGCCCAGCCAGATGCGGGGGACGTCGACGAGGTCGCCGACCGCCTAACCCTGGACGAAGAACTGGAAAAATTAGGGGACCCACAGCAAGCAATAATGCGGCTGGCATTCTATGAAGACCTGACCCACGACCAAATCTCATCGCGCCTCAACCTGCCGCTCGGCACCGTCAAAAGCCACATCCGGCGCAGCCTCGCCCGTTTGCGCACCCGCCTGGAGGTGGAACATGGAACACCTTGACGCGGACCTTCTCAGTCTGCTGGCCCTGGGCGAGCCCGTAGGCACAGACGCCGACGCCGCCCACCTCGCCGGCTGCCCCACGTGCAGCGATACCCTGCGAGGGCTGCGGCACGCCGTGCACATTGCCACCCTCGACCCGCGAGGCGTTGAACTCGAAAAACCCGGCAGCCAGAACTGGACCGCCATCCATCAGGCCCTCGGGCTCTCCCCGGCGCTGGCGACGGATCCCCTGAACCAGCACTCCGTACCGCGCGGTGCACCTCCGGAGCGGTCGGCCATCGACCCGGCCACGGCGCAAGCGCCCCTGAACCATGGCAGCAAGACAGCGTCGGCACCGGCTCCCATTCGGCCCAGCGCCAAAAACCGGGCCGCCCGTCCCGGACTCTGGATGATGGCGGCCGCGGCCGGCATCATTCTCGGCACGGCCGCCGGATGGGTCGCCGCCGGAGTCATCGGACACACCGGCACGCCGTCCCCTTCCTCCACCCAGACGGCTCCAGCATCCATTGTCCTCGCCCAAACGTCCCTGTCCCCCCTGCCCGCGCACACCGGCAGCGGAGACGCGCGGGTGGAGCAACTCCCGGATGGAACCCGCCAACTGATGATCCGGCTCTCCAACGACCACATCACCGGATTCCGGGGAGTGTGGGTCGGTTCCGCCGACCTGACCAAAATGGTCAGCCTCGGCGTCCTCGCCAACGAATCCGGCAACTTCACCATCCCTGCCGGCATCGACCTGGCCCAGTACCCCATCGTCGACATCTCCAATCAGCCGTACAACGGGGATCCCGCCCACTCCGCCGACAGCATCGCCCGCGGAAAGCTCAACCTGAAAAACTGACCCTGCGGGGGCCGGACCGTCCGCCCCGGAAGAATCTTTACCCTGGGCTTCTCGCCGTCCCAGCGTTCAGAACCGTTGTCGGCCACTTGTAGTCTGGCCTCAGTATCTTCGAAGAGGATTCCATGCACGAACCCCTGCTGGTCCTGTCCGGCGCATCGCTCTTGGCATTGGCTGTGGCAGGCGGGTTCTAGCGGAGCGCTCCTCCTTGCGGTGGGGCCACACCAATTGGCGTCCCCGGCACCGGCAGCTAAGTCTCGCAGTGTGCGCGCTCCTGGGTTCCGTTGGCCTGTACATCGTATTGGTACCCGGGACAGGGATCGATTCAACGGGAACGGGAAACAGTGTGGACCTTGGAGTTGGGATGCTGCTGTTGGCGGGGATCTGGTTCATCTTCCGGCGGGAGGTAGTCCGCTACCAGCTCTGGGTGACGCCGAGGACCGCTAACCGGGCGAATTCGGAGGCTATTCGTTGAGAAGCTACTCAACGGATTACCGATACTTCTCAGCCGCTGGATTCAGTATGGGGGAGGGCTCCGACAATCAACGGGTTGCACGCCAATGGGGACAGCCTGAGCTGCGCGGAGGGCTCCACCTGACCCCAGTGGGCACAACCCCTGCGGGCCTTGCTGCGGCTCTCCTTCAGGGTTGTGGACTGCCCCACGGCTCCGTGCGGGCAGGCCTGGCTCGCTCCGGAAAATCTGGTTGACAGTGGGGATTGGTGCTTCTAGATTTTTTAGTGTTTCTGGGTTGGTCATGCTTCACATTCATGCTGTTGCTGTTTCATTTGAGCGGCTTTGCCGCCAGGATGCAGGAGGCCACGATGACGAAGACACCACTGGAAGATTTCCTCACTGAGTGCGTCGCACCGGATCCGGACGGCGGTCTCAGCGTGGAGGAACTGTATGGCTTGTATCTGAGCTGGTGCGGGCTTGGAGGGTTTGCACCAGTTAGTGGCAGGGCGTTCAGAGCAGGTTTGCGCGCAGCCGATGTCCACATTGAATACCGTGGACGCAGGTGCCCGGGCCTGAGGATGACCGGCCCGGCCGCGTGCGATTACCTGGTCCACCGCGAACTCCCGCTCGCCGTGCTCGAGGCACCTGCCGGTCCTCAACTCATCTCACACCAGGGCCCGGAAAAGGTCACGCCGCTTCCCGGCCGGCCGGCCGCGGGAGTCCGCGGCGCCGTGCCGGCCGCCTGACGTGCGCCGGCCCGGCCCTTGATGGCACTTTGAGCGCGGTCTTGGTCGGGAGTATGAGGAAAGCCTCCGCGCGAATCCAGGGACTCAAGCGCGGAGGCTCCCGGTTCTCCAAGCTGGGGGGACTGGAGAACCACTCTAAGGGTACTAGCCGGCGTGACGTCCTGGCCGCTGGCCTCCCGGGAAGCGCGGCCTTCCAGATCACCGCTGGCGCGGGCGGCCCCCGGTCCTCCCGGCCTGCCAACCGGGAGCGGCAGCGTCCAGGAGTTTGACCTTCACCGGGTCCAGTTCATTGCGGCGGTTTTTGTACCGCTGGGTGTGGATCCACACCCCGAGGGTGTGCTCACGCTCTGAGTCACAGTCCTCATGGCGGGGCCAGTCGTATGCCGTTCTGGCGTTATTCGACGAGGCTGTCGCCTGGCTGGCGGATGACGAGACCAAGCGCTTGGGTGTGCCGCTCCTGCGGGTTGACTGCTATGGGGGAGGCTAGGGCGACCTGGTCCGCTTCTACGAATCCGCCGGCTACCGGCGCACCGAAACGATCAAGGTCAAGGAATGGCCCGGGCAGATCCTCGAACGCCGGTTCGTCTCAAGCTGACGCCGGGCAGGCAGAAGGAATACCGCCGAAGGAATACCGCCGAAGGAACGCTCCCGATCGCCCGGCACCCGGGCGTCAGCCGCTGAAATCACCGGCGTTCCGGCGGAATGTGCCCAGGATCCGGATCAGCTGGTCCACGTCCTGGTCCGCGAAGCCGGACTGGCCAAAGACCTCGGAGTTCAGCACCGCCGTCGCCCGTTTGGCCAGGGTGCGGCCTTCCGGGGTGAGCTCGATCAGGGTGGTGCGGCCGTCCGTGGGGTGCGGCGAGCGGATCACCAGCCCGGCCTCCTGGAGCCGGTCCACAGCGTTGGTCACGGAGGTGGGATGGACCTGCAGCAGCGCGCTCGCCTTGTTCATGGGCAGCGCCCCGCTGCGGGCGAAGCTGAGCAACGCGAGCAGCTCGTACCGGGCAAACGTGAGCCCGAACGGCTTGAGCACGGCCTCGATCCGGCCGAGCAGGATCTGCTGGGTCCGCATGATGGCGGTGATGGCGGCCATCGGGGCGGCGACGTCGGACCAGCCGTGGCGCTCCCAGTTCAGCCGGGCGTCGGCAATCGGATCTCGCGGCAGCGGTGTTCCCATGTTCAGCCCTGCCCCTTGAGCCCGGGGAAATCGGAGTCGGAGTACTCGATGCCGAGGCCTTCCGGGACGGGCCCGCCGCCGTGGCGCACTTCCTCGCTGTGCCGCAGCTCCACGCGCCTGATCTTGCCGGAGATCGTCTTGGGGAGCTCGGCAAACTCCAGCCGGCGGATCCTTTTGAACGGCGCCAGATGCTCCCGGCAGTACCGCAGGATGTCTTCGGCCAGCTCGGGGCCCGGCTGGTGGCCAGCGGCCAGGACCACAAACGCCTTCGGCACTGACAGCTTGAGCGGGTCAGGGGAGGGGACGACGGCGGCCTCCGCCACTGCGGGGTGCTCAATCAGCACGCTCTCCAGTTCGAACGGGGACAGCCGGTAGTCGGAGGACTTGAAGACGTCGTCGCCGCGGCCCACATACGTGATGATGCCGCGCTCGTCCCGGCTCGCCATGTCCCCCGTGTGGTAGTAGCCGTCACGGAAAGCCTCCGCCGTCTTGTCCGGGTCGCCGTAGTACGCCTTCATGAGCCCCACGGGGCGGGGGTCGAGGCGCAGGCAGAGCTCGCCGTCGTCGGCCTCCTCACCCGTGGCGGGGTCCACAAGCACGACGTCGTAGCCGGGCAGCGGCTTGCCCATGGCGCCGATCTTGATCGGCTGGCCCGGCGTGTTCGCGATCTGCACGGTGGATTCGGTTTGGCCGAAGCCGTCCCGGATGGTTTGCCCCCATGCGCGGTGGACCTGGTCGATCACCTCGGCGTTGAGCGGTTCGCCGGCGGACACCACCTTGGTGGGCGGATTCTTGAGCAGTGTGAGATCGGCCTGGATCAGCATCCGCCAGACCGTCGGCGGGGCGCAGAAGCTGGTCACGGATTCGCGGTCCATCTGCTCCATGAGCGCCCTGGCGTCGAAGCGTTCGTAGTTATAAATGAACACGCACGCCTCGGCGATCCAGGGGGTGAACACATTGGACCAGGCATGCTTGGCCCAGCCCGGCGAGGCCACGTTGAGGTGCACGTCGCCCGGTTCCATACCGATCCAGAACATCGTGGACAGATGTCCCACCGGGTAGGAGGTGTGCGTGTGTTCGACGAGTTTGGCCTTGGACGTGGTGCCCGAGGTGAAGTACAGCAGGAGCGTCTCGTCGGCCGGGGTGGGGGCGTCCGGGGTGAAATCCGCACCGGCCGCGGCAGCATCTGCACCGTAGTACTGCAGGGCATTGGCCTGGGCAGCGGCGGGGTCCCCGGCGCTGGCGCCAACTTCAATCAGCGTGTACTGGCCGGCGACGTCGGCGAACTTCGCGATGTTGGCACTGCCGACGGCGGCCCAGGCCGCACCGCCGCGTTCCACCCGGTCCTGGAGGTCGGCCGGTCCCATCAGTGTGGTGGTGGGAATCATGACGATCCCCAGCTTGATGCCGGCCAGCATCAGTTCCCAGAGCTCCACCTGGTTGCCGAGCATGATGATCATCCGGTCCCCGCGCCGCACACCTGCCCCGCGCAGCCAGTTGGCCACCTGGGACGAGCGCCGGGAGAGGTCAGCGAAGCTGCGCCGGGTCGCGGACCCGTCCTGTTCAACGATCACCAGCGCAGGCTTGTCCGCCTTGGCCGGGTCCGCGGCGAGCTGGTCGAACCAGTCCAGTGCGAAGTTGAACTCCTCAAAGCGGGGCCACTGGAATTCGTTGCGGGCGCCGTCGTAGTCCCCGCGCAGGGCAAGCAGCCGGTCTCGCGCGGCCCGGAATTCCTCAGTCACGGTCATGGTGCACCTTTCGAAGTCCTCTGGCGCTGCCGTTCCGGGCGGTCGGTGGCACGGCGCCGTTGCCTGGGATCCACCGGCCCGGCACGGCGCCTGCCTAGTGATCCCCGTCACTGTGCAATATACTAGGACATCCAAGGGTTTGGAAGGGCGACGCTGCTCTGCAGGCGTTGCATGACGAAGGGATACGTGCCCGTGCAGCCACAAGGACGTGCCAGCGGACCGTCGGCGCCAGCCGAAAACAGAGCGGAAGACAGAGCCGAAAACAGAGCCGAAGACAGAGCGGGATCAGACACAGCCGAATCCGCTACTGCGGTCGCCGCCCCCGTTGCTGCGGCGGAGCCGCCGTTTCCCGACGCCGACCTCATGTACATCGTGGACCTGCTGCCGCCGGACGAACAGCTCCGCTACCAGGAGGTCCGGGAATTCCTGCAGTCCCGGATCCGGGCCGCATCAATCGACTACTGGAACCGCGAGGAGTTTCCCTTCGGGCTGCTCGCCGAACTCGGCAAATACGGTTTGGGCGGGCTGCAGACGGACGGCACGTCCAAGCTCTTCAAGGGGCTCATGTATGTCGAGGTGGCGCGCGCCGACGTGTCCCTCTCGGCGCTCGTCGGGATCCACAACGAGCTGATCGTCGGCATGATCGACGAGCTCGGCTCGGAGGAACAGAAGGCGCGCTGGCTCCCTGGCCTCACCGCGTTCACCCAGCTCGGGGCGTTCGCCCTGACAGAGCCGGACCACGGCTCGGACATCGCCGGCGGCCTGGAAACCACCGCGCGGCTGGACGGCGATGAGTGGGTCCTCAACGGCGCCAAGCGTTGGATCGGCGCCGGCACCATCGCGGACTTCGCCCTTGTTTGGGCCCGGGACGTCGCTGACCAGCACATCAAGGGCTTCATCGTGGAGACGGACCGTCCGGGCTACACCGCAACGAAGATCGCCAACAAAATCGGCCTGCGCATCATGCAGAACGCGGACATCGTCCTCGACGAGGTCCGGATCCCGGCGGCCAACCTGCTGCCCGGCGCCACCAGCTTCTCCAAGGCCAACGAGCTCCTGCGCGATTCGCGGGCCTGGGTGGGCTGGCAGGGTGCCGGCATCCAGCTGGCCGCGTTCGACGTCGCGCGCGCCTATTCGCTGAAGCGCCGCCAGTTCGGCAAGGAACTCGCCCGCTTTCAGCTCATCCAGCAGCAGCTCGCCGAGATCCTGGGCAACGCGACCGCCTCCCTGGCCCTGATGGCCCAGCTCGCGCGCATCCAGGAAGAGGGCAAGCTCGAGATGGTCCAGGCCGCCATGGCCAAAGCGACCACCACGCGGCTGGCGCGTGCCTCGGTGGCGATGGGACGGTCCCTCATGGGCGGCAACGGCATCAGCAGCGACTATGAGATGGGCAAGCTCTTCGGCGACGCCGAGATTCTCTATACCTATGAGGGCAGCTACGAAATCAATTCACTGATCGTGGCGCGGGCCGTGACGGGAAAGTCCGCTTTCGTCTAGGCTCCGAGTGTGCCAGCGCCGTCCCGTGCCTGCCCGTTCTGTGCCGGCCCGGCTGTGGCAGGCTGAACCGCCGGGCTGGCGTGGCCGTAGCGGGACGTGCGGTTGCGGCCGCCGTTCTTGGCCTCGTACAGGGCCCGGTCCGCGCAGTCCAGGAGCGAGCCGGCCGCGGCGTCACTGTGCTCGCAGACTCCGGCAGAGATCGTCAGGAAACCCACTTCCCCGAACGGTTCGGACGCGATGGCCTTGCGGGCGCGTTCGGCGGCGCGCAGGGCCTCGGCGCCGTCCGTCGCCGGGAGCAGCCAGACGAACTCCTCGCCGCCGAACCGGGCCACGATCTCCTCGGCGCGGGCGACCGCCCGGAGCCTGGCCGCGACCTCCGCCAGGACCACGTCGCCCGTCAGGTGGCCGTGGGTGTCGTTGACCCTCTTGAAGTGGTCGATATCCAGGACGACGGCACTCAGGCTTGTCCCGCGGCTCAGGGCCAGCTCAACATGCTCGGCGAGGTGCCGTTCCAGGGCCCGTCGGTTGGGCAAGCCACTGAGGGCATCGGTAGTGGCCTGCTGTTCGAGGTCGGTCCGGGCCTCCGTGTTGCCGATGGCGATCTCGACGAGCTCCGCGAACTGGGCCAGCCGCTCCATCATCGCCTCCGTAACCCCGGTGCGCGACTTCGACGTCAGGCTCACGGCGCCCCACAGGCTGCCGCCGACCCGGATCGGCGCCGCCGCCGCGGACTGGAAGCCGCCGGCGCGCATCTGCTCCGCTGCCGGTCCACCTTCCGCCCGGTAGCGAACCAGGGCCGGCTTGCCGGTCACGGCCACCCGGACAGTGGCCGACTCGTCCGTCGGGGCGAAGATCTGCCGCCGGCTCAACGTCGGCGGCAGCGTCGGCGCCATGGCGACGATTTCCGCCGACGACGCGCCCGTGAAACGGACGACGGCGGCGGAATCGACGTTGAACAGGTCGCGGACAATCGCGGCGACCCGCTCAGAGATGGCAGCGGGGGCCGCGTTGCGGGCAACTTCGGTGGCTATCTCGTGCAAAGCCTCCCAAACCTTTTGTTGCTGCAGGCGCTCGGTGATATCAACCGCCACCACCATGCCGGCCGCGGCCTCGTCGTCGGAGTAGACCGGCCCGGCGTTCAGCCGGTAGGTGCGGTGGCCGATCTGCCGGCTCCAGGACACCTCGCGGCCGGCGAGGGCCGCGAGATAGCGCGGCTCGAGCTCGCTGGCGAGATTGCCCTTGAGCACGTCCTGGATGCGCTGGCCTTCGAGCTCTTCCCTGCGGTAGCCGAAGGTCTCCAGCTCCTGGCCTTCGGCGATCAGGTAGCGCAGCTCGGCGTCGAAGAGGAGGACGAAGACGCCGGGGACGCTCCGCGCCAGGGCGCGGTACCGGTCCATGTCCCGCTGCCGGCGCCGGTCGGCCAGGACACGCTCGGTGATGTCCGTGACCAGGACGAAGAAGCCCTGCACCGCGCCGTCCTGGGTATCGGGGGTGTAGGTCACCTCGGTGAAGCGGGACTGGCCCGCGGCATCCACCAGGGTCCGGTCGAACTGCTGCCGCTTCCCGGCGAGCGCCCCCTCGATGTGCGGCAGGTTGGCCTTCAGGACGGTCTCGCCGAGCACGTCCCGGACATGCATGCCGTGAAGCTGCTGGGGTGCGAAACCGAACCACTCGCAGTAGGCGTCGTTGGCCAGGCGGTTGCGGAGTCCCGTGTCCCAATAGCCCACGAGTGCCGGGATTCCGTTCAGGACAGCCCGCAGCTGCGCCGGAATCTCAGGCAGTGGCGACGGACCGGCATCGTCCCTGTTCAGCGGGCTGCGATTAGTCATTGCCCCAGTATCCATTGCAGGCGGCGGCATCGGAAAACCATCAGGGCATGAACCTGTAGCCGATGCCGGCCTCGGTGAGCAGATGGCGCGGGCTGGCGGTATCCGGCTCCAGCTTGCGCCGCAGCTGCGCCATGTAAACCCGGAGGTAGTTGGTCTCCTTGGCGTAGGCCGGACCCCAGACCCTGGAGAGCAGCTGCTGCTGGGTGATGAGCTTTTCCGGATTGCGGACCAGAACCTCCAGAATCTTCCATTCCGTGGGGGTAAGTCGGACGTCCGCGCCGTCCCTGGTCACCCGGTGCTTGGCCAAGTCCACGGTGAAGGCATCGGTCCTGACCACTGTTTCGCGCTCCGGTTCGACGCTGCGGCGCAGCAGCGCCCGGAGCCGGGCCAGGAGCTCGTCGAGGCCGAACGGTTTGGTGATGTAGTCATCCGCGCCGGCGTCGAGAGCCTCGACTTTGTCTTCGGAGCCGTGCCTGGCGGAGAGCACCAGGACCGGCGCGCTGCTGAACCCGCGCAGCTCCTTGAGGACACGGGTCCCGTCAATGTCAGGCAGGCCGAGGTCCAGGATGATGAGTGAGAGCGGGTTCTGGGTGGCGGCCAGCAGCGCCGAGGTCCCGTCCACGGCGGTGGTGACGGTGTAGCCGTGGGCCTGCAGGGTAATGCGCAGGGCCCGCAACAGGTGCGGGTCGTCGTCGACGACCAGGACGGCCGTCATGCGGTGTCCGGTCCGGACGTAAGGGGCAGCGCATGACCGCGGCGCGCCACCAGCGACCGGGGCTCGAACGGGGCCTGGGCGCGGTGCCCGTCATATGGGGTTCCCGTGGACAACGGAAGCCGGATAATCATCGTCAGCCCTCCGCCCGGTGTGGCTTCTGCGGTCAGGCTGCCACCCATGGCATCCGTGAACCCCTTCGCCACCGCAAGCCCGAGCCCGATCCCGGTGGTTTGCGGGGTGTCGTCGAGCCGCTGGAAGGGCCGGAACATTTCCAGGACGCTCTCCGCCGGGATTCCCCGGCCGTGATCGATGACCCGAAGCTCCCCGGCAGGGCGCCCTTCGAGAGTCGCAGGGCTGAGGCCGCCAGCCGCCCCAACAAGGACGATGTCCGAATCTGGAGCGTATTTCACGGCATTCTCGACGATGTTCGCAATCACCCGTTCCAGCATGCCGGGGTCGGCATCGACCTCCGGCATGTTCGGAGGCAGGTCCACGCGCACCCGGCCCGCGGTGACGGCGCTCAGGGAACCCGGTATGACCTCGTACCACCGCACGGGTTTGAGCAGGGGATTGACGGCATCCGAGGTGATCCGGGACATGTCCAGCAGATTGCCCACCAGCGCGTCCAACCGGTCCGAACACTCCTCGATCGTTGCCAGCAGTTCGTGTTCCTCTTCCTTGGTGTAATGGACGTCGTCGTGGCGCAGCCCGCCGACGGCAAGCTTGATCCCGGCCAAGGGGGTGCGCAAGTCGTGGGAGACTGCGCGGAGGATGGAGGTCCGCATCGTGTTGCTTTCGGCCAATCGCAGCATCTCCCGCCGGCTGGTCACCAACTGCTGGCGTTCCAGCTGGGCCGCCAGATGAACACCGAACGCGCCGAGGAGACGTCGGTCGCTGGCCGGCAGAATCCGTCCGAAGAGCACCAGGCGCGTGGAAGCGTCGATTTCTTCGACGTTGTCGCCGGTGGCATCGTCCCCTGGCGCGCCGGCGGGCAGGGCCGGAATTTCTCCCACGGCGGCCTGAAGTTGCCATCGCCGGTCTGGTCCTGCGCCGCTGTCGCCGTCCGCGAGGCCGTAGCCAAGGCTGAAAACAGCAGCACCGCGCACCTGGAAGACGCTCAGGGCTTGCTCCAGCAATGCCTGAACCGTGTCATCCGAGCCGACGGCACTGCGCGTCAGGTCACCGAGCGTCGTGGCTTCGGCGCGGGCCCGCGCGGCCTCTTTGGAGCGGCGGGCCGATAGGTCCACCACAACGGCAACGGCGGCTGAGACGCCCACAAACACCAGCAGGGCCAGGAAGTTCTGGGGATCGCTGATGGTGAGGTTGCCCAACGGCGGGGTTGAAAAGTAGTTCACCAGAAGGCTGCTCCACAGTGCGGCCAGGATGGCCGGCCACAATCCGCCGATCAGCGCCACCGCCACTGAACCGGTGAGCTGGACCAGCATGGCCGCGGCCACGTTCCGCTCCGGGTTCAGGAGCGACAGCAAGAGTTGCAGGACCACCGGGAGCAGCACCGCAAAGCCGAACCCGACGGCGACCCGGACCCGGCCCAAGTCGCGCTGCCGTGACGGGCGGGTTCCGCGGCCGCCGAGGGGGTGGGAGACCATATGGACATCGATGTCGCCTGAATCGCGGACTACCCGGGTGCCTACTCCGCCGCCGAGGAGGTTTCCGATCAGCCCGGCGATCTTCTTGTGCCGGGAGATGCCAACGACGATTTGGGTCGCGTTGACGCTGCGGGCGAAGTCCAGCAGGGCGGCGGCCGGATCCTCCCCGGTCACGATGTGGTAGCTGCCGCCCAGGTCCAGGATGAGATGGCGCTGGGCCTCAAGCGCCTGGGGGGATTCGCCGGCAACGCCGTCAGCGGCACGGACGTGGACCGCCAGCAGGTCCCCGCCGTTGACCCGGTTGAGGATGCGGGCCCCCCGGCGGATCAGGACTTCCCCTTCCGGGCCGCCGGTCAGCCCGACGACGATCCGCTCCCGGGCTGGCCAGCTTTCATCGATGCCCTGTTCGGCCCGGTACTTGGCGAGGCCCTCGTCCACCCGGTCGGCCAGCCACAGCAAGGCAAGTTCGCGCAGCGCCGTGAGGTTGCCCAGCCGGAAGTAGTTCGAGAGGGCCGCGTCGATCTTGTCGGCCGCGTAGATCTTGCCGTCGCCCAGGCGCTGGCGGAGCAGCTCGGGGGAGATGTCCACGAGGTGGATCTGATCCGCTCGGCGGACAACGTCGTCCGGCACCGTCTCCGCCTGGCGGACGTCGGTGATGGCGCTGACGACGTCCCCCAAGGACGCCAGATGCTGGATGTTGACCGTGGAGAGAACATTGATGCCGGCGTCGAGGAGCACGGCAACGTCCTGCCAACGCTTGGGATTCCGGCTGCCCGGGACATTGGAATGGGCGTATTCGTCCACAACCGCGGCCCCTGGCGCCCGGACCAGGACCGCGTCAAGATCCATCTCCTCAAACTCCGTGTCCCGGTAGGGCAGCCTCCTGGGCGGGATGACTTCGAGTCCCTCCAGCAGCGCCCGCGTCTCGCTGCGGCCGTGGTCCATGGCGAACGCGACGACGACGTCCTCGCCGCGCTTGCCGAGCCGGTGGGCTTCTTCGAGCATCTCGTAGGTCTTGCCCACACCCGGCGCGGCGCCCAGGAAGATCCGCAGCGTTCCACGTGCCATGCCGTCATTCTCTCACTTGGATTGTGCCGGCTGCGACGGCCGTGCGGCCGCCGCCACGGCGAGGTTGAGGGCAGTCACGTTGACCGACGGCTGGCCGAGAAACGCGACTAACCCACTGCTGGTGTGCTGCTCCACCAGGGAGGCAACGGCGTCGGCGCCCAGGCCGTTCGCTGCCGCCACCCGCGCCGTCTGAACCCTGGCGTACTCGGGTGAAATGTCCGGGTCCAGTCCGGAACCGCTGGCGGTCACGGCGTCGGCGGGCACCGTTGCCGGATCCACGCCTTCAGCCGCGGCGACGGCGGACCGGTTGGCGGTCACGGCCTCGAGCAGTTTCGAATCGTTGGGGCCCAGGTTGGACGGCGAGGACGACGCCGGATCCCACTTCGCAGCCGAAGGGCGGGCGTGGAACCAGCGGGGGTCCTGGACACCGGAATCGTTGGCCGCGGCCTGGACAATCAGGGCGGACGCGGCCGGGGCGCCGGCGCTGTCTTTGAGGATGGAGCCGTTGGCCTGGTAAGGGGCGATCAGTTGTCCGGTTCCGAAGACGGCGAGCGGGTACGCAAGGCCGAGGACCAGGGTGGCGAAGAGCAAGAACCGAAGGGCCGTGCCTGCCTGCCGGAGGTAGCCAGCGAGAGTGTTCATAGGGATTTTCCTAGCCGATTCCTGGGATGAGGGAGATCAACAGGTCGATGATCTTGATGCCGATGAAGGGTGCAATCAGGCCGCCGAGCCCGTAGATCAGCAGGTTCCGGGCCAGTGCCTGGTTGGCGGAGACGGCACGGTATTTGACCCCCCGAAGCGCGAGCGGAACCAACGCGATGATGATCAGGGCGTTGAAGATCACCGCGGACAGGATGGCTGAAGACGGGGTGGCCAGGCCCATGATGTTCAGCAGCCCTAGCCCCGGGAAGGCGGCGGCAAAAAGGGCCGGGACGATCGCGAAGTACTTGGCGACGTCGTTGGCGACCGAGAAGGTGGTCAGGGCGCCGCGGGTGATGAGCAGTTGCTTGCCGATGCCGACGATGTTGATGAGTTTGGTGGGGTCGGAGTCGAGGTCCACCATGTTGGCAGCGTCCTTCGCGGCGGGGGTTCCGGAGTTCATGGCGACGCCCACGTCCGCGGCGGCCAGCGCCGGGGCGTCGTTGGTGCCGTCCCCGGTCATGGCCACGAGCCGGCCTGCGGCCTGCTCCTTCTTGATGACCGCGAGCTTGTCCTCCGGGGTTGCTTCGGCCAGAAAGTCATCGACGCCGGCCTCGGCGGCGATCGCCTTGGCGGTGATGGGGTTGTCGCCGGTGATCATGACGGTCCGGATGCCCATTTGCCGCAGTTCGGCGAAGCGGGCATGCATGCCGGGTTTGACGACGTCGGCGAGGTGGATGGTTCCAAGGACGTCGGCGCTGCCGTCCTTGCCCACCTGGGCGACCAGGAGAGGTGTGCCGCCCTGGGCCGAGATTTCCGTGACCCGGTGCTCGACCTCCGCCGGGGAGTGCCCGCCGTACTCGGCAACGAAGGCCCCCACGGTGGAGGCGGCGCCCTTGCGGATCTGCCGGCCGTCAAGGTCCAACCCGCTCATGCGCGTGCTGGCGCTGAAGGGGACCACGGCGAAATCGTCGGAGCTGCGTTCGAGCGTGGTCAGATCGGCCCCGGTCACGCCCTTGTCCGCGGCGAGGTCCACGATGGAGCGCCCCTCGGGGGTTTCGTCGGCCAGGCTGCAGACCCGGGCCGCTTCGATGAGTTGGGTCCGGTCCACATGATCGGCGGGGAAGAAATTGACGGCGCGGCGGTTGCCGTAGGTGATGGTTCCGGTCTTGTCCAGCAGCAGGGTGGTGATGTCTCCGGCGGTTTCCACGGCACGGCCGGAGGTGGCGAGCACGTTGTGCTGGACCAGCCGGTCCATGCCGGCGATGCCAATGGCCGGGACAAGGGCCCCGATGGTGGTGGGGATCAGACAGACCAGCAGTGCGACCAGCACGATCGGGGACGGCGTGGCGCCGGCGAGGGCGGCGAACGGTGCCAGTGACATGGTGACGGCCAGGAAGACGATGGTCAGGGACACCAGCAGTACGTGGAGGGCGATTTCGTTGGGGGTCTTCTGCCGCACGGCGCCCTCGACCAGCTTGATCATGCGGTCGATGAACGTCTGGCCCGGCTCGGCGGTGATGCGGATGACAATCCGGTCCGAGAGGACCTTCGTGCCGCCGGTGACGGAGGACCGGTCACCTCCGGATTCGCGGATCACCGGGGCTGATTCGCCCGTGATGGTGGATTCGTCGACGCTGGCCAGGCCTTCGATGATTTCGCCGTCCGAGGGAATGACGTCCCCGGCCTCGCAGATCACCACGTCATTGAGACGCAACTCCGTGCCGGGGACGTCCCGGGTGGTGCCGTCGGGCTGGCGGAGCCGGGCCTGGACGCCCTTGCGGCTGGCGCGCAGGCTGTCGGCCTGGGCCTTGCCCCGGCCCTCGGCGATGGATTCGGACAACGTGCCAAAGAGGACGGTGAGCCACAGCCAGGCTGTGACCGCGATGCCGAACACGGACGGCCGGTACACCGAGATCGCGGTGCACAGGGCGGCCCCCGCCAGTACGGTGAACATGACCGGGGAATGGACCATCTGCCGCGGGGAGAGTTTGCGCACCGCGAGCGGCAGGGCGGCGAGGACGGACGCGAACGTGAGTTTTGCCGGGGCCTTGGTGTGGTGCTTGTGCTCGCCGGGGGTGCCGAGGGGGTTTCCGTCGGCGTAGGTCAGGGCGTCGGTGTCCGTGGCTAACGCCGTGTGGGACCGGGTCATTTGAGGAGTCCTTCTGCGAGGGGGCCCAGGGCAAGGGCCGGGAAGTAGCTCAGGGCGGTCAGGATCACTGTCACGCCGAGCAGCAGCGAGCCGAACAGGAGGCCGTGGGTGGGGACGGTGCCGGCGGAGGCGGGAACCTTGCCCTGACGGGCGAGGAAGCCGGCCAGGGCGATCACCAGGACGATCGGGAGAAAGCGGCCCAGCAGCATCGCCAGGCCCATCATGACCGAAAGGTATGGGCCCGACGTGGTGATGCCGCCGAACGCGGAGCCGTTGTTGTTGGCCCCGGAGGTGAAGGCGTAAAGCGCTTCGCTGAACTGGTGCGGGCCGGTGGCGGGTGCGTTGGCCATGATGTCCGGGAGCAGGACGGTGATGCCAGCCAGGGCGAGGACCAGGGTCGGGGTGACGAGGATGTACATGGCGGCGAGTTTCATTTCCGTCGGTCCGATCTTCTTGCCCAGGTACTCCGGGGTGCGCCCGACCATGAGGCCGGCGATGAAGACGGAAATGATGGACAGGATCAGCAGGCCGTAGAGCCCGGAGCCGGTTCCGCCGGGGGCGACTTCGCCGAGCATCATGTTCACCATGGCCACGCCGCCGGCCAGCGGCGGCAGGGAATCGTGGGCGGTGTTGACGGCGCCGGTGGAGGTCAGGGTGGTGGATGCGGCGAAGATCGCGCTGGGCACGGGGCCGAAGCGCTGTTCGAAGCCTTCGCCGAGGCCACCGGCCGCCGCCGTCGCGGTTCCCTGGCCGGCAGCGACGGCCCAGCCCATCAGCGAAACCGATGCCAGCCACAGGGTGCCCATCACCGCGGCCACCGTGTAGCCCTGTTTCTGGTCGCCCACCATCCGGCCGAAGGCATACGGGAGGGCGGAGGGGATGAGCAGGAGCAGGAACACCTCGAAGAAGCTGATGAGGGCGTTGGGGTTCTCGAACGGGTGGGCGGAGTTGGCGTTGAAGTAGCCGCCGCCGTTGGTTCCGAGCTCCTTGATGGCTTCCTGGGACGCGACCGGCCCGCCGGGGATGCTCTGGCTGATCCCGGCCGCGTGGTTGGTGACGTCGGTGGGCCAGAAGTTCTGCACGACGCCGCCTAGGACCATGACCAGGGCCGCGACGAACGCGATCGGCAGCAGGACCCGGAAGGTCGTCCGGGTCAGGTCCACCCAGAAGTTGCCGAGGCGCTGCGTCCTGGTGCGGGCAATGCCCCGGATCAGGGCGACGGCGACCACGATGCCGACGGCGGCGGAGAGGAAGTTCTGCACCGCCAGCAGACACATCTGCACGAAGATGCCTACCGTGGTCTCGGGGACGTAGGTCTGCCAGTTCGTGTTGGTCACAAAGGAAATAGCGGTGTTCATGGCCACCCACGGGTCGACACCGGGCAGCGAACCGCTGCCGGGCAGGACGCCCTGCAGCCGTTGGAGGCCGAACACGGCCAGGATCGAGACGGCCGAGAACGCCAGGACGCTGCGCAGGTAGACCGGCCAGGTCTGCTCGGTGCCGGCGTCGACCCCGGCCAGCCGGTAGAAGAGGCGCTCGGGCCGGGCTGACGTCGTGCCCTCGAAAACCCGGGCCAGGTAGATGCCCAGAGGCTTGTGCATGGCCGCCAGGACAATGAGTAGCGCCGCCACCTGGACAGCAAAGGACGCAGGGTTGAAGGTCATGATCCGGTCACCACTTTTCCGGATGGATCAGGACGGCCAGCAGGTAGCCGAAGAGGCACAGCCCTGCCAGCAACAGAACGAGCCACATCACCGCATCGGCGCTCACTTGCCACCCTCCGGCCGGTCATCGGCACTGCCGACCATCCCGGCCAGGACGTGGCCGATCCACATTACGAATCCCATCGACAGCATCAGGATTCCGATCACAGCCAAATCAGCCATTGGGCATTCCTTTCCTCGGTGTCCCCGTTGGGAGACAGCTCCAGTCAAACCCCGTCGCCGGCCCGAACCGGCGGTTTTAACGCTTCCTTGATGGTTGCGGCCTGGATCTTGATGCCGCATTAGCGGTGGCGGGTCCGGCGAGGCCGGCGACGCGCGGGAACCCGGACGGGCACCCGAAGCGCCGGTTTGAGGGCCGCGTTAAGGAACCATCAGGATTGTTCGCCGGACGGTAGCGGCGGCCTCCGGGGCTGGTAGCGTCTCGGACGGAAGCGGCGCGGTGTGCCGCGTGGAAAGGACATCATGACCACCCTCAGCCGGCCCCCGGCAGACCCCTCCGCGCCGCGGCCCGGCGCCGGGGAACACTTCAGGAACTGGCTGCTGTTCGGCCTCCAAGACGCCAAGGGAATCCACCAGGGGCCCGGGGCCGTGAGCGACAGCCACCTGAAAAAGCACTCGTGGTGGCAGGTCATGTGCCTGACCGGCGTGGACTACTTCTCCACCCTGGGCTACCAGCCCGCCATCGCCGCGCTCGCGGCCGGCGTGATTTCGCCGCTGGCCACCCTGGTCCTGGTGGCCGTGACTTTGCTGGGTGCACTGCCGGTGTACCGCCGGGTGGCCGGCGAAAGCCCGCGCGGTGAAGGGTCCATCGCCATGCTGGAGCGGCTGCTGCCACGTTGGGGCGGGAAACTCCTGGTCCTGGTGCTGCTCGGCTTCGCCGCCACCGACTTCATGATCACCATGACGCTTTCCGCCGCGGACGCGACCGCCCACGCCATCGAGAACCCCCTCGCCCCCGAGTGGATGCAGGGCCAGAACGTCGCCGTCACGCTGTTCCTGCTGGCTCTGCTCTCCGCGGTGTTCCTGCGCGGTTTCAAGGAGGCGATCGGCGTCGCCGTCGTCCTGGTGGGCATTTACCTCGGGCTGAACGTCGTCGTGGTCATCACAACGATCATCGAGGTCCTGCAGCACCCGGTGGCGGTCGACAACTGGTGGCTGGCCCTGACCACCCAGCACGGGAGCCCGCTGATGGTGGTGGGCATCGCGCTGCTCGTGTTCCCCAAGCTGGCCCTGGGCCTGTCCGGCTTCGAGACCGGCGTCGCCGTGATGCCGCAGATCCGCGGCCACGCCACGGACACCGAGGAGAACCCCCAGGGCCGGATCAAGGGTGCGCGCCGGCTGCTGACGACGGCGGCCCTGATCATGAGCGCGTTCCTCGTCACCACGAGCTTCACCACAGTGGTCCTGATCCCGGCGCAGGAGTTCCAGCCCGGCGGCCAGGCGAACGGCCGGGCACTGGCTTATCTGGCGCACGAATACCTGGGAAACGGATTCGGCACCGTCTACGATCTGAGCACCATCGCCATCCTGTGGTTCGCCGGCGCCTCCGCCATGGCCGGGCTGCTGAACCTCGTGCCGCGCTATCTGCCCCGGTACGGCATGGCTCCGGAATGGGCCCGGGCGGTCAGGCCGCTGGTTTTGGTGTTCACCCTTGTGGGGTTCCTGATCACCTGGCTGTTCGACGCCGACGTCGACGCCCAGGGCGGCGCTTACGCCACCGGCGTCCTGGTTTTGATGACGTCGGCGGCGATTGCCGTGACGCTGTCCGCACGAAGCCACCGGCAGCGCAAGCGCAGCATCGGCTTCGGCATCATCGCCGTCGTGTTCATCTACACCACGGTGGCCAACATCTTCGAGCGGCCCGAAGGCATCCGGATCGCCGCGTTCTTTATCATCGGGATCATCGTGATCTCCCTGCTCTCGCGCATCCGGCGCTCCTTCGAGCTCCATGCCACGCATGTGCGGATGGACACCCCGGCCCTGGAATTCCTGGCCGCCAATGAATCCGGACCCATCGCGATCATCGCCCATGAGCCGCTGCGGCTCACTGCCCAGGCGTACCTGGACAAGCTCACGTCCGCGATCGAGGTCAGCCACCTCCCGCTGGACTCCCAGGCGCTGTTCCTCGAAGTCGTGGTGGACGACTCCTCGGACTTCGAGACCGCGCTCGAGGTCCGCGGGGTCAGCCGGCACGGGTACCAGATCCTGGAGGTCCACGGGCCTGTTGTTCCGAACACGATCGCCTCCGTGCTGCTGCACATCCGCGACGTCACCGGGCTGATGCCGCACATCTACTTCCGCTGGACGGAGGGAAACCCGTTCACCAACCTCCTGCGGTTCCTGGCTTTCGGCGAAGGCGAGATCGCCCCGGTGACGCGCGAAGTGTTGCGCGAGGCCGAGCCGGACGTCACCCGGCGTCCGTGGGTCCACGTCGGCTGAGACCACGCCCGGTGGCAGGGGGGGCGGCCACCAACGCCTCGAACACAAGCGCCCCTCCGGAGGAATCCTCCGGAGGGGCGTTTGTGGTCTTCGGGGAAAGTGTCCCGGCCAGGCGGCCGGGGCTTTTTCCGGAGTACTTAGAGCGGGCGGATGTTCTCAGCCTGCGGGCCCTTCGGGCCCTGCGTGACGTCGAATTCAACCTTCTGGTTCTCGTCCAGCGAGCGGTAGCCGCTGGTAGCGATTGCCGAGTAGTGGGCGAAAACGTCGGCCGACCCGTCATCCGGGGCAATGAAGCCAAAACCCTTTTCGGCGTTGAACCATTTAACTGTGCCTGTAGCCATGCCTTTATCCTTCTGAAATGCTGCTGATCTCCGGCGGCCAAAAGGCCAACGGCTGCGGAGACATTCGTCCGCTGTCCCCAACGTACGGTGCGACGGGCCGCGGTGCAAGGGTCTGACGGGGGTCTTCGTCTCCGCCGGCCGCTTTCGTCAGGCCGAGACGGTGGCGTCGAAGAGCGCAATCAGGTCCCGGCTGATCTGGTACGGCGAGATCTCGGACGGGCTGTGGCCCGCGCGGTAGACCGAAATCCGCGCACCGATCGACTGCGCGAAGCTCCGGTGCAACGCCAGCGGCCAGAGGTCGTGTTCGCCGACTGCGACGAGCTTTGGCAGCGTCGCGGCCGCCAGCACCCGCCGCAGATCCGGGGTGTGCTTCATAAGGCCGATGATGTCGACCACCGAGGCGCGGCGCGTGAACGCGAACCGGCTCCTGACGAACCGCAGCCGCTGCGGCGCCACCCGGGCAATATTGCTGCGGATGCCCCAAATCATTATTGCGGTGCCGACCTTGGAGGTGACCCAACAGCTGACCCAGCCTGCCAGGCGCACGTAGCGGAGGCTCTGTCCCGGCTCCGGCGGGCAGCTGATGAGGGTCAGACTGCGGAACTTTTCTGGCCGCTGGACGAACGCCAGTTGGGCAACCACCGCCGCGAAGGAATACCCCACGACGTGCACGGCGCCTTGATCGGTGTCCAGCATGGCCAGGAGGTCGTCGCGGAACAGCTCGTAGTCGTAGCAGTTCCGGGGCGGAACGAGGTTTTCGGGCCCGGCCTGGGCGGATTCATACTGCCCGGCGATGTCGCAGCTGAGGACGAAGTAGCCGGCCGCGGCGAGCTCGGGCAGCATGAGGATGAAGTCTTCCTTGGAGCCGGTTGCGCCCGGGATTAGCAGGACGCGCGGCTTCCCGGGGTCTCCGGCAGCGATCGTCGCCAAGGTCCCGCTCGGTGCCTCGAACTGACCGCGCATCACGCCTGCCGGAAGGACGGCCCAGTCGAAGTCGGGCAACGCGGCGTCCCGGCGGGCGGCATCGTCCACCAGCCCCGAACCAAAGCCCTCGGGAACCGGGCCGCCCTGTGCGTTACTGCCGGCAGACGCCATCTATCTAACATAGCCCCCTGCCGGCGGCGTGGCGGAGGTCCCGTTGCAATTCGACGGCCCGGCGCCGGCCGGTCCGGAGGTCCACGCTCAGCCAGCCAGGCTGCCGGCGGCCGTGGCGGGGGAGAGCGGGGAATCCACCTGCCGCACCGTTCCGGCCGATCCGTCCACGGTCACGGTCTCACCGGTCCGCAAGCGGGTGGTCGCGTCCGGCACGCCCACCACCGCCGGGATGCCGTATTCGCGGGCCACCACGGCGCCGTGCGAGATCACCCCGCCCATTTCCATCACCAGGGCGCCGGCCGTCATGAACAGCGGCGTCCAGCCGGGGTCAGTGGAGGGCGCCACGAGGATTTCCCCGGGCTCGAGGTGCGCGCCCACCGGATCCAGGATGACCCGGACCATTCCGGTGGCGGTGCCCGCCGACGCCGGTGTCCCGGCGAGGGCGCCGGAAGCGGGGGACTTGGCCATCACGGCCGCCTCCACATCCGTGCCGTCGGAGAGCAGGAGCCGGGGAATCCGGCGCCGGCGCAGTTCGACGTCGTAGATCCGGTGGCGGCCCGCGACGATGCCCTTGAGGTCGGCACCCCGCAAACCCACACGGACTTCATCGAATTCCAGGAAATACACGTCGTCCGCGGCGGCGATCGCACCGGACCGGGCCAGCTCGATGCCGATCGCGTTGAGCTGGCGGTGCATTTCCGCGAGGGCGAGGATGATGTAGAACTTGGGCAGTTCGCGCAGTCCGGACAGCTGGCGGGTCCGGCGCAGGCAGAATTCCACCAGCTGGGCACGGATCCGGCTCCGGACCCTGGTCCGCTCCACCAGGCTGCGGATCCTGGCCTCGGCATGTTCCTCGGCGCGGGCGAACTGCCGGTCGGGCGCTTGCTCGGGGTCGGCCACATGAAGGTAGTTCGAGATCATCCCGAGGATATGGTCCGGCTTCTCCGACCACCGCGGCATGCCAAGGTCGATCTCCGCCACGGCGCGGTGGCCGTAGCGGTCCAGGAACCCGTGCAGGCCGGTCTGTGCCACTGCGGGCAGCGAGCCGGCCTTGTACAGGGCGGCCAGTTCCCTTGGCCCGTGGGCCAGGAACACCTCCCGGGACGCGGCGTTCGCGCCGACGGTGACGGCCAGTTGCCAGAGTTCGAGGTCCATCTCAGTGGTGACATTGTTGGGCAGACCCCGCAACACGGCCTCGAGTTCCCGCGGTGCCGCGATGCCGCGCAGCAGCCTGCGCGCCCCGGCCAGCATGAGGTAACCAACGGACGGTCCGGGCAGCGTCGCCAGGATCAGTCCGTCCACGGTGTTCTCCAGGATGCGCTGGGCGTGATCGAGCCGGCCAAAAGTGGTGGCCGGTTCCGGCAGGACAAGTTCGGATTGAAGGCGATCTCCGTAATCGAAGGCGCGGCGCAGTTCGGCGGACGGCCGCACCGCGGCCCGCAGAAGGGACGGAAGCAGCCGGACCGTCAGGCCCAGGCCGGCCATGGTTCCGGGATCGCGCCCTGCGCTATTGCCCGCTGCGCCGCTGCCGGTCCGCGGCCGCCGGGGGGCCAGCCTGCCCGCCGCGCCGTGCCGTGGCCGCCGGGACGGCCGTTTGCGCACGCCGAACCGCGGGTCATCCAGGAGTGCCGGAAAAACCGCGCCGGACCTGCCGTCCGCCAGCGGAAGCATCCGCAGCAGGTAGCGGCGGCCGTACCTGTTGCGCACCATGGGCGTCACGTCCACATACATCCGCAATCCCGGGTTGACGTACCGCCACGGCCCGTTGCGGTTCCGCATTGAGCCCAGCACGGAGAGCCCCATGGGGGTCAGGGGCCTGGTCAGGCCCTGGAGCAAGGTGCCGCACAGGTAGACGTGGGGGTCGACGTCGGCCCCTGCCTCCGCGCCCAGCGGTTCGGCGGCCGCAGGCTCCGGCAGCGGATACAACGTGGTGATGGGCCGCGACTGGGTCACCCAGATCCTGCCCGCGGCGTCGATCACCCATTCCACATCCTGGGGTGCCCCGAACAGCCCCTGGACGGTATCGCCGAGGGCCGTGAGTTCGCGGATCCGGGCGTCGTCCAGGCTCGGCCGCCGCCGGACTGACGTCCCCTTCGGTGAACGGAGGAGGATGCGTCCCGTGGCCGTATCCACGACGAAATGGTCCGGGTTGACGCTGCCGGAGACCACCGCCTGGCCGGGCCCGGCGCTCGCATCGATGACCGTTTCGGTCCGGGTGCCCGTCACGGGATTGGCGGTGAAGAGCACGCCGGCGCTGGTGGCGGTGATGAGGTCCTGGACGACGACGGCGAGGCCCACCTCACGGTGGCTGATCCCGTTGGCGGCGCGGTAGGCCACGGCCCGTTCGGTCCAGAGTGAGGCCCAGCAGCGCCGGACCGACTCGACCACGGCGTCGGCTCCGGAGATGTTCAGGAAGGAATCCTGCTGGCCGGCGAAGCTGGCGAAGGGCAGGTCCTCGGCGGTGGCGGAGGATCTGACCGCCACTGTGGCCCGGCTGCCGAGCGCGGCGTACGCGCCGCGAAGCGCGGCATCGACGTCGGCGGGAATCGGCGCGGTCACGATCATTTCCCGCGCCTGCCGGGCCAGTTCACCCAGATCCGGTCCGGGCCGGGCCAACCCGGGGCGGCCTGGCTGGCGGGAGTCGCCGTCGCCTATGTCGCCTATTTCGCCGTTGTCGCCGTTGTTCGACGGGTGGGGCTGCGCGGCGTCCAGCCGGGCCGCCAGCGCGTCCAGTTCGGCCGGGGCCGCCTTTCGGTAGGCAACCGTGGTGAGGCAGAATCCGCGGGGTACACGGAACCCGGCGGCCGTGAGCTTGCCGAGGTTCAGGGCCTTTCCGCCCACGAGCGGCAGGGGAGCGGAACCCAGTGCGCTGAGATCCATGACGAGACTTTCCGGTGCCCTGCCATCTGCAGAACCCATTTCCTGCTCCCACGTCCTGTCCGCGTCTTCAAGCCACGTGTTCACGCCACGTATTCAAGCCGCGGGCGGCCTCCGGGTCCTGGGTCCGGCGGCGCGGCGGCCCCTCTGCCAAGCGAGCCTGCCGGCCTACTGGCCGGCGTCGGCCTCGCCGGTGTCTTCCCACATAAGATCCAGGTTGCGGAAGACCGGAGGGCCGTCGCACAGGGCGGCCATCTGCGCGGCGAATTCGGAGGTCTCGGGCCGGTTGGAGTTCTCCATGGCCGACTCGTAGGAGTCGAACTCCACGATCGTGAGATAGGTTCCGGGGCGGTCGCGGTCTGCGGTGGCCATGATGCGGCGGAAGGTCGGGGCAGTGGTTCCCTCCGTTCTGGAGGGCCGGCCGAGTTGCTCGATCTCCTCAATGCGGGAGGTCTGAAATTCGATGATCTGCACGAACCTGGCCATGACGGCTCCCTTGACGGCGGCGGATGCTGATGCGCTTCACGCTAGACCCTCGTCCTTGCCCGTGCAAGGGCGGAAGCTAGCAGTACAGCCAGGCCGGCGCGGGCGGCCGCGSGGGTGTCAGCGCGGCCGCCGTCGAGAGCCCGGCTACGGGGTCAGGAGGACCTTGATGGCGCGCCGTTCGTCCATCGCGCGGTAGGCCTCGGGTGCCTCTTCCAGCGGCATGACCGAGTCGAACACGCGGCCCGGATTGATGGTGCCGTTCAGCACGTCCGCCAGCAGTTCCGGGATGTACGTCCGGGCCGGGGCCATGCCGCCGCCGATCGAGATGTTGGTGTCGAACAGAAAGCGCAACGGGGCTTCGGCGCCGCCGGTGGGGACGCCGACAAAGCCGAGGGCGCCGCCCGGGCGGACGCTGTGCAGGGCCTGTTCCATGGATTCCTTGGTCCCCACGCACTCCAGCACGGAGTCGGCCAGGACGCCGCCGAGCAGTTCGCGGACCTTGGCGACGCCCTCGTCCCCGCGTTCGGCGACGATGTCCGTGGCCCCGAATTCGCGGGCGATCGCCTGGCGGTCGGCGTGCCGCGACATGGCGATGATCCGCTCCGCGCCGAGGCGCTTGGCGGCCAGGACGCCGCAGAGCCCGACGGCGCCGTCGCCGACCACCACGACCGTCCGGCCGGGACCGGCCTTGGCCGCGAGTGCTGCGTGGTGGCCTGTGGCCATAACGTCGGAGAGCGTGAGCAGGCTGGCGCGGAGGGCGTCGTCCGGGTCGGTGACGCCCGGGACCTTGACCAGCGTGGACTCGGCGAGCGGTACTCGCACGGCCTGGCCCTGGCCGCCGTCGATCCCGTGGCCGGTGTCATCCTTGCCGCCCCAGCCGGCGAGGTGGTCGCAGGCCACCGTGACGCCGTCGAGGCACTGCGGGCACGCGCCGCAGCTGACCACGAATGGAGCGATCACGAAGTCGCCCACGGCGAGGTCTTTGATGTCGTCGCCGACGCTTTCGACCGTCCCGATGAACTCGTGCCCGATCGCGGACGGCTTGTGGGTGGGCTTGACCCCGCGGTACGGCCAGAGGTCCGAGCCGCAGACGCAGGAGGCGGTGACCTTCACGATGACGTCGGTGGGCAGCTGGAGGGTGGGGTAGCCGCGGTCTTCGACTCGGATGTCGCCGGGACCGTGGATGATGGTGGCGCGCATGGGTGCTCCTCGCATTGTGGTGGATGGGCTGGGAACGAGTTTAGTCCCGTGGCATCCCGGCCACGCAGGCGAGGACAAACAACACGGGGTCAGATCCGGCCCATTAAGGGCCGTTTCTGACCCCGCGTTGCTTTAGAGGGCTTCGAGCACGCTGACGTAGTTGGCGATGCCCACGCCGCCCATGTTCTGCACCGCGGCCCGGCGCGGGTTGGCCAGCTGCATGTCGCCGGCGGTCCCGGTGAGCTGCATGGCGGCGATGACGTGCTGGGAGACGCCGGTGGCGCCGACGGGGTGGCCCTTGGCCTTGAGCCCGCCCGAGACGTTGACCGGCAGCTTGCCGTCCTTGAAGACCCAGCCTTCCTCGAGCGCCCGGGCGCCCTGGCCGCGTTCGGTCAGCCCCATGGCCTCGTACATGAGCAGTTCGGCGATGGTGAAGCAGTCGTGGACTTCCGCGAAGTCGAGCTCTCCCAGCCCGACGCCGGCCATCCCCAGGGCCCGCTGCCAGGAGGCCCGTGTGGCGGCGAATTCGGTCGGGTCCCGGCGCTCGGCGGGGAAGAAGTCGTTCGCCTGGCCGAAGCCGGCGAGCCGCACCGGGGCCGTGGCGCCGCCGGTAGGGGCGACGGAGAGGACGACGGCGGCGGCGCCGTCGGAGACGGGGGAGCAGTCGGTGCGGCGCAGCGGGTCGGCCACCATCGGGTTCTTGTCCGAGACGGTGCGGCAGAAGTCCTCGCCGAGGTCCTTGCGGAGCTGGGCATAGGGGTTGTCGACGCCGTTGCGGTGGTTCTTCGCGGCGATGGTGCCCAGGACGTCGCCGAGCTTTCCGTTGCCGTCCCCGTAGCGCTTGCCGTAGTGCTTCGCGACCTCCGCGAAGAGGCCGGTGAACCCGGTGGTGGAGGCCTTGCCGGCCATGTCGTAGTCCGCGCCGAGCAGGGCCGCGCCCACGACGTCGGCCCCGGCCTGCGTCATCTTCTCGGCACCGATCACCAGGACGGTCTTCGCGGTGCCGGCAAGCAGGGACTTGGTGCCCTGCTGGAACGCGGCCGAGCCGGAGGCGCAGGCGTTCTCCACCCTGGTGGAGGGCACGTTGGCCAGCTGGTCCGAGACCTGCAGTGCGAGGGAGGACGGGAAGGCCAGCGGCATCATGCCGGAGTTGAACTGGCCGAGGTAAATCTCATCGATCTGGCCGGGCTCGATCCCGGCGTCGCCGATCGCCTCGGTGGCGACCTGCACGATCAGGGACTCCAGGGTTTCTTCGCTCAGCTTGCCGAACCGGCTGTGGCCCCAGCCGGTGAGCAGGACGTCCTTGCCGAACTGGTCTTTGAGGCTCATGCCGTCGCTCCTTCAAATTCGAGCGCGACATCGAAGTCGGCTTCGGTTTTTTCGCGGATTTCCTCCACGGTGACGCCGGGCGCGAGGCGCGTGAGCGTGAGCTTCCGCCCGCCGTCTGCTTTGTGTTCATTCTTCACAAGGTCGAAGACCGCGAGGTCGCTGATGATGCGGTCCACGCAGCTGAGCCCGGTGAGGGGCAGCGTGCATTCCTTGACGATCTTGGCGGTGCCGTCCTTGGCGTTGTGCTCGGTGAGGACCACGACGCGCGGGGTGCCGGCCACGAGGTCCATGGCACCGCCCATGCCCTTGACCATCTTGCCGGGGATGGTCCAGTTGGCGAGGTCTCCGTTCCCGGAGACCTGCATGGCGCCCAGGATCGCGACCTTCACGTGGCCGCCGCGGATCATGCCGAAGGACGTCGCGGAGTCGAAGATGCTGCCGCCGGGCAGGACCGTGACGGTCTGCTTGCCGGCGTTGATCAGGTCCGCGTCTTCCTCGCCCTCGAAGGGGAACGGGCCCATGCCGAGGAGGCCGTTCTCGCTCTGCAGGACAACGCGGACGCCGTCGGGCAGGTTGTTGGCCACCAGCGTGGGGATGCCGATGCCAAGGTTGACGTAGTCGCCGTCGTTCAGTTCTTCGGCCGCGATTGCGGCCATTTCATCTCGGGTCCAGGCCATGGTGGTTCTCCTTGGAAAGTCGGGGTGCTGAGGGTGGGGCGCCAATGCCGGCGCGCCCGGGGTGGGCGGCGCTCGGGCCGGATTAGACGGTGACGGCGGGGGCGGCCTGCGCCGGCTCTGCTTCCGCTGCGGGCCGCGGGCGGACGGTGCGCTGTTCGATGTCCTTGACGCGGCCGCTGGCCTGGACCAGGCGCTGGACGAACACGCCGGGGGTGATGATGTGGTTCGGGTCCAGCTGGCCGGGCTCGACGATCACTTCGGCCTCGGCGACGGTCACGGCGCCGGCCGTGGCGACCACGGGGTTGAAGTTCTGCGCGGTGTACCGGTAGATCAGGTTGCCGTCGGTGTCGGCCGTGTGGGCGTGAACCAGGGCGACGTCGGCCTTGATGGCGCGTTCCTGGACATAGGTCTCGCCGTCGAACTCTGCCAGCGGCTTGCCTTCGGCGACGAGGGTGCCCACGCCGGTCTTCGTGTAGAACGCCGGGATGCCGGCGCCGCCGGCGCGCAGCCGCTCAGCAAGGGTGCCCTGTGGGGTGAACTCCACCTCCAACTGGCCGGCGAGGTACTGCTCGGCGAAGAGCTTGTTTTCCCCAACGTAGGACGCGATCACCTTGCGGACCTGGCCGCCTTCGATCAGGACCCCGAGGCCCTTGCCGTCCACGCCCATGTTGTTGGAGACGACCGTCAGGTCCTTCACCCCGGAATCCCGCACCGCCCCGATCAGGTCAGCGGGGATCCCGCTGAGCCCGAAACCGCCGACGGCGAGCGTCATGCCGTCGCGCAGTACGTCCTGCAGAGCGGCCGCTGCCCCGGATTTCACCTTTGACATTGCATCTCCTCATTGAGCTCGTCTTGCTATCCACTCCGGCAATCCACTTTGTGGACTCCTTGCCTGAAGAAGGAGCCTATGGTGTGTCACAGACCACTGTCAACGTGGAGTTTCCCCGCAAATTGGCGGAGTTTATATTGTGGACGCTACCCTTGGCACCATCCATTATGTGGATACCTGATGGTAAAATCGGGTAAAAGCAACGTGGGTGAGAGCATCACCCAGTTCCGGGCCGACGTGAGGCAAGCAATGAATACAACTCCCGTCCAGGGCGCCCAGGTGGTCAGCCGGGCAGCCGGCCTGCTGCGCCTGGTCGGCCGGAAGCCGGAGGGCTGCCCCCTGGTGGAGCTCGTGCGCGAATCCGGCCTGACGCGGCCCACCGTGCACCGGCTGCTGAGCTCACTCGCGGCCGAGGGGCTGCTGGACCAGGACCCGGGCAGCGGCAACTGGGTCCTGGGTCCTGAGATCCTGCTGCTGGGGTCCGTGGCCTCGGCGCGCTTCCCCCTGGAGGACATCGCGAGGCCGAGCCTGCGCCGCCTGGCCGAAGAGACCGGCGAAAGCGCTTTCTTCTCCATCCGCCGCGGCAACGAGACCGTGTGCCTGCTCCGGGAAGAAGGCAGCTTCCCGGTCCGTTCCTTCGTGCTGCACGAGGGGGTGCGGTTCCCGCTGGGCGTCGCCTCCGCAGGCACCGCCATCATGGCCTTCCTGCCGGCACAAGAGCAGGAAGAGCTGCTCGCCAACTGGGCAGCCCACGCCGGCAGCTTTGCGGCCGCGCACACCGCAGCACTGGTCAGGGAGAACCTGGAAGCGACGCGGCAGGCCGGCTATTCGGTCAATCCGGGGCTGGTCCTGGAAGGCAGCTGGGGGATGGGTGCGGCGGTCTTCGACCAGCGGGGCCGCCCCGCCTGGGCGCTGTCCCTGACCGGCATCGAACCGCGCTTCCGGGAGGACCGGCGTCCGCAACTGGGGCGGCTGCTCCTGGAAGAAGCGCACCGGATCTCCACGCTGCTGACCCGCTCGCCAGGCGCCTGACCCTCGTCAAGGGCCCCGGTTCGGCTCAGGCCGCCTCGGACAATTCAACTTGCCGGGCGACTCTTGCGCAGCCGCCGCTTGTGCCAGAAGCTGGCAGCACAGGCCGCATCGCGTCGAGCCGAAGGAGCAAAGCCTCATGAAAGACATCAAGATCTCTTTCGATCACTATGGCAGCCCGGACGTCGTCACCGTTGGCGAGGAGGAACCGCCGGTTCCGGGGGAGAACGAGGTCCAGGTGGGGATCCGCGCCGTCGGCGTCAACCCGGTGGACTGGAAAGTCGTTGCCGGCTACCTGGAGCCCTACCTTGCCCTGGACTTCCCTGCAGTTCCCGGCTGTGAGGCGGCAGGAACCGTGACCGCCGTTGGCCCCGGCGTGACCGGCCATGAGGTGGGCGACGACGTGATCTGGAATGGCATTTCCGGGGCCTACCGTGCCGCGGCCAATTTTCCGGCCAGCCAGCTGACGCCAAAGCCCGCGGGCATCGATTTTGAGCAGGCGGCGTGCGTCGCGATAGCTGGCGGCACAGCGTATTCGGCGCTGCTTCAGCTTGGCATTGGCGTGGGGGACACGGTCCTCATCCACGGTGCGGCGGGCGGGGTCGGCTCGGCGGCAGTCCAGATCGCGCGGCACCTCGGCGCCCGGATCATCGGCACCGCTTCAGAGCAGAACCACGACTATTTGCGCGGCCTCGGCGCCGTGCCGGTGGCCTACGGCGAAGGGCTCGTGGAACGCGTCCGCGCACTGGGCACCATCACCGCCGTCCTGGACACCTTTGGCGGGGAGGAGACGACGACGGCGACGGTCCATTTGCTCGGCGGCCACGGCGCCGCGGTGACCACAGTGCCTGGAAAGGCGGCCAACGCGGCCGGAATTGCACCGGTCAGGCTGCTGGACGGACGGGTCGCGGAGGCGGCCCGGCTGTCGGCCGGGGGAAAGCTCCGCTTCAGCATCCAGGAGCGGATTCCCCTCACCGATGCTGCCAGGGCACTGGGCATCAGCCGCGCAGGCCATGTCCGGGGCAAACTCGTGCTGATCCCGTAAGTGGAACCCCGCGGGGCCGCCCGGCAGCCCCGCCCGGGGCTCTCGGCTCAGGCTATTTCCACCAGGTGTCGAAAATCGTCACCGGGACCGTGCGCTTGTGGCGGGTCCGCAGGTACATCGCCTCGATCCGTTCGGACGCGGCATCGGGTACGTCACGGCCCTCGAGGTAGTCATCGATCAGGTCGTAGCCCAGGCCGAGTTCGTCCTCGTCGGTGCGGCCCGGCTTGCCATCCAGCAGATCCGCCGTCGGAACCTTTTCCCAGATCCGGGCCGGTGCGCCGAGTTCCGCCAGCAGGGCGCGGTTCTGGCGCTTGTTAAGGCCGAACAGCGGCAGGATGTCCGCGCCGCCGTCGCCGAACTTGGTGAAGAATCCCGTGACGGACTCGGCGCCGTGATCCGTGCCGATCACCAGGTAGTTGTGCTCGCCGGCCAGGGCGTACTGGGCAATCATCCGGGTCCGGGCCTTGGTGTTGCCCTTGTGGAAATCGGAGATCTCGGTTCCTACGGTCTTCTCGAACTCGTCCTCGAAGCCATCTACTGCGGCCGAGATGTTGAACGTCCATTCGGTCTTGGCGCGCACGAAGTCCAGGGCCGCCTGGGCGTCGTCCTCGTCATGCTGGACGCCGTAGGGCAGGCGCACGGCCACAAAGTTCGCCTCGGTGCCCTCGGCCTCGAGTTCCTCGACCGCCAGCTGGGCCAGCCGCCCGGCCAGGGAGGAGTCCAGGCCGCCCGAGATGCCCAGGACGAAGCCCTTGGTGTGGGTGGCCGTCAAGTATTCCTTCAGGAACGTCACGCGTTTGCGCACCTCCCCGGCAGGGTCGATCCGGGGCTGCACGCCCATTTCCTCGATGATCTTCGCCTGGAGTTCACGCATGCCTCACAGCCTAGTCAGCGGTGTCAACAACGCTCAACTGTTGCAGCCGGACCGGCGGCTGGCGCGCGGATCCGGCGTCGAAATGGCTTCGGTTCCGGACGGCGGCTACGGTTTCGGACCGTTGCGACTTAGATGAGATGGGTGGGCATCACGGACCGGCTTCGTGTGCCACCGCCGGCGAGCGGGTTCAGCTGGGCCAGCAGCATGGACACCGCCATGCGACCGGCCTGCTCGATCGGGGAGGCCATGGTGGACAGCGGCGGATTGCAGAAGTCGGCGCCAAAGATGTCGTCGCAGCCCAGGGCAGGTCGGAGTTCCAGGGCACGTTCAACGAGAACGTCTTCTGCGACTCCTTCGACACCCGGCTCTAAACTGGCGCGGCGGGGCTGCGGGCGCCTAGGTTTCGGCTCGCCGCTACGGTTTCGGGCCGGTGCTGCGCGGATCCCCGCCGCGCCGGTCCGAAGCCGCGGCGCGGGTCCGAAACGTGCGCGAAAAACCCTCCCGCGGCACCCCGCGCAGGCGTAGCGTGGGGCCATGGAGAAGACCGGATGCGCGGTGGTGGGCGGTGGACCTGCGGGGATGATGCTGGGCTTGCTCCTGGCACGCGCCGGGGTGCGGGTGACGGTGTTGGAGAAGCACGCCGATTTTCTGCGCGACTTCCGCGGCGACACCGTGCACCCGTCCACCATCCGGCTCATTGACGAACTTGGGCTCGGCCAGGAGTTCCGCCGGCTGCCGCAGAGCCGCCTGAAGAACGTCGTTTTCCCGGTCCCGGGCGGGCCGTCCGTGACCATGGGTGACTTTGACGCCCTGCCGCCGCCGTACAACTACATCGCCATGATGCCGCAGTGGGATTTCCTGAGCTTCCTCGCCGACGCCGCCGCACAGGAACCGGGGTTTACGCTGCTCATGAGCCACACCGCCACCGGCCTGGTCCGCAACGGGGGCCGCGTCCGCGGAGTCCGCTTCAGGACTCCCGACGGCACGCAGGACGAGCTGCTGGCGGATCTGGTGGTTGCCACGGACGGCCGCCATTCCGCGCTGCGCACTGCGGCCGGGCTGGCGCCAAAGGAGTTCCCGGTGCCCTTCGACACCTGGTGGTTCCGGTTGCCCCGCTATCCCTCCGAAACGGGTGAGGTGGCCGGGCTTGTGCCGGCGTTCGGGCCCGGCGAGGCGCTGCTGGCCCTGTTCCGCAACGACTACTACCAAATGGGCTACCTCGCCGCCAAGGGCGCCGACGCCCGGATCCGTGCGGAAGGCGTTGAGGGCTTCCGACGGCGGGTCGCAGGGCTCCGCCCCGATCTCGCGGACCGGGTGGACGCCATCAAATCCCTCGATGACCTTCACTGGCTGGACGTGCGCCTGAACCGGCTGCGCTCGTGGCACATCAACGGGCTGCTGTTCATCGGGGACGCCGCGCATGCGATGTCCCCGGCCGGCGGCGTCGGAATCAACCTCGCCATCCAGGACGCGGCCGCCGCCGCCGAGTACCTTGCCCCCGCACTGCTCCGGGGCCGGGTAACCACGGCGGACCTTGAGAAAGTGGAACGACGGCGCCGGCTGCCGACCGTCATTGTGCAGACCGTCCAACGGATCATGCAACGCGCGATCTTCGTCCCGGTCATGACCGGGAAGCGGACAAAATTTCCGGCCGCGGCACTCTTCTTCGCCCGGCACGTTCCGGCGTTCCGCAAGATCATTCCCCGCTTCATCGCCTTTGGTCCGCGGCCCGAGCACGCACCGGCCTTCGCGCGGCGTGCCGAACCCCAGCCGCAGCCCTAGCCCTGACCCGGGACCGACATACAGCTCACCGGCTGGGAATCTGCGGCGGACCAGCCACTAAACTGGGAGCCATGACTGCCACCCGTGACTTCGCAGCCGACGCTGCCGCTGCCCGTGCCCGACTCCTGGAACTGATCAAGGAACTGGCCGTAGTCCGCGGCAAGGTCATCCTCTCCAGCGGCGCCGAAGCCGACTACTACATCGACCTGCGCCGCATCACCCTGCACCACGAGGCGTCCAAACTCGTCGGACAGGTCATGCTCTCGCTGATGGAGGACGCCGGGATCGATTTCGAGTGCGCCGGGGGACTCACCATGGGGGCGGATCCGGTGGGCACCGCCGTCATGCATGCCGCCGTCGACGCCGGCCGCCCGGTGGACGCTTTCGTGGTCCGCAAGGCGCAGAAGTCCTACGGCATGGGCCGCCAGGTGGAAGGCCCCTCGGTCGAGGGCCGCAAGGTCCTGGTCCTGGAGGACACCTCAACCACCGGCGGGTCCGCGCTGACCGCCGTCGAGGGCGTCCGCAAGGCCGGCGGCAACGTGGTGGCCGTCGCCGTGATCGTGGACCGCGACACCGGGGCCAAGGAAAAGATCGAGGCCGAAGCCGGTGTTCCGTATCTCTTCGCCTTCGGCAAGGACGAACTCGGCCTTAGCTAGGGGTTCGACAGCTAGGGGTTCGACGCCGGACGGCAAAGGTGGACGGGGTATGGGCCGTGACCTATCATTTGTCCCATACCCGTCCATCCTTTATCTGGAGAACACGCGCCATGCTCCCGTCCGAAAAGTCCCTGAACAGCGGTGTGAACCGCGGCCCTGAGGGGCAGGGCGCCGACATCTCGGTGGGAACGGTCGACCAGATCCAGAACCTGATCCTGGACAGCGCGGACTTCGAAGAGTTCCTGAACGAACTCGCGCGTTTTTCCGCGCACCAGGTGGCCGGCTCCGGCGACGACGCGCTGTGCGGAATCACCCTGCTCCGGGACCGTAAGGCCGCCACGATCGGGTGGAGCAGCGACTCCGCCCGCGAAGTGGACGAGATCCAGTACTCACTGTCCCAGGGCCCCTGCCTGACCGCCGCCAAGGAGGAACGGGAGGTCTACGTCCCGGACCTCTTCGACGAGGACCGCTGGGGTCCTGACTACGCCTCCGCCGTCGCCTCGCACGGCCTGCGCTCGGTGTTGTCGGTGCCTTTCCACCTCCAGGGCGAAGCCCAGGCGGCCCTGAACCTCTACTCCGATGTCCCGCACAAGTTCGACGGCGACGTCGCGGTCCGGGCCCGCGGCTACACCCGCGAAATCTCCCAGGCGCTGCGGCTGGCAGTCCGGTTCTCGCTGCACACGGACAGTGCCACAAACCTGCGCGCCACGCTTGAATCCCGGACCGTGATCGACATGGCCATCGGGATCGTCATGGCGCAGAACCGTTGCGACCAGGAAACCGCAGTCCGGATCCTCACCGACGCCTCCAGCAACGGCAACGTCAAGCTGCGCGACATCGCCAAATCCCTGGTGCAGTCTGTCGGCGGAACGGCAACCCGGACGCACTACGAGGAGCCGGATAGGCGGCAGGCCGGCTGAACCGGCAGCAGCCTATGACTTGTGTGCGACCACAAGCGCGGATACGCTGAATGCGGTTGAGCCGTCGGCCATAGACATCCTTATTTGGAGTACCTATGGACCAAACACTGCAAGCCCACGTCAAACTCGATGTCGTTTCCGACGTCGTCCGGATTAGTGTCCGGGGGAGCCTCACACAGGCCTCCCGCCCCTCCCTGATGCACATTATCCAGCGCGTCCGCCGCATGGGAATCATCTCGCACATCCGCGTTGACCTCGGCCTGGCCGCATTCGTGGAATCAGTGGCGCTGGCCGGCCTGCGCAACGACCTCAACGCGATCGACGGCGGGGCCTCCGGTTCGGAGGTCGCCGGCATGCCGGCTCCCGGCGGAGTCTCCCTGGAACTGACCGCGCACCGCGACGATTCCGCCGCCTTGCCACCCTTGAACATGGCCGGGGAATTTACGGCCTCGATCGATCCCTCAGGCACCCGGAAGCTGAACCGGTTCTCCGACGACGAACTCTTCGCCGCGAGCGACTCTGTGTTCGGCCTTCTCGATGATCCCGCTGACATGGCCCGCTCGGAACTCCTGGCGACTTATGACGAGATCGGCATGGAAATCAGCCGCCGCGAGGTCGGCCGCGAGCCCAAACCCGCGTAACCGGCAACGGCGCCAACCGCGCTCCAGCGGCCCGCCAGCGGCGCTTCCACGCTGGGCTTCGGGACCGCTGTATCGTCCGGTTTCTCATCCCCGACAAAGCGTGGATACGGTAGAGATGTGCCGGCCGAGATGGATCCGAACCATCCGCGAGGCCCCGGTGCTTCCGAGGCCCGCATGCTCCGCCGCGCCGTCGAGCTTAAACGGGTTTCCCGGCGATCGTTCCTGATCGGCGCCGGGTCCGCGTCGCTGCTGGCGGCGGACATGCTGTTCACTCAGCGCGTGCAGGCCGAGCGGCGTGTCAGCCGGATCCTCGAAGTACCTGATGACGTTGCCGAACGGTATTACCCCCACGCCAGCTGGATCCTGTTCCCCGGCTATAAAACGAGCTGGGAAGAAGCCCTGTGGATCCTGAACGCGCTGCGCGGCTCCCTGAACAAGAGGGGCCAGCTCGCCGCCGTCGGGTATTCCAACGAAGGCCTGGACATCGACGAGGTGGTCATCGCCGTGATCGAGCACGTCCGCGCCCACAATCTCACCAGCCTCTACTTCTACGGCCATAGTTTTGGCGGCATGGTGGCAACCCAGGTGGCGGCCCGGCTGCGCGAACTGCACGGCGTCGAAGTGGCGTTCATCCTCCTCGACTCCAGCCCGGCGAGCCGGCACGACGTGCTGGACCAGAGCTGGTTCGAGGGCGTGGTGCTGCTCTACGAAAGCGGGTTCCGCTTCCCCACAGTGCTGCGCGGCGGCTACGAGCTCGGCGAGAGGATGCTGCACAAGAATGAACGCAGTTGGGGCCAGGTGGTGGACCAGACACTGGAACAGCTGTCCCCGATCGCGCCGTCCAGCGTGCTGATCCAGTCCGAATCCGCCTACATCTTCCACTTTGAGGCCAGCCGTTTCGTCGGGAAGCTGGGCGAAACGAAGATGGCGTTCATCGGCAACCCCCGGGACAAGACGGTGGATTACGAGACCGCCCGGGACAACTGGTCACTGTCCTTCAAAACCAACATGGTCTCGGATGACCTGCGCACCGACGGGGCGAGGCCGGAGCACGCGAGCCCTGGCTGGAGCCCGTTCATCTACCGGCCCATCATCGAAAAACTCCAGGACGACCTCTTCCCGCTGCCGGGCGGCGGCGGGAAGAAAACCGCGTTCTGAGGTATCGCGTTCTGGGGTGTTGCTCAGATCTGGTTCTTGAGGTCCGCCACGGAATTCAGGATCTGGTTCGGCCGGAACGGATACGCGGCGATATCGTCCCGGTGGGTGATGCCGCTGAGCACCAGCACCGTGTGCAGGCCCGCCTCCATGCCGGCGATGATGTCGGTGTCCATGCGGTCGCCGATCATGGCCGTGGTTTCCGAGTGCGCGTCGATCTGGTTCATCGCCGACCGGAACATCATCGGGTTGGGCTTGCCCACAATGTACGGTTCGCGGCCCGTGGCCTTGGTGATGAGGGCAGCGATGGCCCCGGTGGCAGGCATGGGTCCGTCCTTCGAGGGCCCGGTGGCGTCCGGATTGGTGGCGATGAAACGCGCGCCGGCGAGGATCAGGCGGATGGCCATGGTGATGGCCTCAAACGAATAGGTGCGGGTCTCGCCGAGCACCACGAAGTCAGGGTTCTGGTCGGTGAGGATGAAGCCGGCCTCGTGGAGCGCCGTCGTGAGTCCTGCTTCGCCGATCGTGTAGGCGCGGTTTCCCGACTCCGAGCCGCGGACCTGGTCCTTGAGGAACTGGGCCGTGGCCAGGGCCGAGGTCCAGATGTTCTCCTCCGGGATTTCCAGCCCGGAAGAGCTCAGCCGGGCCGCGAGGTCCCGGGGCGTGAAGATTGAGTTGTTGGTCAGCACGAGGAACCGCTTGGAGGTGTCCACCCAGCGCTGGATCAGCTCCGCCGCGCCAGGGATGGGCTGGTTCTCGTGGACCAGCACACCGTCCATGTCCGTGAGCCAGCACTCGATTTCCTGGCCGCTGCGGTATACCGACGCCGATGAACGTACTTCGTCTGACTCTGCCATGGGGGACCTCCGCCGCTGGTGATGTGCTGCTTACTGGCTCCCAGTCTAATGTTGAGGAGTGACTGAACAGCCCGAAAGCCCCGCCCCGTCCCTTCCCGCCGCAGAGGAAGGGCCGGAACCGAAGGCGGAGGTCGGCGTCGGCCCCTGGGAAGGCGAACTTCCACAGGGCGGGCACTGGGATCCTGACCTCCTGGCGGACGGCGACCGGCGCAACGTGGTGGACAAATACCGCTACTGGAAGCACGAGGCGATCGTGGCCGACCTGGACTCCAAACGCCACAATTTCCACATCGCGATCGAGAACTGGCAGCACGACCTCAACATCGGCACCGTGGTCCGGACCGCCAACGCGTTCCTGGCCAAGGAAGTCCACATCATCGGACGACGCCGGTGGAACCGCCGCGGGGCCATGGTCACCGACCGCTACCAGCACGTCCGCCACCACCCCACCGTTGAGGACTTCGTGGCCTGGGCGCAGGGGGAGGGGCTGGCGATCATCGGGATCGACATCTTCCCGGACTCGGTGCCGCTGGAGACCTACGAACTGCCCAAGGACTGCGTCCTGGTCTTCGGCCAGGAAGGCCCGGGCCTGACCCCTGAAGTCCACGAAGCGGCGCTGGACACCCTGTCGATCGAACAGTTCGGCTCCACCCGTTCCATCAACGCAGCCTCCGCCGCCGCGATCGCGATGCACGCCTGGATCCGCCGCCACGTGTTCGGCCAGCTCCCGGGCTAAAGCCACCGCCAGCGGCCGGCGCACCGCCAGCGCCCGGCGCACCGCCAGCGCCCGGCGCAATGCCGGCGGCGAGGCCGGCGCCGGCCAGTCCGCCGGCAGGCCGGAACCATGACCGAAGCGCCCGGCCGCGAGTGTTACAGGGGCCACGTGACCGGAGACACGGCCCCGGCGCAGGAATGGCTAGGATGGTTCCTAGCCGACGAGGTTCCCTCCAGGATCACCAGCCCGTAGACGAAATTCACATTAGGAGTCAGCATGCCCATTGCAACCCCAGAGATCTACTCCGAGATGATCGACCGTGCAAAGACGGGCGGCTTCGCCTTCCCGGCGGTCAACGTCACGTCCTCCCAGACCCTGAACGCCGCCCTGCGCGGCTTCGCCGAGGCCGAGTCCGACGGCATCGTCCAGGTCTCCACCGGCGGTGCAGCTTACTGGTCCGGCGCCTCCACCAAGGATATGGTTGCCGGCTCCCTCGGCTTTGCCGCGTTCGCCCGCGAAGTCGCGAAAAACTACGGCGTGAACATCGCCCTGCACACGGACCACTGCCCCAAGGACAAGCTGGACGGCTTTGTGCTCCCGCTGCTTGCCGCCTCCGAGGCCGAGGTCAAGGCAGGCCGCAACCCCCTCTTCAACTCGCACATGTGGGACGGCTCCGCCGAGACCCTGCAGGAAAACCTGCGGATCGCCCGTGAACTGCTCGAGCGCACCGCGGCCGCCAAGATGATCCTCGAGGTCGAGATCGGCACCGTGGGCGGCGAGGAAGACGGCGTCGAGAACGCCATCAACGACAAGCTCTACACCACGGTCGAGGACGCCCTGGCCACCATCGACGCGCTCGGTTCCGGCGAAAACGGCCGCTACATCACGGCGCTGACCTTCGGCAACGTGCACGGCGTCTACAAGCCGGGCGGCGTCAAGCTCCGCCCTGAGATCCTCAAGGACATCCAGGAGCAGGTCGGCGCCAAGATCGGCAAGGCCAACCCGTTCGACCTCGTGTTCCACGGTGGCTCCGGCTCCTCGGACAAGGAAATCGCGGACGCCGTCTCCTACGGCGTCATCAAGATGAACATCGACACCGACACCCAGTACGCCTACACCCGCCCCGTGGTGGATCACATGTTCCGCAACTACGACGGCGTGCTGAAGGTCGACGGCGAGGTCGGCAACAAGAAGCTCTACGATCCCCGCGTCTGGGGTGCTTCGGCGGAGGCCGGCCTGGCCGCCCGCGTGGTCGAGGCCGCCCAGCAGCTGGGCTCCACCGGCAAGACCTTCTAACCATGTCCGACGAGTTCCGGAAAAACCTGATGGGTCCCGAGCCCACGCTCCTGCCTGCCGAGAGCGAGATCTACCAGCATCTCGCGCTCGGCCAGGAAGCCGTGGACCTCGTGGCGAAGCACCCCACCTCCTCGCTCCTGTGGGCCATCCTCGCCGAGGAGGCCTGGGACGAGGGCCGCACCATCGATTCCTACGCGTACTCGCGGGTCGGCTACCACCGCGGCCTGGACTCGCTGCGCCGCAACGGCTGGCGCGGCGTCGGGCCGATCCCGTGGGAGCACGAACCCAACCGCGGCTTCCTGCGCTCCCTCTACTCGCTTGGCCGTGCGTCCGCGGCGATCGGCGAGGCTGAGGAGCCGGAGCGGATTGAAAAGTTCCTGAAGGATTCCGATCCCGGCGCGAGGCTCCCACCTTGAGGTGGGAGCCCGCCGTCGTTTGTGCGTGCGTGGGTCAGCTGGCCTTGGCCAGGCCCGTGCGGGCCATGGCGTCCGCGTACGCGGTGTGCATCTCCGCCAGGTACTCTTCCTGCCGGGCCGGGGTGCCGGCGAACGCCCGGCCGCTGAGCGAGCGGACCTTGTAGGTCTTCAGGCCGCGGCGCCAGATCATGGGCACTTCGGTCTTGAGCAGCAGGTTGGCCAGGCGGTTGGCCTCGGTGCCGTGGGCGACGATCACGGAGGCGCGGGGAACGAGGGCCAGGAACTTCAGCAGCGGCTTCAGGCCCGCGGAAATCTGGTCCGGCGTGAACTTGCCGTTCGGCTCGCCGGGGACGTGCCACGGGTGGACGTTCCAGGGCATGACGAATTCGGGGCGCAGGCCGAGTTTCCACTGGATGCCCAGCATGCGGGTGGCGGCCTCGTCGTCGCCGGCGGTGATGAAGCCTGACGCGTCAGCGGTGCCGATGTTGGAGTACAGGCTGATGATCCGGCACTCGTCGACGTCGTGCATGGGGTCCACGTAGGGGACAGCGGTGCCAGCTTTGGTTGCCTGGAGGACGTCAAGGAGCTCGTTGACGGGGGCGACGTTAGGTTCGTACCGGCGGCTCAGAAGCTCTTCGCGGAAATTTTCGGTGGCCAGGGCTGTCATATGTTGCTGGGTCTCCTGCGGGATTGGCAAAGCTGCCACACCGGATGCAGGCACGCCGAATACGGGCATGCGGAGCAATGGTGTGGTTTGAAAATGTGGTGTGGACCGATTCCTGGTCGATCCTTATCAGTCTATCAAGCCCCGCGAAATGCGGCACCGGGCCGGACCCCGCCGGCCCGGTGCTGCTACCAGAGCCGCTGGGTGGCGCGGCGTGCGCCTTCGCCGAGGGCCTCCAGCTTGGCGTACGCGATTTGGGGATGCACCCTGCCGCCCAGCCCGCAATCGGTGGACGCAATCACGTTTTCCCGTCCCACGAGCTCGGCGAAGCGCACGATCCGGTCGGCCACGAGGTCCGGATGCTCCACGACGTTGGTGGCGTGCGAGACGACGCCGGGGATGATGACCTTCCCCTCGGGGAGCTTCGCATCCTCCCAGACGCGCCATTCGTGCTCGTGCCGGACGTTGGCCGCCTCGAAGGAGTAGCCGCCGGCATTGACCTGCAGGACTGAGTCGACGATGTCCGCGAAGGGGATGTCCGTGGTGTGCGGGCCGTGCCAGGAACCCCAACAGACATGCAGCCGGATCTGCTCCGGGGGAAGACCGCGCAGCGCCCAGTTCGTTGCTTCGACCCGGAGTTGGATGAACTTCAGGTAGTCCGCCAGGCTCGGCTCGGGGTTGATCTGGTCCCAGCTCTCGGCCAGGGAGGGGTCGTCGAGCTGGACTGTCAGGCCGGCGTCGATGATGGCCTTGTATTCCTCTCGCATCGCGTCGGCGCAGGCGTAGAGGAGTTCCTCGTCGCTGCCGTAGTAATCGTTGGCCACGCGGGCGCACGAACCGGGCGAGAGGGAGGCGATGAACCCCTCGGCGAGTCCGGCAGCGGCCAGGCCGGTCTTGAGGTTGGCAACGTCCGAGGCCACGAGCTCCTGGCCCGTGTACGTCAGCGGCCCGGCGATCTTGGGCTGCGTGACGGCCCTGCGGTGGGCCAGGATACCGGAGGAGGGGTCATTGTAGGCGTCATCGAACTTCTCCCGGTCCCGGCGGTCCGGGAACGAGGTCAGGACGATGTGGCCGGGCGAGGAGCGGTGCACCGTGGCGTCGGCCCAGCGGTCCACGTCGGTCGGTTCCAGGCCGCCGAGCCGTGAGAAGGAGTAATTCCACCAGGCGCCGTAGTCCACGGAGCTGGACATCGTGTGCCCGTACTCGCCGTCATTGGGGATGTCGATGCCCAGCTCCTTCTGGCGCTGGACGACGTCCACCACCGAGGTTTCGAGCAGGTCCAGGAATTCGGGCGTGATGCCGTCCGTTTCCTTGGCCTCGTTCGCGGCGATCAGCTCCGGCGTGCGGGGCAATGAGCCGGCATGGGTCACACGGATGTGGTCTGTGGTCCGGGGCATGGCGCGGTTTCCTTTCGGCCGCTCGGGATTCTCACTCCCACTCAATTCCACCCCGCGCCGTCCCGCAAGTAGTGCCCGCTATGTGTCGGGCCTGAGCCGGCGGATGATGCAGCTACGACGAACGCCATGAAAAAGAACGGCTCGTCCGCCGCGGCGGACGCGTGGCCCTCCCTCGCGGAAGCCGCCCCGGCGTTCACCACCGTCGGGACGGCGCGTCCAAGCAAGGACCCAAAGCGATGCCGGGCACCGATTTCGGCTAAACTTGGGTGGTAAGAGCCCCGGAACTCTGGCGTTGGATACGAACACAGCGATAGATTCGGGGCATTCTCATGAACGGCGCTGAACTGCGGTGACCGCCTGGTCATCAAACGCAGTTCGGCCCGAACGAATGGGGGAGGATCCCATGCCAGCAATCGTGATCGTCGGAGCCCAATGGGGCGACGAAGGCAAAGGTAAGGCCACTGACCTGCTTGGCGGCCGCGTCGACTATGTCGTCAAGCCCAACGGCGGCAACAACGCCGGGCACACCGTCGTCGTAGGCGGTGAGAAGTATGAGCTCAAGCTCCTTCCGGCCGGCATCCTGAGCCCGAACGCGGTTCCGATCATCGGCAACGGCTGCGTGGTGAACCTGGAAGCGCTGTTCCAGGAGATCGACGGACTGGAGGCCCGCGGCGCGGACACCTCCAAGCTGCGCGTCTCCGCCAACGCGCACCTCGTGGCGCCCTACCACCAGGTCTTGGACAAGGTCACCGAGCGGTTCCTCGGCAGTCGCGCCATTGGCACCACCGGCCGCGGCATCGGCCCGGCCTATATGGACAAGGTGGCCCGCCTCGGCATCCGCGTCCAGGACGTCTTTGACGCCTCGATCCTGCGCCAGAAGGTAGAGGGTTCGCTGCGTCAGAAGAACGAGCTCCTGGTCAAGGTCTACAACCGCCGGGACATCGAGGTGGACGAGATCGTGGAGTACTTCCTGTCCTTCGCCGAGCGCCTCCGCCCGCTGGTCATCGACAGCACCTACGTCCTGAACACCGCCCTGGACGAGGGCAAGGTGGTCCTCATGGAGGGCGGCCAGGCCACCTTCCTGGACGTTGACCACGGCACCTACCCCTTCGTGACGTCCTCGAACCCGACCGCGGGCGGCGCCTCCGTGGGCTCCGGCATCGGCCCCACCCGGATCTCGCGTTCCATCGGCATCATCAAGGCCTACACCACCCGCGTGGGCGCAGGGCCGTTCCCGACGGAACTGTTCGACGAGATGGGCATGTACCTGCAGAAGACCGGCGGCGAGTTCGGCGTCAACACCGGCCGTCCCCGCCGCTGCGGCTGGTACGACGCAGTGCTGGCGCGCCACGCCTCCCGGGTCAACGGCTTTACGGACTACTTCGTCACCAAGCTGGACGTGCTGACGGGCATCGAACAGATCCCGGTCTGCGTGGCCTACGACGTCGACGGCGTGCGGCACGACGAAATGCCCATGACCCAGACCGAGTTCCACCACGCCAAGCCGATCTTCGAATACTTCGAAGGCTGGACCGAGGACATCACCGGCGCCCGCACCCTGGAGGACCTGCCGGAGAACGCCCGGAACTACGTCCTGGCCCTGGAAAAGCTCTCCGGTACCCGGTTCTCCGCGATCGGCGTCGGCCCGGACCGCGACCAGACGATCGTGGTCAACGACCTCATCAACGATTAGCGCCGGTTGACGCAACACTGACCGGCGTACGACGGCGGCGGGTCGCCCTTGCAGGGGCGGGCCGCCGCCGTCGCCGTTAAGGCCGCAGCCAAGGCCGCAGCCGCGCCTGGGCCACAGCTGGCCTGGGCGGGACCACAACGGTCCTAGGCGGGGTCTTCCGCGGACGTGAACCGCAGCGAGAGCCAGTTCTCCCGGCACGCCCTGGCGGCGGCCTCGGCGTCCCCAAGGCGGGCGAGCCGGATGATTTCAGCGTGCTGCGCCACCGATTCGCGGGCGGCAAAGGAGCCGAAGCGCATCCGCTCCACCCGGCGCAGGACGGGGGTGGTTTGTTCCAGGAGTTCCCGGAGCACCGGGTTGCCGCTGACCGTGACAAAGACGGCGTGGAACTCGTCATCGGCCCGCAGTGCCGACTCGACCTCCGCCGCCTGCAGGGCCTGTTCGAAGCGCGCATTGGCCCCGGCCATGGCGGCGAGATGCTCCTCGGCCAGGAGCGGGACCGCCAGGCGTGCGGCCAGCTCGTGCAGTCCCGCCACCACCTGCTGCGTGCTGAGGGTCGACGCCGGGTCGCACGGGGCCACGATGGTCGCCTTGCCCGGCAGCGCAACCACCAGGCCGGCGCGTTCCAGCCGCAGCAGCGCCTCGCGGATGGGTGTCCGGCTCACGCCGAGCCACGCTTCCAGTTCGGCGTCCTTCAGCCGTTCGCCGGGCTCGAAGGTGCCGTCGACGATCGCGTTACGGATCGATTCAAAGACGTTGTCCCGCAGCAGCGGCCGCTTGTGGACTCCGGCGAGCGAGGGGACGGGCATGCAACATATCGTATATCCCTCTTGCCCTCCCGGAGCCCGTATCCGACAATGCAATATATTGCATATTTGCTGTGACCGTTTCCCACCGCGAGCGAAGGACCGACGATGGCCATCACCGATTTCGAACGCTACCCCCTGATGTTTGGCCCGAGCCCCATCCATCCGCTGCCGCGGCTCAGCGCACACCTGGGCGGGGCGCAGATCTGGGCGAAGCGCGAGGACGTCAACAGCGGCCTCGCGTTTGGCGGCAACAAGACGCGCAAGCTGGAGTACTTCGTCCCGGAGGCCCTGGCGCAGGGCGCAGACACCCTCGTCTCGATTGGCGGCTACCAGTCCAACCACACCCGCCAGGTCGCGGCGGTGGCCGCGAAACTCGGCCTCAAAGCCCGCCTGGTTCAGGAAAACTGGGTCGACTGGCCCGATCCGTTGTCCGACCGGGTAGGCAACATCCTGCTCTCGCGGATCATGGGCGCCGACGTGCGGCTGGACAGTGCGGGCTTCGACATCGGCATCCGCAGCAGCTGGGAGACCGCCATCGAAGAGGTCAGGGCCGCCGGCGGCACGCCCTACGCGATCCCGGCCGGCGGGTCCGACCACAGGATGGGCGGTCTGGGCTTCGCCAACTGGGCCTACGAGGTGGAAGAGCAGGAGCGCGAGCTCGGCGTCTTTTTCGACACGATTGTCGTCTGCACCGTCACGGGCTCCACCCACGCCGGGATGATCGCGGGTTTTGCCGGCCAGGACAAACCGCGCCGCGTGATCGGCATCGACGCGTCGGCAACCCTGGCGAAGACCCGTGACCAGGTGGAACGCATCGCCCGGAACACCGCCGAGCTGATCGGCCTGGGCAGGGAACTCCGGGACGAGGAAATCAACGTCATGGAGGGCTGGGCCGGGGACCTCTATGGGATTCCCGTCGATTCCACCCTGGAGGCCATTCGGCTGGGCGCCTCGCTCGAGGCCATGATCACCGATCCCGTCTACGAGGGAAAGTCCCTCGCCGGGCTGATCGACCTCGTGAAAAGCCGGGAAATTCCGGCCGGCAGCAATGTCCTTTATGCCCATCTGGGTGGCCAAGTCGCCCTCAATGCCTACAGCGGGCTCTTCCGCTCCTGACGCGCCGTCGTCGTTAATCCCCGGCAGCACCGGCTCAAAAAAGAAACCAAGAAACTTCCGCTTGGTGCGTAACCTTTCGGGCCCGCCCAGCGATTACTCCTTTGTAAGCGCCTCCGGAGTCTTGGACCCCCCACCAGACACCGGCTGGCCTTCCACCGTAAGTGCCGGCCGGCGCCTGCCCCCATGGGCGCCGGCCAGCCTTTTCTGGCGAGAGTGGGCTGTCAACTGCCCCCATGAGGCCTCAGCCCGCCTTCAAACCAAAAAAACAAAGGATATACGTCTGTAATGAAGAGTGTTAGCAAGACCACCAAGATCGCTGTCGGCGCCGCCATTCT
>NZ_JBFUAU010000020.1:0-163465 GCF_056406115.1 Arthrobacter sp. P1_D4 | reverse complement strand
TGGCCACCATCGACTACCGGGACCTGCTCACCCGGCTCGGGACGACTCCCGCCGAAGCAGGCGCCCCTGCCAACACCGCACAGCACGGCACCGGAACCAGACACGGCACCGGGACGCTGCTGTTCACCGGCCCCGTCACCGCCGGCACCGTCCGCAAAATCGCCTGCGACGCCGACATCATCCCGGTCGTCCTCGGCGGCGAGGGCCAGGTCCTGGACATCGGCCGCGCCTCCCGCGTCTTCCCGCCCCACATCCGCAAGGCCATCACGGCCCGGGACCGGGGCTGCGCCTTCCCGCAATGCACCATTCCGGCGCCCTGGTGCGAGGCCCACCACATCACCTACTGGTCCCGCGCCGGAACCACCGGAACCGGCAACGGAACCCTGCTCTGCTCCCATCACCACCACGTGATCCATAAGGAACACTGGAGCATCCAGATGCGCACCGGGATCCCCTGGTTCATCCCGCCACCCCACCTCGACCCAGCCCGGACACCCCGACGGAACACCTACTTCCGCCTGGAGTGACCCCGTGGCCGCCGCGTGACAGAAGCCCTGACGCCTGGGTGACCGTGTGGGTCGAACGGCAGCGGCCCGGACGGCCGGGTGGGCCACGTGACAGTAGCCCGGACGGAGGCGAGCCGTGCGGTTCGGGCGGCAGCGGGCTGGCCGCCCCGGGCAGCGGCCCGGACGGCCGGGTGGGCCGCGTGACAGAAGCTTGGACGGAGGCGGGCCGTGCGGGTAGGACGGCAGCGGGCTGGCCGCCCCGGGCAGCGGCCCGGACGGCCGGGTGGGCCGCCCCGTGAGCAGAAGCCCGGACGGCCGCAGCGGGCTGAGCGGCTCGCACGTCCAGGCCAAGGTCATGGCCGCGGGGGCAACCCCGAGCCCTCAGTCCTGGCAGCCCTCAGTCCTAGGAGCCCTAGGAGCCCTCGGTCTTAAGAGGTTTCCCGGGACGTGATCCCGAAGCTCGGAGACTGCAGCTCGGTGAAGTTCCCGACGCTGGCGCGCACGGTGCACTGGGGCGTGATCTGCAGGGCCGTCACGGTAAGCCCCGCGCTGTCCACCGCGAGCGCCCCGCCGCAGCCGTCGGAGAACCGTACTCCTTTCTCGCCGCCACTCACGGCGGCGAGCATCTGCGAGGGCTTGCCCGACGCGGGACTGACGTAGAGCGGGTTCAGCTCGTCGGCGCCGCCGGCCCAGACTGGCACAAGGGTGATCTTTAGCGGGCTAGGCGTCACGACGCGCGCCGGAGTATGCACCTCCACGCCCTTCAGCCGCTGGACGGTATAGGCCGTGCCCTTGACGGCAGGGTCCTGCGTCGCGGCCGTCGTCGCCTGAGACCCAGCCCGCAGCCACGCGTCGAGGGCCTGCTGGTCCGCGGGTGACACTGACACCTTGGCTGTGACCTGGGCTGCCCCTCCCGCCGGGACCTCCAACCCCGAGACCTTCCAGCCGCACTCGACGTCAAGGCCGGTGATCGAGGCCTGATTCCTGCTCACCGAAGCCCCGTCCCACGTGACGGCCGGGCACGCTTCCCCGTCGGCCAGGCCCGGGATCACCTCAAGGAAATCACCGGACAACGGCGCCTTCTGCGCCGCATACACCACAGTCAGGCGGACCTGACCGGAGGACGGCTCATAGGAGGCCTCCCGCGAGATTGTCAGGCCGGTCGGCAGCGCCGCGTCCTGAAGTTGCTTGGACACCTGGCCTTCCGCGGTGGGCCGCATTTGCTGACCCGAACGGGCGAGGACAACGAACCCAACGACCATCGCGACGACGAGCAGGGCTGCGGCACCGGCGAGCAGTAACGCTTTGCGAGTGCGCCAGAACGGGGTGGCGACCTGTTCCTCGAGCCGGGCCTCCGCCCGGGGCCGCACTTCGCGACGCGGGATTGGCCGGGCGATGGTGGCGCTGTCGGCCTCCCCAAGCTCGGGAGCCTTCCCGGCGTGGTCATCTGGCGAGCCTGACGCGAAGGCCGTGAGGTCCTCGTCCGTGAAGGCGCCCCGGACGACGGTGGCCGAGCGTTCGACGGCGTCGAAGTCCTCCGGGGCCTCGGTACGCGTGATCGGGCTGCTGCCGGCAAGGCGGGGTGCCAGACGCCGGAGCGTCGCCGCGGCCCCACTCGCCGTCGGGCGTTGGGCGGGGTCTTTGGACAGCAGCGAGTCGAGAACGTTCCACACTGCGTCGTCCACAGGGATCCGTGGCGGGCGCGAGGAAACATGGCGGTACGCGACGCTGAAGTCTGTCCCCGGCCCGGCGAAAGGAGTGCGCCCGGCGAGGAGCTCGTAGAGCAGAATGCCCGTTGAGTACACATCGCCCGGCGGGCCGGACCGGCCCTGGCTGATGAGCTCGGGAGGCATGTAGTGCGGGGTGCCGATGAGACCGGTCGTCTGGCGGATCTTCTCGCCCACGACGTCCGAGATGCCGAAGTCGGAGACCCGTACGTCGCCCGCGCCACACTCGGGCCAGGGGCGGGCGAGGAGAACATTGTCCGGCTTAATGTCGCGATGCGTCACGCCTCGTGAGTGCGCGAAAGCCAGTGCGTCGAACACTTCGGCGACGACGTTGAACGCGTCCAAAGGACGCAGCGGGCCCGCCTCCTTGACCGCGTCGCGCAGCGAGCCTCCCGCGACATAGTCCATGACGATGGCCAACCGCGCGCCCTCCACCACCATGTCGCGCACCGTGACGATGTGGGAGTCCTGCAGGCCAAGCAGGACGGATCGCTCGCGGACGAACCGCTCTACAAGCGAAGGATCGTCAGCGTGTTCCGGTCGCAGGACCTTGGCGGCAAAAGTCCGGCCGTCGGCCGAGGTGACGGTCCAGACCTCGCCGACGGCGCCGGAGCCCACCCGCTCGCCGAAGCGGTAGGACGCTCCCAGAGCCTGACCCGTCTGTGCGAATTGCATACCGTACTCCCCAACGCTATCGATCTGATTCCTCAAGGCCCCCGGCCGTCCACTCGTTCGTCCTAGGCGCCCGCCGCCGGGTTCAAACCTCGGCGTTCATCGACTGGATCAGTGCCAATTGCCCGCCGACGCCGACATATCCACGCCCGGCAGTCAGCGCCACCGGCGCCCTGCGCGGGAGTGCGGCGCCCAGCAGTTCGCCGTCGTAATCTACATCCGGTTGCAGCAGCACGCCCAGGCGGGATTTGCGGAGCGTCTTGGTCCAGTGACTGTACAGTCCCCGGAGATCCGCGGCCCGTCCGGCCGCAATGACGCACAGCCCCGGCTGCCCGGAGGTCACAGCCCCCGCGATGGATTGATCGGCGTCCTCGAAGCGCTCTGCGTCGTCGATGAGCAGGAACACCGGGCCGCGCTCGAGTCGCAGGGAGGCCAGCAGGGCAGGCACATCATCCGCGCCGACGGCCACGCGATCCAGATCGGCGAGGGCCAGGGGTGAGCGGCGATCGCAGATGCCCCACACCTGAGCCGGCCCGCGGGAGGTGGCCGCGCCACGCAGGGCTGCGGCCAGGGCCAGCAGCAGCGTGGACTTGCCCGAACGGGCAGGCCCGGCGACGAGCGCGTGCTCGCCCTCGTAGATCTCCAGGAACGCCGGTGAGAGGTCCGCCTCCTTTATCCCCACCGGGATGAGCCAAGGTTCGGCCTCCAGCCGGGGTTCCACGCCCAGCTCCAGCATCGTGACGTTGGCGGGCAGACGCCTGATCGCCGGGGACTTCGCGGGAGCATGCGCCCAGCTTTGCCGCACGCGATCCACCGCAGCCTCGACCCCGATACCGGGCGTGGCCACATGCATCTGGAGCGAGGTGCGGGGATCCACGCAGCGCCCAGGAAGCGCAGCGGGGATTTCCTTGCCCCGGACGCCGAGCGAGGAGTAGTCGTAGTCGTCCGCCAGCCGGAAGAGCCACTTCTGCAGCGTCACCTCGTTCATGGCCGAGGGCACCGCCTTGGCGCGTGTGGTGGAGACCGCGAAGGACAGCCCCAGCGCCGGGCCGTCCGCGTACGCCCGGTACAGCAAAGCCAGCAGTTGCTGCCCTTCGAAGTCCTGGAACTCGTCCCGCAGCGAGGCCAGGCCGTCCAGCAGCACCACGGCGCGGCGGTGCCTGCCAGGCACGGCGCGGCGGCTCTCGAGCTCGGTGTGCAGGTGCCGCAGGAACCGGGCCTGCTGCTCCTTGGCACCGGCCCCGGTTCCCACATACGCCACGGTGTGCGGCAGGCGTTCCAGGGCTTCGAGCTCACGGGAACCCATGTCGAGGATCATCAGGTCCAGCTCGGCCGGATCGGCGTCCTTCGCCAGCGTCAGCGCGATCGAGGCCAGCGTGGTGCTCGTGCCGGAGCCGGCCACGCCCATGAGCATCAGGTTCCCCACGGACATGTCCCATCCCGCCGCGGACTGGCGCTGCAGCTCCGGCTCGTCCACGATGGCCACCTGGACCGTGGAACCTCGGACGGCGCCCACCATCGGCAGCCGCGGGGGTGCGGGATCGGTGGGAGTGCCGGACGGAGCGGCGGGACGGCCGCCGTCGGCCTCCTGGAGGAATCCCTCCAGCTCCACACGCTCGCCCAGGGCCTCCGGCCAGACCTGCCGCGGCTGGGCGAACCCTGCCTCGGCGTTGGCTTCGACAACCGCGTCGATGAGGAGTTCCAGGTCGTTCTCGTCCACGCCCGCAGACCGTGGCGGCGCCGCCGCGGGAACGGGGACGCCGAACTGGCGGATCTCACGCACGTCCACGGCGGGCCCGGCGCCGAGCTGCGCCCGTCCGGTCACGAGGGCCGTCTGCACAGGGGTGATGTCGTCCTGGCCCAGTTTCACGAAGGCCCGGCCCATCTGGGCCCTGCCGATCGCCGAGGCGGCGGGCACACCGATGACGTTGTTGGAGTCGTCGCGGCTCTGCACCCGCAGGGCCACCCGAAGGTTGGTGTTCGCGAGGATGTCGTCGCTGACGACGCCCGCCGGGCGCTGCGTCGCCAGGATCATGTGCACACCCAGGGTGCGGCCCACTGCACCCACACTGACGAGCGCTTTGAGCACGTCCGGGAAGTCCTTGGCCAGCATGGCGAACTCGTCGATCACGAGCAGCAGCCGGGGCATGGGCTCGGCCGGGTTCGTGGCCAGGTAGGCGTTCAGGTTGTCGATGCCCTCGCCGGCCTCCGCGAAGACCCGCTGGCGGCGTTCCATCTCCGCTTCCAGGGCGCGGAGGGCCCGGTCGGCGAGCTGCTCGTCCAGATTGGAGATCGTGCCGATGGTGTGCGGAAGGCGTTCGCATGCCTTGAAGGCGGCCCCGCCTTTGAAGTCGACGAGGATAAAGTTCAGGCGGGTCGGATCGTTGCGTGCCGCGAGGCCGGCCACTAGCGAGCGGAGGAACTCGGACTTGCCGGAGCCGGTGGTGCCGCCCACCAGGCCGTGCGGGCCGTCCTGGACCAGGTCCAGGGTCAGGGTGCCGTTCTCCCCTGTGCCGATCGGCGTGGAGACTCCGGTGGGAGCCTGCCAGAGGCGACGGATCGTGGCCGAGTCCGGGCGATCGTAACCGAGGAGCCCGGGCAGCCGCACGAGCGGGGGCAGCGAGGCCCCGGGCACGCTCAGCTCCGGATCGTCGAAGTGCGCCACGCGCATTGCGCAGCGCAGGGCCTCCTCCTGGTCCAGTCCTGCCAGGATGACGTCCTCCACGCGGGTCAGGTTCTCCGGCTGGTCCACGGTGGCCGCGGCGTCCGCCCCGACCCTGATGATCGTGGTGCAGGAGGCCGGCAGCTGCTCCTCCGAGGTCGCGATGACGATGCCGGCCACCCGTGACGGGCTCTGCTGCGGGCTCCCATGGGCCCCGGGTACGGAGCGGCCCGTGCCGAGCAGCGCGCGTGCCGGTGAGTCCCTGCCCTCCGTGAGGACCTCGGAGTCCAGAACCACCAGCATCGCTGGTGTGGGAAGCTCCTGCACTGCGTCCTTGAGCGTGCGCAGCATGGCCAGGCTCGCCTCACGGTCCGCGGACATCCACCGCTCGCCCGTGCTGCTGCCGGCTTGGCGCGTGTGCGGCAGCCATGAAGCCCACTCCCACTCGTCAGCGCGTCCTGCGTCGCAGAAGACGCCGATGGCCAGGTCGGCTGGGCCGACGTGCACCGCGGCCTGGGCCAGGAGGGATCGCGCGAGCGCCAGAGTCCCCTCCCGCGGCCCGACGATACCCACCACACCGGCGTCGGTCAGGTCCACGAGCACGGGCGCGGCCTGAAGGCGCGCGGCCGCGAGGGAGTCCTTCACGTTCTCATCCAGCCGCGACCCGGCGGTGCGGTCCACCTCGGGCTTCCAGGGGACGTCACCTGTGCCGGCGTGCAGGGCCAGGAAGTCGTCCGCGTCGGCGCGGCGCTGCCACAAGGACGTGGCGGGGAGTGCGGGGCGCCGGACTACGGTCGCGGGATCGGGGATCATCCGATGGCGTCGTGCGGTCTCCGCCGCTGCGGCTGCGCGGATCTGCCGCTCGAATCCCTGGAGCGCCACGGCGAAGCGCTCGTCCTCTTCTTTGAGGCCCCGGGCGTGGCGGCGCTTTTGTTCGAACCACATGCCCACGGCCATGACCGGGCTGAGCATGGCGAACATCGCGAAGCGCAAGTCCCGCAGGATCAAGACCATCGCCGCCGCCATCACGAGGGGCGCGAGCACCGTGATGTAGCTGAATTTGCTGGCTGGCGGCACTTCCTTGCGGCTCGGCGGGACCAGGGGCTCGCCCGCCGCGGCCTGCCCGGGGCGGGGAGGCCGGTTGAAGGGCGCTGTCGCCGCCGGTGTGAGGTTGTGCAGGCTGCCGGGCGCCGGGGCGGGCGTCTCGTCAAGGGACCGGCGCAGAAGGAGCACCGCGCCGCCCGCCGTGATCGTGGCGGTTTCGGTCACCAGGACCCCGTCCTCCCCCACCGGCTCGCCATTGACGAGGGTGCCGTTCGTGGACCCGCCATCGAGCACCCGCAGCCCGTCCTCTTCCCGGCGCAGGCGGCAGTGGTCCCATGACGCGCTTTCGGTGGGAAGGCTCAGATCGGCGTGAGGGGACCGGCCGATGAGCATCTCTCGCCCGTGCGGAACGTCAATCACGCCGCCGGTGCGCTGGCCGCCGGCGAGCGTCACGCTCCAGCCGCGCACGCGCTGCGGAATCTGCCACGGCGCCCGCGAGATGCGGCTGCCCTCCAGGAAGATCAGCTCTGAGACGGGGGTGGAACCACGCACCTCGGCCTCGTTGACGAACACCGCCTCATCGGGTGCCAGCCGCGGGCCACCGGCGGCCTCCACGAGGTCTGTCAGCGTCGTGGCGGGCGCGGCGTGAGCCACGTCGCACTCAAAGCGACGCTCGTCCAGGTCGATCAGCACACGCACCGGGGCGCTCCTTCAGTGGTGGATGGTTCCCGCCCGCTCAGGGGCGAGCCGGGGGCGGGTGGTCAGGGGTTTGCCAGCGCCGGCACCCAGACGAGCCGCGGAGCGGCCTCGTCCGGCGGGCGCAGGCCCAGATCCTGAGGGGAAGCGTAGACCGGGATTGCCTCCGCGGTCAGCGCCGCGGAGCGCGAGAAATCCAGCGCTGGCCCGGCGAGGCCGTCACCAGGACCGAAGGACATGGTGCGCAACGCCGCGCCGACCTTGGACGGCTCGCCGCTTCCAGCCGACGCGGTCGCCCGTACGAGGGCGACGACGGCGTCGTGGCTGCGTGAGTCCGCCGCCCATGCGTCGGCGAAAAACGCGGCATCGCCCGTCAGGTTCTTGACCTTCGGGTCACCGGACGCCAGGCGCACGGCGGACAGGAATGCGGACATCCCGCGCCCCTGGGCGTCCTGCTGGAGCGCCGTGGCATCGCCGCCGGCCGGGGCAACGCTGACCAGCTGCCCGGAGGCGGCGCCGTCGAGCTCGGACAGCGTGGAGGCGAAGGCCGGGGCAGTGGCGCCGTCTGGAATGACCACGGGGACGGACACGTCGCGGGCCTGCAAGGCCTGAACCAGCCGGGCCAGCCGCTGCGGGGTGGCGGCCGAGACAACCACGGCGTCCGCGGGCTCGGCGACCCTAGTGGACCCGGCGCCTGCTGGGGCGTCCTCGGCAGGGGGGCGCAGCTGGTCCCCTGTTTGGATGGCGGCCTCCTGGGCCAGGTCCATCACCGCGTCGAAGCCATCGAGGTTCAGCGTCTGTGAGATCCCGACCGAGGCAGGGACCTCGCCGCCGTCCCCGACGAGCAGCACTCTGTTCTTGCCGTTCAGCGCGGTTCGAAGGGCGGCCGCGACGGATGCGCCCGACGGCCTCGTGGTCCAGGTGGCCTGCGCTGGGTCGGATGGTTCGGCGTAGGGCAGGATCGCCGGGAGGCCGAGCTCCTCGGCGGCCTTAGCCGCGGCCCGGGCCGGCGCACCCGTGGTCGCCACGACGACACCCGATGCTCCCTGTTCGGCGAGCGCGTGGACGGCGGCGCGGGCGCCATCTTCCGTGCCGCGGTCGTTCTGGGCTACGAGGGCGACGGCGGCGCCGCCCTTGGCAAAGCGCTGTGCGGCGACGATCGCGCCCTGTGCTGCGCGGTTGTACTCGGAGCCGGGCTCGCCGGACTGGCCGAGCGTTAGGACGACGCCGATGGAGAAGTCGTTCGGCAGGCCCTCGGCTTTCAGCGCGACGGGAACCGTCGCGGCTACCGGGTCGGGCCGTGAAGCCTCCTTGGGACGGCTCAGCGCCACGGTCGTCAGGGCGATCGCAGCCGCGAGGACGACAGTGATGCCCGCGACGATCAGGGTCGTGAGCCCGGTGCGGGAGCTCATGCGGTGCCGCCGATCTTCAGTGTGTACAGGGTCTGCGACGTGGCGCCGGCCGGCACCTCGAGGTGGAACGGTGGGAGTTCGTCGACAGCGGTGAGTGAGGCCTTGAACTGCGCCTGGCGCAGCAGCAGCCCCGCCACGTCCCTGGAGCGGATATTGGCATAGCCCTCAGCGTTCTGCGATGCCAGTGCCAGCTGATAGTCAGCGGTGTCGGCCTTGGCGGCGCTTGTGGCCATGGAGCCGAGCAGGCCGGATCCGTTCACCGAGCGGTCGCCCAGGTCGAGCATCACCTTGGTGAGGCTTGAGGACAGGAGGGCGCTGGCGCCCTCGACGTCACGGGTTGAGCCGGACGTGCTGGAGGCGATGTTCGCGAGCGAGGACTGCGTGCTCTTGTCCAGGGATGCGGCCAGCGCGTCGCTCTGCCCGCGCAGTTCGTCCCGCTGCTTATTCACCGTGCCCTCGGCGTCGTTCACCACCTCGTCCGAGGTGGACTTCAAACCGGAGATGGACCGGTTGAAGGCCGTGATCACGGCGTCGGAGCCTGCATCGCCGATCTCGGCGACCCGGCGCACTTGCTCGTCCACGGTCTTGTAGACCTCAGCGGCGGTCTCGGCCGAGACCTCGCGGAGGGACTTCTTGATTTTGACGCCGAGCCCGTCCTGCTGCTCCTTGAGCTTCGCGAGCGTCGAGCCTACCCGGCCGGAGGAGTCGATCGCCTTACCGAGCGCGGCGTCCAGGGCAACAAGTTCGCGCTTGTTGCTGTTGACGTCGCCCGTGGCGGCACCATCGAGCGCCTTCGTGGCCTTGTTGATGGCGTCCAGCTTGGCGTCGATGTCGTCGATCGCCGTCCCCAAAGTGGTGAACGCCTGGCCGATCTCCTCGTCCGGGGCGGTGGTGTCGGTGGCCGCCAGGACCGCGTCCCAGGCGGCCGTCTGGGCCTGGATCCGATCGTCCAGCGGGTCCTTGAAACCCAGCGGCGGGCGCAGTTCCTGCGCCGGGTTCCCGCTTTCATCCGTGGGCTCGCACGGTGCGGACGTCAAGTAGGAGCGCAGCCGCTCCGCCTGCTCGGCGGACAGTCGGCCCTCGCGGGGCAAGGCGCCGTCGGCCATCTTGCACAACTCGTCGGCGAGCCGCTGCGTTTGCTGCGTCATCGAGCCGTTCAGCAGCGAGCGGTCACCCAACTCGCCCCGGGCGTTCTGCGCAGTCTTCTTGATGTCGCCCAGCTTCTGCCGCAGGCCGTCGATGCTGCCGCGGACCGCAGCGGCCGCGTCCCGGGTCGCGTCGACGGAGCCCCGGGCGGACTTGATCGCCTCTTCCACGTTTGCGAGGGCAGTCTTGTAGTCTTCGGTGGTCTCGGCGCCGTCGAGGACCGCAGCGAAATCGGCGCGAACCTTTTCCAGCGTGACGGCGGCGGCCTCCTGATCCTTGATCGCGCCCTCGACCATCTGCGGCTGCAGGTCCGCCACGAGCTCGTCGCCCTTCGTCACCAGGCCCAGCAACGCACCCGTGACGGTCACGGCAGAGCCGTAGAGGGAGCATGTCATCGAACCCTGCTCCGCGCATTCCTCCGCGGTGGGGTCCTCGGGGCCCATGGTGGCCTTGATGGCGCCCGCGACGATATCCCGGCAGCCCGCGCTTACCTTCGCGTAGGCGTCGAGCTGCGAGGCCATGGTCTGAATGCTGGAGTAGACCGTGGCCGCCTTCCCCGATTTGGGCACCTCCGCGGTGCAGCCGTCACCGTTGATGGGAGCCGTCGCGGGCACGGCCGAGGTGTCGCCCAGCATCGCGTCCACGGCGGCGACGGTCAGCTTCAGCTGGGACGCGGTAGTGGACTGCGTTGACTTCGTCGCGGCCTCCAGGTCGGCGCCGAGAGTCTTCAGCTGCTCCTTCAGGTCCAACATGGTGCCGGCCAGGGCCGTGGAATTATCGCGCAGCTCGCCCGCCGTCTTCGCACCCAGGGTCTGAGAGGTCTCCTGCAGGTTCTGCCGGACCTCGGTGATGGTGGATCCGGCCTTGGTCAACACGGTGTTGACGTCCGAGACCAGCGAGATGGTGCGGCGTTGCAGCCCCATCTCGGAGCCCGTGCCGGAGGAGAACGCGCCGGCGAGCACGCCGTCCGCGCTGAGGTCGGTGTTGAGGCCCGGCTGCACCGCCACGTCGAAAGCGGGGACCTGAAAGTCCTTGACCTCAGCAACGAGGCGCAGCGTGGTGCTCGCCCCGGAACGCGGCGGGGCGAGCACGGTGGCCCACTGCACCACGGTGGCACCGTCCTCGGTGCTGCTCAGGACGCCGTTGGTGCCCGTTCCCCCGTCCGCAGAGCCGGCGGTGACGTCGTCGGCCCGTACACCGGTGAGCTTCGTTGAGGCGGCGATAGTCAGCGGGGCGCCCACGAGGGCGGTATCGGAGCGGGTTTGGCCCGCGGCATCGTACTCGACGACCCGCGGCTTGACCGTGAGGTTCTCCAGTGTCAGGTCGATCTCGACCGGCCCGGTGTGGCCCTGAAGCTCGGTGAGGTCGGAGCCGGACTTCTCTCCGGCCCGGTACTGCAGGCTCACTCGCACCGGCAGTTCGCCCACCGCCTGGGATGCGTCGTACTTCGTGTCCGCTGCGGAGGAGTCGCCGGCCGCTGACACGGAGATGGTGGTGCCTTCGATCGTCTCGACCCCGGCGGCCGGGGACATGCCCACGCGGACGCTCTGAAGGAGCTTGACCGGATTGGACACCGACTCCGGTTCGGGGGCCGGGCCGCACGACGTCGTCGCGATCAGCCCCAGGGCGGCCAGGAAGGCGCACAGCGCCCGGCCCGGCGCGATCCGGCGCCCCCGGGTGTGCTGGTTCGTGGTAGTCCGTCTGGGCATGATCGTCCCCTCTTCCGTTCATGGTGCCTTCAGCATGATACGGGGTTTCGCGCACGAATGGACTAATCGCGGTTTGCATGTGTCATGCGTATGACATGGGCGGTCATGTCCGGCCGTCCTAGTTTTTCTTTTTGTTGGATTTATTGACGTGTGTTGGTAGCGTCGGCACCGTCCGGTCGCCGGCGGTGCTGCGTCCGGCGGAGAAGCGGTTGTCTCTTGGGAGGAATTTTCTATGTCGCGTGTGTTGTCTACTGAGCAAGCGAAGGCTGCAATTGGGCAGGTGCAGTCGATCATTAACGGTGGTTTCACGGATCAGATCTCGGCGCTGGACGCGCAGGGAAGGATTTTGTCAGATCCGAATATTTGGGATGGCCCCTTGGCTGCGCAGTTCCGTGGTTCTACGTGGCCGGAGACGAAGGCTGCCTTGGATAAGGCCAAGACTGAGCTGGAACAGTTGCGGGGGCAGTTGCAGAAGATCTCGCAGGACATCTTCTCCGCTGGCGGCGGCGCCTGAGTCTGTACTTGCTGGTGTGAGGGCCGGGTAATCGCGCCACTTTGGTGAGTGGTGCGGTTACCCGGCCGATGCACGGTTTGGTGGTTTTTTTATGTTCCGGTTCTTGTTCTGTGGGGGGCTTTGGTTGTGACCGAGTTCGTTGAGATGCCGCTGTTGCCGGCTTCGGATGCATCTGATGGTGGGCGGTTCAGTTACGCCGTGGCCGGGTCGGTGAGGTCGGCGTTCGAATCGGCGGCGTCAAGGCTTGAGGAGCAGTCGGGTTCGCGGGCATCGTACGTCGCCTCAGCGAAGGAGGACTTCAAGGGGCACTTCTCTGAGGTTTTCGAGGCCAACGCTGCCACGGCGAAGAATGACGCAAACGCGTTGGTGTCGGCGTTGCGGACGGTGGCCGGATACGTCGGGCAAATGATCGACGCCGGGCATGAGGAGGACGCCCGGCGTGAGAAGAACAACGAGTGGGTCCGGCGGCATAATGACCGGAATCTGCTCGAGCAGGCCGGTGATTTCTTCTTCGGCGAGGAAGAACGGCCGGGCGGGGAACCGGGGAAGGCTCCGGTGTTTGCCCCGGCCGATGCCAGGACGGGATCGCGGAATACCCCGGCGCCCGGCGGCGGGTACGGGGGCGGGACGTCCTCGGCGCGTCCGGCTCTTCTGCGGTCCTTCGCGGCAGGGTCGCGGGGCCTGGACGACGGTTTGGCGGCCGAGCCGGCCTCGTTGCACGGGCATATGTCCTCCTTCGCGTCTGATTGCTACTGGGGTTCAATAGACGCGTCCGGAGTGATCACCGCATACCGGCGGTACTTGCAGGCGAACGAGAACGACGCGAAGTGGGCGGTAACGGTCGCGGACGCGTTTGCGGCCGCCGGCGGCGAGGGAAACATCTCGACTCTCTCGGATGCAGCCGTGAATGAGGCGTTGGCAGCGGCCGGCGTGAGCGCCAACCGGTCCGGGTTGGTCATCGATCCGCCGACGGCGGCGGGCGCGATGCCCACCAGCGGGTACGCGAATGATCCCGTGAACACTTCGACAGGAAACTTCATCGAGCCGGAGTTGGATCTGGGGTTCGCGGGGGTTTCCTCGAATCTGTTCTTGTCCCGGATGTACAACTCGCTGGCGTCCGGTTTGGAGATGCCCGGGGTGTTCGGTCCGGGCTGGGCCTCGGTTCTGGATCAGTACCTCACGGTCTCGGATGAGGGGTGCCGGTGGGTGATGGCCGACGGCCGCGCCGTGGACTTCCCCCGGGAGGGCACCGGCTGGGGCAGGGGTGTGGGAGAGAATTACTGGCTGACCCGCGAACCCGCCAACACGGCTGTCCTCACGGAGTTGGGCTCCCTGCCTGAGGGTACGGTCGAGCTCCTCGTGGTCCGGGACAACCAGGGCGCATGGTGGGCTTACAGCCCGACCGGCGTGTGGCTCGGTGCCGGCTCCGGGCCTGGCCGGACGGTGTCCGTTCTTCGGGAAAGGCCAGCCGACGGCGGTATTAGCGGACTGGTGACCCGGCTGGCGCATGCGCGGGGCCGTTTCCTCGACGTCGAGTACGTGGACGGGCTTGTTGCCGTGGTGCGGGCCTCGGACGGGCGCCGGGTGGAGTACGAGTACGACGCCGGTGGCAGGCTGACGCGCGTGGCAACCGAACTCGGGGCGCGCACCTACCGGTGGAATGAGCAGGGCCTGATCGAAGCTGTGGTCTCGGCTGCGGGCGTTCTCGAGGCAGAGAACACCTACGACGAACACGGCAGGGTTGTCCTGCAGACCTCCCAGCATGGGCGCCGGACCAGGTTCGCGTATCTGCCCGGCCGCGTCACGGTCGTTTCGGATGAGGACGGCACCCGGTCCAATTCGTGGATCGCCGACGCGAAGGGCCGCCTGGTCGGCGTGCTCGATTCCCATGACCAGCGGCAGTCCATGGCCTACGACGGCCACGGAAATCTGGTGTCGTTCACGGAGCGCGACGGAACCGTCACGGTGCACGCCTACGACGGGCGGGGCCGGAAAATCCGGACCGTGACCCCGGAAGGCGCGGACCTCACCTACGGCTGGGATGAGCAGGACCGCATCACCACGCTGGTGACGGAGTCCGGGTCGGTCGTCTCGTATGAGTATGCCGATGAGATTTCGCGGGACCCCTCGGTGATCGTGGACCCGCTGGGCGGGCGCACCGAGCTTCAGTGGCGGAACGGGCAACTGGCCCAAGTAGTGGACCCGGCCGGAGTGACGGTCGGCTTTGAGTACGACGGGTTCGGGGACCTGGTTTCGACCCGAAATGCAGTGGGGGACGTCGCGAGGATCGTCCGTGACCATGCAGGCCGCCCGGTTGCGGCGCTCAGCCCGTCCGGGGCTGAAACCCGATTCAGCTATGACGGTGCGGGCCTGCTGGTGCGGCGTGAGGACCCGGACGGCGCCGTCTGGGCCTTCGAGCACGATTCGGCAGGGCGGACGACGGCGTTCGTCGCCCCGGACGGCGGGCGGACCGAACTCGAATACGCCGTCAACGGTGAACTGGTCCGGACGATCGATCCGTTGGGCCGGGCCATTGAGCGGGTCTTCGATGAGCTCGGCAACGTCACCGGCGCGGTGCTGCCGGACGGCGCCCGGTGGGGCTTTGTCCATGACACACTTTCCCGGCTGGTCGGGATCACGGACCCCGCCGGTCACGGCTGGGGGCGGGAGTACGACAAGGTCGGCGCCCTGACCGCCGTCGTCGACCCGACCGGGGTCCGCACAGACGCGACCGCAGATCGCAAGGCCGGCACGGCCACCCTGACGGACGCGTTCGCGTCCTCAACTTTCAGCTTCGATGAGTACGGGCGCCCCACGCAGGTCCAGGGTGCGGACGGCTCCGCGGAGCTCGTCTCCTATGACGCGGCGGGCAACCCGGTGGAGCTCGTCGACGGCGAAGGCGGCCTGACGGTCCTGGCCCGGGACGTGGCCGGGAAGATCACGTCGATCACCTCCCCCACCGGTGCCGTCACCCGGTACGAGTACGACGGGTGCGGGCGGCCCTGGAAGACCACGGACCCGCTCGGCGCGGTCACGGAACTGGCCTACGACGCCGATCAGCGTGTCACCGCCCGGACGCTGCCCACGGGCGAGGTCGAGACCTTCGAGTACGACCCGTGCGGGCGGCTCCTGTCCCGCCGCGCCCCCGGCCAGGGCGTTTCCCGGTACGGCTACGACAAGACCGGGCGGCTGACCTTCTCCCAAGACACTTGGTATGGCACCCGCCGGTTCAAATACAACACCGCCGGGGAACTGACTGAGACCGTCAACGGCGTGGGCGGCCGGACCCGGTTCGAGTACGACATCCGCGGGCGCCTGGTCCGCATCACCGATCCCCTGGGCGGGGTGACTACCCGGACCTACACGGCTACGGACCAGGTCGATTCCGTGACCGATCCGCTCGGGCGGGTGACCACGGCCACCTACGATCCTGCGGGGCGGCAACTGTCCCAGACCGATCCTGACGGGCACACCACCACTTGGACTTACGATTCGGCCGGCCGGGAATCCTCCACCTCGTTCGACGGGAAACTCCTGGCCGCCGTCGAACGCGACCTGATCCGCCGCCGCGTGATCATTACCGATTACACGGGCGCCGACGGGCTGGCGGTGGAGCACGAGCTGGCGTATGACCGGCGCGGGCAGCTGACCTCCCGCACCCGCGACGGCCGCGGAATGTCGTGGGAGTACGACGCCGACGGGAACCGCACCGGATTCACCGACGCGCACGGCACCACCACCACCTACATCCGGGATGCTGCGGGCCGGGTGACCGCCGTCAGGAACCCCCGGCTCGGGGAGGCCGTGTTCACCCACGACGCCTCGGGGCGTATCACCTCCGCCACCGCCGGGGACCTCGTCCAGGAATGGGCCTACCGCTACGGCAGCCTGTCCGAGCACAGCCGCACCGACCGCAACGATCTTCTCTCGGCCGATGCCACACTGATCGGCCGGGACGGGGACGGCCGGATCACGGCCCTGACCCGCGCCGGTGCCGTGACCCGCTACGGCTACGACGGGGCCGGGCAGATGGTCTCGGCCGCCACCACCAGGAGCGGGGACCCGGAGGATTCCGCGCCGGCTTCCGTCTCGGAGTGGGTATACGACGCCGGCGGGCGCCCGATCCGCGAATCCACCCCGGCCGGCTCCCGGACCTACGAGTACGACGCCGCGGGGCAACTCCTTGCCGTCACGGACGCGGACGGGTCCCGGACGGAGTACGTCCACGACGGGCTGGGGCGCCGAACCCGGCTGATACTCCCGGACGGGTCCTGGACCGAGTACGCATGGGGCCAGACCGGCCACCTGAAGAGCGCGGCCGACCGCACCCCCGACGGCATGGAAACCTCCCGGCATGAGCTGTGGGTGGACGCACTCGGCGAACTCGCTGCCATCGATGGTGTGGAGCTGTGGTGGGACACCGCCAACCCCATCCCCGCCCTGGCCGGCTTTGACGGTGAACAGGTCCTTTCGCTGCCTGGTGGTGTCACCGGGATCGGCGAGGCCTGGACGGCGCCGGGCTGGCGCGCAGCCCGCCCCACCGACCAGACCGATCCCTGGGCAGTCATCGGCGCGCCGTCTATCCCGGACCCGGGTCCGGGCGGCACGCCCGGTGCTGGGGCCGCCGGCTGGGGAGCTGTGCCGGGGCTTGCCGGTGAGCTGCCCGCCGGGATCACCCTGACCGGCAACGGCGGCCTGGACATCGCGGGCCTGGAATGGCTCGGTGCCAGGGCGTATGACCCGGCCACCCGTGGCTTCCTCTCCACCGACCCCCTTTCCCCCGTCCTCGGCGCGGGCTGGGACGGAAACCCCTACGCCTACGCCGGCAACAACCCTCTGAACACCACAGACCCCACCGGGCTGCGTCCGCTGACGGATGACGAGCTGAAGGCCTACGATGGCTCCAGCCGGGGAGCGTTCGCCGCGGCCGGGAACTGGGTCAAAGACAACTGGGAATACGTCGTCGGCGGCCTGGCCGTTGTGGGCGGGGCGGTGTTGATGTTCGTCCCCGGCGGCCAGGTCGCAGGCTTGGGGCTGATGAGCTTCGGCGCCGACGTCGTGATCCAGAAAGCAACCACCGGGGAAGTCAACTGGGGCCAGGCCGCGATCTCCGGTGGCCTTGGAATGGTAGGCGGCGGTGTGGGAATGATGGCGGGCAAGCTCGTCAACAACCCCGTGGTGCGCATGGCCGTGGAAAATGGCGTTGACGGGGCGATCAGCGGGGCAGGCGGCTACCTCACCGGGCCAGGGCCCCACACTCCGACGGGGTTCATACGGGCTACCGCAATTAGCACTGGGACCGGAGCCCTACCCATCGGTGGTCGCGCGGGTAAAGTCGATGTCCCACCCTCGGCGACCACCAAACTCGGAGACCTGCCACCGACGCTGGAAGGAATGCGTGGTAATCCAGCCGCGAACTTTACAGACGGAGCCTACAAATCTAGATACCTTAGCGAAGATACAATTTTGTACAGGGGCGGAGAAGCCGGAAATCCGTGGGGTCGCTGGTGGTCCGAGGACGCACCGATCAGTGTCGAGCAAGTTAGAAATGACAAAGCGGTGTTGCCTGAGTGGCCTGGCGGCGGCAAGAGCCCCATCGATAGCGCTTTCATGGCTAGGTTCCCAGCCGGAACTGCTGTGCACGAAGGGATGACCGCACCGCAGACCGGGTTGGATGGCACGATTTATCCAGGCGGAACTCCCCAAGTCTATATTCCAGACGCAAGGACCGCGGGAGAAATTCTCAAAGAATGGAAATTGGATTAAACATGGGCACTGATATAGATACTCTGACACTCGATATGCTCAGGTTTGCGAGTCTGCTGAGAATTATGGAGCTCGCCAAACTAGCTCAGAATTACGAAGATCTCGCGGTAAAACTTCGCGCCGATTCGTCAACTAAGGCTGTGGACGAGGCGCGAGAGTGGGTCTTTGGGAGCTTTGGGCAGGGCAGCGGCAGCCTCAGCGACCGATACGTTTACAAGAACGGATCAGTCGATGATGTTCTCAACGCTGAATACGAAGAACTTCTTCAAAAGCTCACCGATTTTGCTAATGGCAGTTAGAAACTGCTCGGGAAAAATGTGCTTACCGATGCTGGATCTGAAATTCGACTAGCTCCTCCAATCTGGTCCTCCCGCGTCGTGCAGTAGAAGCCTTCGCTCGTCAGCCCGCGACGCACTTCGTCCCGCACCGGATCCGCAACATGCAGCCTCCGAGCACCATAGCGCGTGTGGGGCGCCGCCTTTGGAGGTGGCACCGTCGGCTTCGGTGGCGACCAACTGCAAAGCGGACTCGGATGGTGGGCAAAACAGGCCAAGAAAGGGTTGGCTGTTGTGGGAAGGAAAGCTGAGCATCCGGTAAGGAATGCTCTGATCCTTAGTGGCGTGCTCTTGAGCGCCACGGCCGCGGTGATCGTGCTCGGGCCTCAGGACCATGTGATGCAGGAGGTCGTTGCATTACTCGCAGGTCTGGCCGTGGGCGTGTGGTTGCTGCGTTTTTCGCCGCTCTGGCGATGGCTTGCCATGCTGGTTTTGGTGCTGGTCCTCGTCCTCTGTTTGGTGTTGGGCCCAGCCGGAATCGCGTGGTTCGGTGGGTTTATTTCGGGCACTCAGGCAGGACTGGCCTGGCAGCATGCAAGTAAGCGCCGTACGCCCGCTAAGCGGGCCCGGGAAACCGCAAATAAGGAACGCTGACGCCACCAACGAGGGTTCATGGGCGGTGTTGGTGCGGTCGGCATTGGCTAATTTCTTCAGAAGCCCAAAGGCATCGTCGTTCGGTCCGGAAGGCTGACTGGAAGCGAGGCTGAGGCAACACGCCTGACTGCACATTGGCTAATGGGCCGTGGTTCCTTGACCCGTATTTTTTGGCATTCGACGGGTCTCCTTGCTGTGGCATCACGATGCAAGATGTGGATGGCTATCGCTCTTGGTTTCGCAAATCTGCGCGTGTATCGTTGGCTATCGTTGTATATCGCTCACGGTTGTCCAGAGGAGAGCATGATGCGCAGTTCTTACCCGGCAGGCGGATTTCGCGGCAACAATGTCGACGGCATGTGGCAGGCCGTAGAGGAGTTGCGTTCGAGGTTCGAGAAGCGCTCGGGATCCCGGGCGGGGCGCGGCGAGGTGCGCTCGGCTGTGCTGGCACTGCTCGCCGAGCGGCCGATGCACGGCTATCAGATCATTCGTGAAATTGAGGAGCGCAGCGGCGGGACCTGGAAGCCCAGCGCTGGCTCCGTCTATCCAACCCTCCAACTGCTGGCCGACGAGGGCATTATCCGTGCTGAGGAATCCAACGGCCGCAAGATCTATTCCCTGACGGAGGCGGGCCGCGAGGAGGTAGCGGGTGCCGGCATGTCAGCGCCCTGGGAGTCGGGTCCAGCATCGGGCTCGGGGTTCGCGGCGCTGCCCAAGGCGGGCGTCGAGCTCGCACAAGCCGCCTCCCAGGTGGGACGCACCGGGACGCCGAAGCAGGTGCAGGAAGCCGTGGCGGTGCTCGATGACGCGCGCCGCCGGTTGTACGCGATCCTCGCCCAGGGCTGACGGGGGTGACGTCGGTTCGCCGGGACCGGGCAGCCACGGTCCCCGGCGCCGGGAACCACCGGGCCCGTTACCGCCGCATCCTACGTTTCGCCGCGTGGCATCTCGCGGTGACCTGGTGGTTTGAGCTGCTCCTCCCCCGCATCGGGCTGGTGAGGATTGCCGAGCGCACCAGGGCGAAGAGGATGCGGCGCTTCGCGCAGCGCTTCCATGCGCTGGCGGTGGACCTCGGCGGCCTCATGATCAAAGTCGGACAGTTCCTGTCCTCCCGGCTCGACGTGCTGCCGCCCGAGATCACCAAGGAACTCGAGGGGCTGCAGGACGAGGTGCCTCCGGTTTCGTTCTCCGCGATCCGAGCCCTCGCCGAAGCTGAGCTGGGCGCGCCGCTGGAGCGGTTGTTCGCCTCGATCGAGGAGACACCGATCGCGGCAGCGTCGCTCGGGCAGGCGCACCGGGCCAGGCTTCGCCCGGACGACGCCGCCGACACCGGTCTCGACCGTGTGGTTCTGAAAGTACAGCGGCCGGGCATCAACGACATTGTCGACGTCGACCTGGCGGCACTGCGCAAAGTGGGCGGCTGGCTCAGCCACGTACGCCTGGTGTCAGATCGTGCTGACATGCCCGCCCTGGTCGAGGAGTTTGCGCAGACCAGCCTTGAGGAAATCGACTACCTGAATGAGGGGGCGAACGCGGAGCGGTTCGGGGTCGATTTTGCCGATGACGCCCGGGTGGAGGTGCCCGGCGTCGTCTGGGAGCGAAGCACCCGCCGCGTGCTCACCCTCGAAGACGTGACAGCGATCAAAATCACGGACTCGGTGGCGCTGCTGGCTGCCGGTATCGATCCGGCGCAGGTCGCCCCGGTTTTTGCCTCCGTCATGTTCGACCAGATGTTCACCACCGGGTTTTTCCACGCCGATCCGCACCCGGGCAACATTTTTGTCACGCCGGCTACGGATCCATCCGCAGCGCACCCCTGGAAGCTGACCTTCATCGACTTCGGCATGATGGGCGAGATCCCGCCGAGCACACGCAGCGGTCTGCGGAAGCTGCTCATCGCGGCCGCTTCGCGTGACGGCAAGGGTCTGGTGGCCGCCATCCGGAACGTCGGTGTGCTGGTGCCTTCGGCGGACACTGTGGAGCTTGAGCGGGCAATGACGCACCTCTTCGCCCGATTTGGCGGGATGGGCTTCGCCGAGCTTCGCGAGGTCGACCCCAGGGAGTTCCGGGAGTTCGCGGTGGAGTTCGGTGACACTGTCCGGTCCTTGCCTTTCCAATTCCCGGAGAACTTCCTGCTCATCATCCGGGCCATGTCACTGACGTCGGGTGTGTGCAGCTCGCTGGACGCCCGGTTCAATCTGTGGGATTCGGTCGAACCCTATGCGGCGCAGCTGCTGCGCGACGAGCGCGGCAACATCGTGCAGGACGTTGCCCAGCAGGCGCTCGATGCCGCCGGGATGGCGCTGGGTCTGCCGAAACGTATGGATGGGCTGCTAACCCGATTCGAGGACGGTTCACTGTCGGTGGCAAATCCGCGCCTCGAGCGGCAGCTGGGACGGCTTGACCGCACGGCGCAGCGATCAGCATCGGCGCTGATCTTCGGCGCCCTGCTGGTTTCCGGCTCCGTGGTCCGCGCGGATGACATGGTGCTCGGCAATGTCCTGATGATCGCGTCAGTGCTTCCGCTGCTGCATGGGCTGTGGGTGGGGCGCAGCGGCCGCTGATCGAGCCGGTGACGGGGTTTTGCCGCACCCGGACACCATCGGGTTCCGCTGCCGGGGCGATATCATCAAGCCGTGAAGGAAGGCCAGCCTTTTCGTCCTGCGAACCCCACCGAAACCCGCGGCCCCGTCCCCAAAGGGCCCAACTCCACTTCCTGGAAGTCCTCGATCCTGAACTGGAGCGGCGCTCTCGCGGCGGCCGCCCTGATAGTGGTCCCGCTCTGGATGCTGCTCAGCAACCCGGCCGTCCTCGGCGGCCACCCCGCCCTGCCCGCTCTCCTGGTGGCCGCCGTCGCACTGGGGATTCTGTGGGCGCTGATTCTGGTCAGACGCTGGTTCTTCGGCGGCAAACAGCAGCGTAGCGGTGACATTTCCACCTGGCAGTTGGTCCGCGGGATCGCAGGCCGGCTCACGGTCCTCGGTTTCGTGGCGGCGCTGATGTGGCTCAGCCCGTTCCCCCACCAACCCGACCGGGAGAAGACGGCCCCGGCCAATGGGCCCACCGCGACCGCGCCAGCCGGGTCAAAGGCTGCAGAAGACGCCACTTCGATCACCCTTGCCCCGGCGGGCCAAGCCACCACGGGTCTCGTCTTCTACCCCGGTGCCAGGGTCGACGCGCACGCCTATCAGGACCTGCTGCAGCCGCTCGCGGACGCGGGTCATCTAGTCGTCATCCTGAAGCCACCCCTTGGCGTCTCCCTGCTGGACACCAACCAGGCCCGCGCAGCCATGGACCGGCATCCCGAAATCGCTTCCTGGGCCGTCGGTGGTCATTCGTTGGGCGGCGTGAGCGCATCATCGTTCGCGGCGGCGAATCACGACGTCTCCGGGCTGCTGCTCTTTGCTTCGTACCCCGCAGAGAACATGGCGGACGCGCAGGGCCTCTCGGTGCTCTCCATCTCCGGCACAAACGATGGCCTGAGCACCCCGGACAAGATCGCGGCGTCGAGGCCCCTGCTCCCGCCAACCACCACCTACGCAACGGTTGTGGGCGGCGTGCACGCGTTCTTCGGTGACTACGGTGGGCAGCCCGGGGACGGCGAGCCGGGCATCAGCCGCAACGAGGCGCAGCAGCAGATAGTTGCCGAGTCGCTCCGCTTCATGGACCGGCTCAAGGCTTCCGGCTAGGAAGCGAGCATCCCCAGCTCCACCGCTACGCACCGCCAACCGCTACCGGCCCGCGGCGTACCCCTGCGCACCGCGCGGATTTGCGGCAGCCTGCAGGACCCCGGTCTCAGGATCCCGCACGACGGCGGACAACCGCCCCAGCGCCCAGTCACCAGCCCGGCTGACCACATGCCCGCGGCGTTCCAGCCCCGCGATGACGTCCTCACCGAGCCGGTTCTCGACGACGGCGCCGCCGGGCTCCCAGGTGCGCGGCCAGAAGGACCCGGGCATCGACGTCGTATGGAACGTCGGTGCGTCGATGGCCTGCTGCGGCGAATACCCGCCCACGATGGTCCGCAGCAGGTACGGCAGCTGCCACTGGTCCTGCTGGTCGCCGCCGGGCGACCCCAGCGCGGTCACTGCGTGGCCGTCCCGCAGCACGAGCGTGGGCGTCAAGGTGGTACGCGGGCGTTTGCCGGGCGTCAGCGTGGACGGCGTCCCGGGCTCCAGCCAGGTCATCTGCAGCCGGGTGCCCAGGCAGAAGCCCAACTCCGGGATCGCCGGGGACGACTGCAGCCAGCCGCCGGACGGAGTGGCGGAGACCATATTGCCCCAGCGGTCCACGACGTCGATATGGCAGGTATCGCCGCGGGTCTCCCCCGCGGATGTCACGGTGGGCTCGCCGACGCCGAGTCCGGCCGCGGCGGCATGGCCCGCGAGCGCCCGCGGCGTGTAACTGGTGCGCAGTGGTGGCCTGTACGGCTCCCGCCCGGGCACGGTGCCAGGCCGGAAGTCGTGGGACGCCCGCTCCGTGATCAAGGCACGGCGGCCGGCGCAGTAGTCCTCCGAGAGCAGGTAATCGAGCGGCACGTCCGTGTCGCCGTAGTATGCCTCCCGGTCCGCGAGCGCGAGCTTCTGCGCCTCCAGGACGGTGTGCGCCCCCAGCTCGGTGGACGGATCAAGGAACCGGTCCTCGAAACCGGACAGGATGGCCAGGGTCTGCAGCAGCGCCGGCCCCTGGCCCCACGGCCCGGTCTTGGCAATCGTGTGGCCCCGGAACTCCACAGTGGCGGCCGCCTCATACCCGGCTTCGAATCCCGCGAGATCGTCCAAGGCGAGCACTCCGCGGTGATCCGTGCCCGAGGAATGCCGGTGCGGGGACTGAACCGACTCCACCATGGCGCGGGCCACGAACCCCTCCCGCCACTCGCGGCGGGCCGCATCAATTCCCGCCTCGCGGGTGAATTCCCTGACTCCGGCCTGCACGAGCCGTTCCAGGGTGCGGGCATAGGCCGGGTTCCACACCAGCTCGCCCTCAACCGGGACTCGGCCGCCCGGTATCCACAGCTCAGCCGACGTGGGCCAGTGCGCCTCGAACAGCGCGGACACGGCCGCGATGGTGGTTCCGACCCGGCCGAGCACCGGGTGGCCGTCCCGCGCGTAGCCGATCGCGAAGTCCAGGACCGCGTCCAGCTCCCACGTCCCGTGGTCACGCAGCAGCAGGAGCCAGGCGTCGACGGCGGCAGGCACCGCGGCGGCCAGGGCACCCGATCCCGGAACGAGGTCCAGGCCTTCGGCCACATAGTGCTCCACCGTGGCCCCGGCCGGCGCCGGGCCCTGCCCCATCAGGACTATGGGCTGCTCCGGCCGGTCCGCGGTGACGAAGATCCCGGTCATGTCTCCGCCGGGCCCGTTGAGGTGCGGCTCCACCACATGGAGCACGAACGCTCCCGCCACCGCGGCGTCGAAGGCGTTCCCACCGCGCTCCAACACGGACTGGGCCGCCGCCGTCGCAAGCCAATGCGTGGACGCGCTCATCCCAAACGTGCCCTGCAGCGTGGGGCGGGTGGTGAACGCCTCCGGGCGTGTGAACGGTGCGCTCACGGCGCGCGGACTATCACCGAAGACTTCTGTCACCACCGTGTCAGCCAAACAGGGCCGCCACGCGGGTGAGGGTCTCATAGACGCCATACGCGAGCGGCACGCCGACAAGCGCCCAGGCGATGACCAACCTCCCGGTGGACGGTGTGACGGAACTCTGTGCACTGCTCATTTCAGCCCTCCAAGGCAGGTTCTTCGGACCGGACGCGGCCAGGACGTGGTTCGTGGAATCGTGCGTCCACCGGCGTGACCAAGAGGTTCGCCACGAAACCGATCACCAGCAGCCCCACCATGGTCAGCAAGGCGGGCTGGTAGGACGCGGCGTTGAGCGCGCCGGGCTTGCCCTGCGCGTCCAGGAAAGCGTTGACGATCAGCGGCCCGGCGATACCCGCCGCGGACCAGGCCGTCAGGAGCCGGCCGTGGATGGCTCCGACCTGGAACGTGCCGAAGAGGTCGCGCAGGTAGGCGGGGGCCGTCGCGAACCCACCACCGTAGAAGGAGATGATGACGAACGCGAGGGCCACGTAGAGGACGGTGGACGTAGAGCCGGCCAGCGCCAGCACGGTGTAGAGCACGGCGCCGACGCCGAGGTAGACCATGTAGATGCGCTTGCGGCCGGTGACATCGGAGGTGGCGGACCAGGCAAAGCGGCCGGACATGTTGCCGATCGAGAGCAGCCCCACGAAGCCGGCGGCCACTGCGGCGCTGGCCACGGACGTGCCGTCGGGCTGGCGGAAGAAGTCCTGGATCATCGGAGCGGCCTGCTCAAGGATGCCGATCCCTGCCGTGACATTGCAGAACAGGGCGATCCAGACGAGCCAGAACTGCCTGGTCTTGACCGCGTTCCTGGCGGAGACGTTGTCCGTGGTGACCAGCGAGGCGGCCTTGACCTTTGCGGGGTCGAAACCTGCCGGTTTCCATCCCTCGGACGGGACCTTGATGGTGAACGCGCCGAACATCATGTAGGCCAGATAGACGACGGCGAGGGTCAGGAAGAGCTTGCCCACCGACTCACCGCTGGCCACCCAGCCCTTGGCCCCGGAGTTGGGATCATACATTTTCAGCAGGGCCGTGGAGACCGGGCTGGCGATCAGGGCGCCGCCGCCGAACCCCATGATCGCCATGCCCGTGGCCAGTCCGGGCCGGTCCGGGAACCATTTGATCAGGGTGGAGACCGGGGAGATGTAACCGATCCCCAGTCCGATGCCGCCGACGACGCCGTAGCCGAGGTAGACGAGCCAGAGCTGGTGGCTGAAGATGCCCAGGGAGCCGATCAGGAAGCCGCTCGCCCAGAACGCGGCGGAGGTGAACATCGCCTTGCGGGGCCCGTTCCTGTCCACCCAGGTGCCCATGATGGCGGCCGAGAGGCCTAGCATCACGATCGCAACGGAGAAGATCACGCCGATCTCGGTCAGGCTCGCGCCGAAGTGCTTCACCAGCGCGGTCTTGTAAACGCTCGTCGCGTAGGCCTGGCCGATGCACAGGTGCACCGCGAGGGCTGCCGGGGGGACGAGCCACCGGTTAAATCCCGGCGGGGCGATGGTTCGTTCGCGGTCCAGCCAACCCATAAGTACTCCCCCTGCTCGTCAACGACATCGGTGTCCAGCACATTGCGGAAACGGCCCTCTGCCAGGGCCTCTGACCGAGCTTCCGGTAGAGGGCCGTTGCCTCCGGCAATCATGGTGCAGATCGTCAGCAAACGTACTAGTTATGCGCCAAGCGGTAGGGAATCCGCGACGAACGGTGGTGCGGCAGCCGCACCGGGCGCTACTTGCCCAGGCCGGCCTTCCGGAGCGCCTCGGCCATCGCGGTGTTGACCGGCGACGGCGTGGGGGCCGGCTTCTGCGGTTGCCTGCCCGGCGTCCGCCGGTCGGTTGCCGGTTTCCCGGACGGCTGCCTTCCGGACGGCTGGGTCGACGGCTGGGTCGACGGCGCTTGCGACGCCGGCTGCGACGTCGCCTGCCGCGGACGTTCCGGCCGCGAGTCCGCACGGCCGCCGGAGGCCGGTTCGTCGTCGAGCCTGAGGGTGAGCGAGATGCGCTTCCGCTCCGGATCCGCCTCCAGCACCTTGACCCGGACCACCTGCCCGGACTTCACCACCTCACGGGGATCAGAGACAAAGCGGTTGGCCAGGGCCGACACGTGCACGAGCCCGTCCTGGTGCACCCCGACGTCGACGAACGCGCCGAACGCGGCCACGTTGGTCACCGTTCCCTCCAGCACCATGCCGGGCCTGAGGTCCGAGATCTTCTCGATGCCTTCAGAAAACGCTGCCGCCGCGAAGGCCGGACGCGGGTCACGGCCGGGCTTCTCGAGCTCGGCGATGATGTCCTGCACGGTGGGCAGGCCGAAGGAGCCGTCCACGAAGTCCTGCGGGTTCAGCGCCGCAAAGCTTCCCGCAGCGGGCGCTTTACCGGCGGCCGCCTTGATTTTCCGGGCCACGGGGTAGGCCTCCGGGTGCACGCTGGAAGCGTCCAGCGGCTCCGCTCCCCCGGTGATCCGCAGGAAGCCGGCGCACTGCTCAAACGCCTTGGCGCCCAGCCGCGGGACCTTCTTCAGCTCGCTGCGCTTGGCGAAGGGCCCGTGCTCGTTCCGGTACGCCACAATGTTCTCGCTCAGCAGCGGCCCGACCCCTGCCACCCGGCTCAACAGTGCGGGCGAGGCGGTGTTGACGTCCACGCCCACCGCGTTCACGCAGTCCTCGACCACCGCGTCCAGGCTGCGGTCCAGCTTCGCGGCCGTGACGTCGTGCTGGTACTGCCCGACGCCGATCGACTTCGGCTCAATCTTCACCAGCTCCGCGAGCGGGTCCTGCAGCCGCCGGGCGATCGAGACGGCGCCGCGCAGGGACACATCCATGCCGGGCAGCTCAGCCGCGGCAAGCGCCGACGCCGAATACACCGATGCCCCGGCCTCGGACACCACAATTTTCTGCGGCTTGTTTTCTGCCCCGGAGGAGAGCTGCTTGAGCAGTTCGGCGGCGAGCTTGTCCGTCTCCCTCGACGCGGTGCCGTTGCCGATCGCGACGAGTTCGACCCCGTGCTTCGTGGCGAGGCCCACGAGGGTCCGCAGCGCCTCGACCCATTTCCGGGCCGGGGCGTGCGGGTAGACGGTGTCCGTTGCGACCACCTTGCCGGTTCCATCCACCACGGCGACCTTGACGCCGGTGCGCAGTCCCGGGTCCAGGCCCAGGGTGGCACGGTTCCCGGCCGGCGCGGCGAGCAGCACATCGCGCAGGTTCGCGGCGAACACACGCACGGCCTCGTCCTCGGCGGCGGCGAACATCCGGCTGCGCAGGTCTGCCGTTAGCCGCGCCAGGACGCGCGAGCGCCAGGCCAGCTGCGCGGTCTGCAGCAGCCAGGCATCGGCGGCCCGGCCGCGGTCGGCGACCCCGAGGAACCTGGCCACGGCGGCCTCGTACCGGCCGCGCGCGGCGGTCAGGGCGGCGTCGTCGTTCGGATCCGCCTCGGCGAGATCCAGCTCCAGCGCGCCGTCCTTTTCTCCGCGCAGCAGCGCCAGCACACGGTGCGAGGGCATGCCGGCCGGCTGCTGGGAAAACTCGAAGTAGTCCTTGAACTTCTGGCCTTCGGCTTCCTTGCCTTTCTTCACCCGGGACACCATCCGGCCCTGGGTCCATAGCCGTTCCCGGAGCGTGGCGGCCAGGTCGGCGTCCTGCGCAACGCGTTCCACCAGGATGGAGCGGGCACCGGCGAGCGCCGCGGCGGGGTCCCCGATCGAGTGTTCGGCGTTGAGGTACTTGGCCGCCTCGCGCTCCGGGTCCAGTTCGGGGCGCTTGAGCAGGGCGTCGGCGAGCGGCTCCAGTCCGGCTTCGCGGGCGATCTGCGCCTTGGTGCGCCGCTTGGTTTTGAACGGGAGGTAGATGTCCTCCAGCCGCGACTTCGTGTCCGCGTCGACGACGGCGGCCTGCAGTTCCGGGGTCAGCGCGCCTTGGGCGGCAATCGCCTCGAGGATACTCCGGCGGCGGTCCTCGAGCTCGCGCAGGTAGCGCAGCCGCTCCTCCAGCTCGCGGAGCTGGGTATCGTCCAGGGTGCCGGTAGCTTCCTTCCGGTAGCGGGCGATGAAGGGCACAGTGGACCCGGCATCGAGCAGATCCACGGCGGCCTTGACCTGCCACGGCAGGACGCCGAGCTCGCCGGCGATCTGGGCGGCGATGCCGGACTCCTGGGAATGCGGCATGCCGGTCTGTGCTGAGCCGGCCTTCGCGGACGGGCCGGAGGCGGGCGAGGCGGGGTTGACGGGTCGCTGCGGGTGTTGGGTCACCAAACCATTTTGCCCTACCCCGGTCAGCGGCCGGGCTCGCCTGAAGACGGAAGGGGCTCCTGCACGTCCTGAACAACCTCGTTGCGGCGCAGGAACCACGGCTTGAACGGCGGATCAAAACGGGCGAATCGTGGCGGCCCAACACCCTTCAGCCCGGCCAGCCTGAGTGCCTCTTGGAGGCCTTCGTTTCGCCGTAGAAAGGCCGCCTCCGACCCGCTGCCCGAGAACCGAAGAGCGGCTGCCAAAGAACCCGGCAGGGTCCGGACTCTGACGTCGGGGTTGGCCGGGACCGGCGCCGTCTCCGCCGTCACCCCGGCGGGGAGCACGAAGGCGACGATGAAATCAGCGGGCTCTGCGCTTCCCGGGAGCGGTCCGCTTTGCAGTACCGGAGCGGTCATCGCCAGCTTTTGCGACGACCCAGGTTCCTGGATCACCGGGGCCGTCATCGCCAGCTTCCGTTGCGCTGTGTTGCTGCCGCTGATGTAGTTGAACAGGTGCCGGAAGGCGGCATTGCCGGCGCGGTCGAAGGTCGCTTTGACCTCTATTTCCGCCACAGCGTACGCGGGATAGCGGCGCAGCTCGAAGTGCGCGTAGCGCTGGACCAGCTCATACGGTTGTTGTTCCGTCATAATCCTCAGACCCTACGCCGGTCCTACGACAGGAACCAGAGGCCCTTGCCTGGTTCCTGTCCCATGTTTAACTGTCAGAGGGCTTTGATAGCTTGAATAGCGGAGGGCACCAACAACGGGGCACCAACAACGGGGGCACAGTGTTTTTTCTTGAACCTGAGGTACCGGGCTCATTACCGGAGCTGATCTACTCCGCGAGCGACCTCGTGGTGGCAGCGAGTTGCGAGTATCAGCTGCTGCGGAAACTCGACGAGAAGCTGGGCCGGTCCCCCCGAGCTACGTTCGAAGACGACGAGATGCTCAAGCATGCAGCGGTGTTGGGTGACCTCCACGAGCGCAAGGTCCTCGGCGGTTTCGTTGCGGAGTTTGGCGACTGGGATCCGGCCACCGGGCACGGCGTGTACGACGTCGTCCCGGCCGAGGCCATGGACCGCGCCACGCTGGCGGTCAAGCACGCCGAGTCCATTGGGGCGCTGCGCGCGGGAGCCGACGTCGTCTTCCAGGCCGCCTTCTTCGACGGCCAGTTCCACGGCCGCTCCGACTTCCTCGTGCGGCAGTCCGACGGCAGCTACGCCGTGTTCGACACCAAGCTCGCCCGCCACGCAAAGGTGACGGCCCTGCTCCAGCTGGCCGCCTACGGCGACCAGCTGCTGAAGGCCGGGATCCCGGTGGACCCGGCAGTGACCCTCGTCCTTGGCTCGACAGTGCAGCTGCCCGGCGGCGGATTCGACTACGTGCGAAGCCACCACAAACTCTCCGAAATCCTGCCGGTTTTCCGAGAGCGCCGCGAGCGTTTCCTCGCGCTGACCGCCGCGCACATCGCACAGCCGGGACCAGTGGAGTGGGGCGCGCCCGGGCTGACCGCCTGTGGCCGCTGCGATTACTGCCAGGAGCAAGTCAAAGCCACCGACGATCTCCTCCTCGTGGCCCGGATGAACTCCGTGCAGCGTAAGAACCTCCACGAACGTGGGATTCGTTCAGTCACTGGACTGGCGCAAGCGACCCTCACCAAGCCCACACCTACGCTCCTGCGCCTGCAGGAACAGGCGCGGATGCAGAGCGGCGTTGGCCCTGCCGACGGAGAAGTCTGCTACCGCAAGGACGGCGAAGAGCACACCATCCGCTACGGCGTCCTGCCCGGGAACACCCTGGCCGAGCTGCCCCCACCGAGCCGGGGCGATATTTTCTTCGACTTCGAAGGCGATCCGCTGTGGCAGGACCGCGCCACGGGAGTGTGGGGGCTCGAGTACCTGTTCGGCGTGATCGAGGCGCCCACCGAGCCCGGGACTCCGGGGATTTTCCGGCCATTCTGGGCCCACAGCCGGGAGGCGGAGAAGCAGGCGTTCCTCGATTTCCTTGACTATGTCGAGAAACGCCGGCGGGACCACCCGGACATGCACGTCTACCACTACGCACCGTATGAAAAAACGGCGCTTCGAAAACTCTCGGTGATGCACGTTGCCGGGGAGGACATCGTGGACGAGTGGCTCCGCGAAGGCCTGCTGGTGGACCTGTACCAAACGGTCCGGAACAGCATCAGGATCTCCGAAAACTCTTACAGCATCAAGAAGCTCGAACCGCTCTACATGGGGGCGAACCTTCGAACTGGCGAAGTGAAGGACGCCGGCGCCTCCGTGATTGCCTATGCACGGTTCTGCGACGCGAGGGACAATGAGCGGCCCGACGAAGCGGCCACAATCCTCGCCGGGATCTCCGACTACAACGAATACGACTGCCTCTCCACGCTGGAGCTCCGGAACTGGCTGCTCGGGCTGGCCAAGGAACGCCGGCTGGAGCCACACGGCGCGGAGCCGGGCGCGGCGTCCCGCTCGGAGGACGGCCCCGACGACGGCTCGGCACGGGCCGATGCGGCGCTTGCCCCGGCTGAGCTGGCACTGATGGAATTTGCTGAGCCGGGCAGCGGCTTGTCCGAGGACGACCGTAAGGCCGTGGCCATGCTGGCCGCGGCCGTGAGCTATCACCGCCGGGAGCGCAAGTCGTTCTGGTGGGCGCACTTCGATCGGTGTGAGCACGGTCCGGACACGCACGAACGGGACCGGAACGTTTTCCTCGTCGAATCCGCGGAAATCCTCGACGACTGGCAACAGACGGGGACCAAACTTCCGGAACGGCGGGTCAAGCTGTCCGGCTCCGTGAGTCCAGGGTCGGACCTCCGCGAGGGCAGCAAGTGGTTCCGCATGTACGAACTGCCTCTTCCCGCCGGGCTGGAAGGTACCGGCAAGAACGGAACCGGACGGAGCGGATGGTTCGGCACGGAGGTCCTGGAGTTGGGCCATGAGGACGGCAAGGACACCGTCATCATCCGGGACCGGCTGCACCGGAAGATACAGCCCTACAATGACCTCCCCATCGCGCTGACGGAAGACCAACCCCTCGCCACCAAGAGCCTCGAGCAAGCACTGGCAGCCCTCGCTGACACGGTGGTCGCCGGCCTGGGGTCCGGCTCCCTCCCCCGCCATCCTGCGCTTGACCTCGTCCGGCGTCAGCCACCGAGGCTGGCCGCCGGAGCTTCACTGCCGCAGCCTGGCGCCGGACCGGACCGCTTCATTGAAGCCATCACGGCGGCCGTGCTGGCCCTTGACCACTCCTACCTGGCAGTGCAGGGTCCGCCCGGAACGGGCAAGACCCATGTGGGGTCCCACGTCATCGCCCGGCTCGTGGCCCGCGGCTGGAAAGTCGGCGTCGTCGGCCAGTCGCACGCGGTGGTGGAGAACCTGCTGAAGACCGCTGTCACGAAGGCTGGGGTCGACCCGGCGCTGGTGGCCAAAGACGTGAAGCACAACAACGCCCTGCCGTGGGCCCGGCGCACCGGCAAGGACGTTGCGGAGCTGCTGGGTGCGCCTGGAGGCGCCCTCGTCGGTGGCACGGCGTGGACCATGACAGGCGCCACCGTCCCGGCCGGCTCCCTGGACCTCCTGGTGATCGACGAGGCCGGCCAGTTCTCGCTGGCCAACACCCTTGCCGTGGCGCAGGCCAGCAGCCGACTGCTCTTGCTCGGCGACCCGCAGCAGCTGCCGCAGGTCAGCCAGGGCAGGCACCCGGAGCCGGTCGACGAGTCGGCCCTGGGCTGGATTTCCGCAGGCCACGCCACGCTGCCGCCCGAGCTTGGCTACTTCCTGGCCGACTCGTGGCGGATGACCTCCGAGCTGTGCCTGGCCGTCTCGGAGTTGTCCTACGAGGGCCGGTTGCGTTCCGCCCCATCCGCGGATCTGCGCCGTCTGGAGGGTGTGCCCGCGGGGATTGAGACGGTGATGGTGCCACACAGCGGGAACACGACGTCGTCGGCCGAGGAGGCTGCCGAGGTCGTCGGGCAGGTGCGCCGCCATCTGGGCCTTTCCTGGCACACCGCAGACGGAGCCCGGCCATTGGAAGCGTCCGACATTCTGGTGGTGGCCGCCTACAACGCCCAGGTCAATGTCATCCGCGATTCCTTGGACGCCGCGAATCTCGCCGGCGTGCGGGTGGGGACCGTGGATAAGTTCCAGGGCCAGGAGGCCGCGGTCGTGATTGTGTCCATGGCATGTTCTGCGGTGGCCGAGGCTCCGCGGGGCATGGAATTCCTGCTCTCGCGGAACCGGATCAATGTGGCGGTGTCCCGCGGCCAATGGCGTGCCGTGATCGTCCGCGCGCCCGAACTGACCAACTACCTCCCCACGCATCCGGAGGGCATGGAACAGCTGGGCGGCTTCATCGGCCTGTGCCAGAGGTCGGTCAGCGCGTAGCTGTCCTAGCCCAGAAGCGGGACATGCTCATTCTTCGCTTGCCCGCACCCTCCGACGAGGGACATGCCCATTCTTCGCCTCGACCAACGGACATCTAGGCATCATGCCCGTCGCACGCGGTCAGAGCCGGACATGTCCACTCTTCGCCAAGCCACTCCACGGGACATGCCCATTCTTCCCCTCGACCAACGGACATCTAGGCATCATGCCCGTCGCACGCGGTCAGAGCCGGACATGTCCACTCTTCGCCAGCCACCCCACGGGACATGCCCATTCTTCGCCAGCCACCCCAGGGGACATGCCCATTCTTCGCCAGCCATCCCAGGGGACATGCTCATTCTTCCCCTCCACCAAGGGACATCTAGGCATCATACCCGTCGCCCGCGGTCAGGCCCGGACATGTCCACTCTTCGCCACCCACCCCACGGAACATGCCCATTCCCCGGCGGCCACCCCTAGGGGACATGCTCATTCTTGGCCTCGACCAAGGGAGATCTAGGCATCATGCCCGTCGCCCGCGGTCAGGGCTGGACATGTCCCACGGTGGCGGGGTCGGTCGCGAGGAGGCCTTCGGCCAGCACGAGCGCCTCATCGAGCACCGTGCCGAAATTCACCGGGTCGTGTGCAAACCGGCCCAGGAACAGGCCCGAGAGACCCTCAAGCGTGGGCAGCAGACCCGGTTTGGCCGATCCGCCGTAAATGACCGGCAACCCTGGCACGCCGGCGGCGGTGAGCTGGTCCCGGAGCCGGCTGACGACGTCGGACACGTAGGCGGCGGCGGCCGGCTCGGTCGCGCCGATGGCCCAGACCGGTTCGTACGCCACCACCAGGCGGCCGGCGAGGTCCCAGTCGCCGTCGACGGCCGACTCGATCTGGCGGAACACAAAGTCCGCCGCAGCCGCCGGCTGCCCGCCGTCGCGCTCCCCCACGCACAGCAGCGCGGCGAGCCCGGCGTCGTCCGCGGCCCGGACCTTGCGGGTGATCATGGCGTCGTCCTCGTTGAAGTGCCGCCGGCGTTCGGCATGGCCGACCTCCACGAGCCGGACGCCGAGTTCCGCGAGCATGGACGGGGCCACTTCCCCGGTCCAGGGCCCATCCGCCCAGCCGCAGTTCTGCGCACCAAGGAGCAGCGGCGAACCCGCCAGGAGCCGGGCCGCCGCGGGCAGGACGGGGAAGGACGGGATGACAAACGGGACAACCCGCCCGGCCGCGAGGGCCGGGCGGGTGTCCACTTCGTGCTGCAGCCGCTCGAGCCAGTCCAGGCTGTCCCGGTAGCCGAGGTACATCTTGGTGCTGACCCCCACCAGGATGCGGGTGTTGGAGGTCTGGCTGCCGGGGCTCTGCTGCATGTGTTGGTGCTTTCTGCTGGATCCAGTGGATGGGGGCTGGACGTCGCGCTGGAAGTGAGGCCGGGGGCCTTTACTGCTCCAGCAGCTCGTCGGCCTTGTTCTTGAAGCGGCGGGTCGCGAACATCATGGCCGCTGCCAGGAACGGGAGCACGCCGAGGGCGTAGACGCCCATTGTCCCGGTGTCCGAGGCGGTGATCTGGTTGACCGAGGTGCGCAGGATCGGCGCGACGAAGCCGCCGAGGTTACCGAGCGAGTTGATCAGGCCGATCCCCGCGGCCGCGGCGGTTCCGGTGAGGAACGCCGTCGGGTAGGACCACGCGATGGGGCCGATGGAGAGGAACGAGCACACGGCGAGGGTGATGAAGATGATGCCGAGCGCCGGAATGTGGTTGGCGCCGGCCCACGCAGAGCCGAAGATGCAGAGTCCGGTGGAGATGAATAGGCCGGTGCCCCAGACCCGGCGGCGGATCACCGTGTTCGCTGCCTTGCCGATGAAGTAGCAGGCGAAGATGCCGAAGAACCACGGGATGGCTGCCATCAGGCCGACGGCGATGCCCACCTTCTGGCCGGTCAGCTGGGCGACCTGCTGCGGCAGGTAGAAGGTGACGCCGTAGACGGCGATCTGCAGGCAGAAGTAGATGACGGTGAAGTACCAGACCTTGCCGTTCTTCATGGCGGCCAGGACGCCGTGCGGCCCGGACTCTTCCTTGACGGTGTCCTCGAGCGCCATGACCTCCAGGAGCGCGTTCTTCTCGTCCTTGTCCAGGAACTTGGCGTCCTGCGGGCTGTTGATCAGGAAGAAGTAGGCGGCGATGCCGGCAACGACGGCCAACATGCCTTCGACGAAGAACATGACCTGCCAGCCCTGGACGCCGGGGACCTGATCGCCGATGTTGATCAGCCAGCCGGAGAGCGGCGCGCCCAGCATCTGGGAGAACGGCTGGGCCAGGTAGAAGATGGCGAACATCTTGACGCGGACCTTGTTGGGGAACCATGCGGCCAGGAACATGATGACGCCGGGGAACAGCCCGGCCTCGGTGACGCCCAGCAGGAAGCGCAGGATGATGAAGGACGTCTCGCCCTGGACGAACGCGAAGCAGGCCGAGACGATGCCCCAAGTGATGGCGATCCGGGCCAGCCACACCTTGGCGCCGAATTTGGTCAGGAGCAGATTGCTCGGGATTTCGAACAGTGCGTAACCGATGAAGAAAATCCCGGCACCCAGGGCGAATGCGCCGGCACTAATGCCCTTGTCCACGCCCAGCGCCGCCTCGGAAAAGCCCACGTTGGTGCGGTCCAGGAAGGCCACCACGTACAGGATGACCAGCATGGGCATGAGCCGCCGGGAGGCCTTGGAGATGGCCGATTTAAGGACCGGTGTCTCCAGTAGGTCCCGAGTGGACGTTGTTGTTACGGTCATCAAAAAAACTCCTCGTCGAGCAATCAGTGGTGTAACTCAGTGGGGTGAATCAGTTGCGTGGAGAGCGCCGGATCGGGCCCAGCCACGCCGGATCCGGCCCGGCCAAGGCAGGCCAGGCCGGATCCGGCCGGAGAAAACTAGCGCGAAAAAACCATCATCAGAACGCCGGCCGCGCAGGCCAGGATCCCGACGGCGAGGTAGATCTTCCGTCCCTTGCTCCAGGCTGCGAATCCGGACGCGGGGGTTTGGCTGTGTTGGGCCACGAGGCTTCTTCCTTAGTGCATGTAGAGTCCGCCATCCACATTCAGCGTCTGGCCGGAGATATAGCCGGCGTCCTCGCTGATGAGGAAGGCGATGGCTGCTGCGATGTCCCGGGTGGAACCGACCCGGTTGACCACGAGGTCTTTGGTGAGTTCGTCCTTGCGTTCCTCGCTGAGGGTGCCGCCCATGATGTCGGTGTCGATGGGCCCGGGTGAGATGGCGTTGACCGTGATGTCGTATTCGCCCAGTTCACGGGCCGTGGCCCGGGTCAGGCCGATCACGCCGGCTTTCGCCACGGAGTACGGCGTCTTGGAGAAGGTGCCGCCGCCACGCTGCGCGGAGACCGAGGAGATGTTCACGATGCGCCCGATCCTGTTCTTCACCATTGATTCTGCGACGCGGCGGGTGGCGTAGTGGACGCCGTTGAGGTTGATGTTCAGCACCCGGTCCCATTCGGCGGCGTCGAGTTCCAGGTAGGGCACCGGAGAGCTGACCCCGGCCACGTTGGCGAGCGCAACGATCTGCGGCAGTTCCGCCTCGATGGCGTCGATTGCCGCGCGGACCGAGCCTTCGTCGGAAACGTTGGCGCCGGCGCCGAAGGCCTTGACGCCGTGCTCGGCTGCCAGTTCCTTGGCCGCCGCCTTGCAGAGGGCGTCATCGAGGTCGATGATGCCTATGCTCCAGCCCTGTGCGGCCAGGTAGCTGGCGGTGGCGCGGCCGATGCCGCGCTCGGACACGGCGCCGGTGATGATGGCGGTGCGTTCTGTGGGGAAAGTGCTCATGGGAAGGCTCCTGAAGTGAAAGAGGAAGATGCGGAATCAGCTGATGGGGGCGGGGCCGAGCTCGTCGATGAGCTTCTGCATGGCCACGTACGCCTTGTTCCGGTAGGCGATCAGTTCCGGCGTGCGCTCCGCCGGGACGTTGAGGAAGCCAGCTCCGGTCTTGGTGCCCAGCTTTCCGGCCTCCACCAGGTCGGTGAGGATCTTCGGCGTCGCGAACCGTTCCGGGAAATCGGTCTGGAGGGACTTGTAGCAGAAGTTGTAGACGTCCAGCCCGGCCATGTCGGCAATGGCGAAGGGCCCGAAGAACGGCAGCCGGAAGCCGAAGGTGGTGCGGACCAGGGTGTCGACGTCCTCCGCGGTCGCGATCTCCTGCTCCACCAGCTGGGCGGCCTCGTGGAACAGCGCGTACTGGAGCCGGTTGAGCACGAAGCCGGTGACGTCCTTGACGACGGCGGTCTGCTTGTTGGCCGCGTGCACGAGGTCGCGGACGGCGCCGACCGTGGCGGCCGAGGTGCCGGCATGGGGGATGATTTCAACGCCCGGGATGAACGGGGACGGGTTGGAGAAGTGCACGCCCAGGAAGCGCTCCGGGTTGGTGACCGGCTCGGACAGGTCCGCGATGGAGATCGTGGACGTGTTGGACCCGATGATGGCGTCCGGGCGGGCGGCCGCGCTGATGCGGGCGAGGGTCTGGTGCTTGATCTCGATGACCTCGGGGACGGCTTCTTCGATGAAGTCGGCGTCCGCCACGGCCTCCTCGATGTCCTTGGCGGGCCAGAGGTTTTCCTTCAGGATTGCGGTGGCGCCTTCCGGGAACAGCCCGGCGGCAACGAATTCGTCGGATTCGGCCAGGAGCCGCTCGTAATTCTTCTGGGCCACTTCCGCGGACACATCCGCGAGCGCCACCCGGGCGCCACCGAGTGCCAGGACCTGCGCGATCCCGCCGCCCATGTAGCCGGAGCCGACGACGGCGATCTTGCGGGCGGCGTTGATGGCGGCTGCGGTTGCTGTTGATTCGGTCATATTCAGACTGCCTTCGTGTATTCGGGTTCGTACGAGCAGATGGCGTCCACCTTCGCGGCGGAGGAGGAGTTTTCGTCGAAGCGGTGGCTCAGCCATTCACCCACGAGCTTCTTGGCCAGTTCCAGCCCGATGACGCGCTGCCCCAGCGTGAGCACCTGGGCGTTGTTGCTCAGGACGGACCGCTCCACCGAGTAGCTGTCGTGGGCCGTGACGGCGCGGATGCCGGGGACCTTGTTGGCCGCGATCGCCACGCCCAGGCCGGTGCCGCAGATCAGCAGCGCCCGGTCGGCGTCGCCGTCGGCGATCTTGCGGGCCGCGTCGACGGCGACGTGCGGATAAGCGGTGGAGTCGTTGGCGCCGACTCCCACGTCCTGCACGGACGCCACACGGGGGTCGGCTTCGAGGAGCGCCTTCAGCGCGTTCTTGTATTCGACGCCGGCCTCATCGTTGCCGATGACCACGCGCCAGCCTGTTGCTGTGCTCATGCTTGTGCTCCTTGTTCCGCCGGCTCGGGGGTGCCGGGCCGGGATCCTGTGTCTGCGGTGTCGGTGTGGGTGGATATCCGGGTCGCGATGAGGGCGAAGGACACCGCTCCGGGGTCGGGGTGGCCGAGGCTCTTCTCGGCGAGCGGGCGGGCCCTGCCTTTGAGCGGACGCAGCCCGGCGGTCCGCTCTGCGGCGGCTGTGGCGGCGGCCGCCGCCGCGGCGAGGGAACCGGCCACTGGTGTGCCGGCGTCGAACGCGGTGAGGAAAGCGTCCTGGAACGGCAAGAGGGCGTCCACCATGGTCTTGTCCCCCGGCTCGGCCTTGCCGAGCGCGGTGATGGCATCCACGAAGGCCGTGACCGCGGCGGCCGCGTCCTCGCCGCTGTAGCTGTCCTGGTTGCCCGGGGGGGGCGGCGGGCGGGGCGGGCGTCCAGGTGGCCCAGTTCTTCCTCATGCTCGACCACCACGTCCCGCGCCTGGCCGAGGAAGTCGGCGGCCAGCCGGCCGAGGGCTGCCGCCGCGGCGGTGGGCCGTTCGACGTCGGCGGTCTCTTCGGCGTCCGGACCCGCGAGTTCGCGGCGGGCACGGGGTGCCAGGTTTCCCTTGCGGAACGCCGGGGTGTCGGCCGGGGCGGCCCAGTACTGCTCGAGTTCCTCGTCCAGCCACAGCAGGGTCAGGGACAGCCCGGACATGTCCAGGCTCGTGACGAGCTCGCCGCATTCGGGTTCGACGACGGTGAGCCCGGCGGCGGTGAGGAGCTTCTCGATCTTGCCGAACAGCAGGAAGAGTTCGTCGTACTTGACCGTGCCGAGGCCGTTGACGATTGCGACCACGCGGGTGCCGGCGTCGTCCGGTTTGTCGGCCAGGAGCCGGCTGACCAGGAGTTCGGCCAGTTCGGAGGCGGTGGGCATGGGGTGGTCGGAGATGCCCGGTTCGCCGTGGATGCCCAGGCCCAGGGACATGTGCCCCGCGGGGACAGAGAACAGCGGGGCCTCCGCGCCGGGCAGCGTGCAGCCGTCGAAGGCCACGCCGAGGGACCGGGTGCGGTAGTTGGTCCGGATGGCCAGCCGTTCGACGTCGTCCAGGCTCAGTCCCGCCTCTGCGGCAGCGCCGGCGATCTTGAAGACCGTCAGGTCCCCGGCGATGCCGCGGCGCTTCTCGATCTGCTCCAGCGGGGCGCTGGCGATGTCGTCGGTGACCAGGACGGTGCGGGTTTCGATGCCTTCGGCGTTGAGGCGCAGCTGGGCCTGGCCGAAGTGCAGGACGTCGCCGGCATAGTTGCCGTAGCTCAGCAGCACGCCGCCGCCGGCGTTGGCGGCCTTGGCCACGCGGTAGACCTGGCCGGCCGCGGGCGAGGCGAACATGTTGCCGCAGGCCGAGGCGGTGGCCAGGCCGGGCCCGACGAGGCCGGCGAAGGCCGGGTAGTGCCCGGAGCCGCCGCCGACCACCAGGGCCACCTGCCCGGAGGGGACTTCGGTGGAGCGGACGACGCCGCCGTCGACTCGGGCCACGTAGCCGCGGTTGGCCGCAACGAAGCCGTCCAGTGCCTCATCCGCGAAATCAGCGGGATTGTCGAAGATCTGGGTCATGGTTCCTCATTGAATCCGTGTTGGAGAACTAATGCTGTGGGTTGAGGTGGGTGGTGCGGCCGCCCCCCAAGTGGCTTGACGGCCGCACCACGCGCCGGTGTCGGCGCCCGGTCAGGCGCTGAGTTCAGAAGCTGGCTTCAGGCGCCCGTTCAGGCGCTGGCGAGTGCCGTGGCTGCCGGCAACTGCCGGCCCTGGGCCACCTGGCTCGCGCCGAGGGCGTAGCCGTCGGTCTTCGGCAGGACCTGGCGGCGGAGGTAGTCCTGGTTGCTGGCCGTGACGCTGAGGCCGTCGCCGCCGTAGTGCTCGGTGCACAGGATGCCTTGGAAGCCGACGGAGAGCGCGGTCTTGAACGCCTCGCGGTAGTTGATGAGGCCGCTTTCCATCGGGGCCGGCATCGCCACGTAGGTGTCCCGGGCGACGTCCTCGTCGCGGATGTAGTTCTTCATGTGCCAGTAGTTGGAGTACGGGAGGGTCTTGGCGACCATCTCGCGCCAGTCCTCGATCGGGCGGTGCAGCCGGATGAGGTTGCCGATGTCCGGGTTGATGCCGACGTTGGCCAGGCCGATGTCCTGGACCAGCTGAACGGAAGAATCCGCGGTGCCGAGGTAGGTGTCCTCGTACATTTCAAGCGAGAGCAGGACGCCGACCTCGGCCGCGTGCTGGCCAAGGTCGCGCAGGCGGCTCACAGCTTTGCCCCACGTTTCCTTGTCCCCTACCGGATCCTTGTACCCTTCGACGGTCCAGAACCAGAGCTGCTTCTGCTGCTCGGCGGTGATGGCCTGGTGCAGTCCGAACGAGACGACCTCGCAGCCCAGCTCGGCGGCGGCGTCGATGGTGCGGTGGCTGTACGCCAGGTTCGCTTCCCAGTTGCCTTCCTCGATCACGCTGCGGCGGATGGCCGAGATGACGGGGATGCCGATGCCGACGTTGTCCGCGGTCTGCTTGAACTCGGCGAGCCGCGCCGAGCTCAGGTCACCGGGGCGGACCCAGCTGTCCGTGAGGTCGGCATTGGCAAAGCCGGCGTCCTTGACCTCGGTGAGGACCTCGGCCCAGGCGGAGGCGTCGGCGTCGTTGATGTGGTTGCCCTGCGCGTCGGTCCCCGGGAACTGCAGGAGCGCTGCGGTGATGGGCCAGTTTTCGGCTGTATAGGCCATGGGTTCACTCCTTCGTGGAATCCTGTTTCCTATAGGATTTACTATCTAGAGGGATGTTGTCAAGGTCACACCCCCGGGTTACGAGCGTTTCGCGGCGAAGGCCGCTGTCGCGAAGACCTCCGGATTCAGGACGTTGGCAGGGCGCTCCCCTGCCGCGACCGCCAGGATCGACCCAATGGCGCTGGCCGCGACGTCCCGCGTGAAGTCCTCGGTCCAGCACAGGGAATGCGGGGAAAGCACCACGTTGTCCAAGGTCAGGAGCTCGTCGTCGGGAAGCAGGGGTTCCGGCTCAAAGACGTCCAGGCCGGCGCCGGCGATCCGGGCCTCCCGCAGGGCGTCCCGGAGGGCATCCGTGTCCACGAGCTTTCCGCGGCCGATATTGATCAGGTAGGCGCTTGGCTTCATCCGCGCCAACGCGGCCGCGCCGATCAGTTTTTCGGTCGCCGGTGTCAGCGCGGCGCAGAGCACAACGTAATCCGAGCGCTCCAGGAGCTCATTCAGGCCCAGCAGTTCGACGCCGAGTCCGGCGGCCTCCGCGTGGCGGCCGCTGCGGTTGTTGCCCACGACTTTCACCCCGAGCGGGGCCAGGAGGCGGGCGAGCTCAGCGCCCACACTGCCGAAGCCCACGATGCCGACCGTCTGGCCCACCAGCGGCGCGCCGCGGTAGTGCTCGCGCTGCGCCCAGTCAGAGGTCCGGGTCAGCCTGTCCTTGGCCAGGAGCTTGTGCGAGAGCGCCAGGAGCAGCGTCAGTCCCGCCACCGCCAACGGCCGCCGGATGGCATCCGGGGTGTTGGTGACAACGATGCCGGCGCGGGTGCAGGCGTCCAAGTCGATGGTTTCGTAGCCGGCCCCGAACCGGGCAATCAGCCTCAGGTCCGGGGCGTGGTCCACGGTGCGTGAATCGAAGGCGATGTGCCCCAGGGACAGCACGGCCTGGACCCCGGCGAGGTCGGCCAGCGGAACCGGGTCTGTGTAACTGGGCAGGACGCTCCAGCTGATGCCATGTTCGCTGAGCCGCTGCAGCCCCAGATCCCCGTGAATGGAGCTTCCGTCCGGCCGCGCGGCGTCGGCCGTGACGGCCACGGTGAACGGCGAGCGGGCGGTGCCCGCGGTGGTGGTTCCCGCCGCCGGGGCGGCCGCCGTGGTGGCGACCGCCGTCGTCGTCAATGCATTTGTTGCTGTGCTCATGCGTCGGTTCGGCTTTCTGTCTGCGCTGCTGCGGTCTTGTCCTTGATGGGTTCGCGGACCAGCACGGTGTACGCCACTGCGGCCAGGGCGGCGATGACGCCGCCGATCACGAACGACGGCGCGTAGGAGCCGGTGGCATCGGCGATCACACCGGTCAGCAGCGGGGCAAAGGCGCCGCCGAAGTAGCCGCCGAAGTTCTGGATGGCACCGACGGAGGCAACCTGTGAGTTGTCCACGATGTCGCCGGGCATGGCCCACGCGGCCGCCTGCATGGTGGCGACGAAGCCCAGTGCCACGGTCATGACAGCGATGGCGAGCGGGAGGGAATCTACGAACGGGATGAGGCAGATCAAGATGCCGGCGGCAACCGCTGCAATGGACATCACGTGGCGCTTGGCCAGCAGCGGATCGCGGCCGGCCTTCTTCGAGTAGCGCGTCATGACCCAGCCGCCGGTGATGCCGAGGATGGCTGCGCCGAGGTACGGGACAGCCGCAAGCCAGCCGGAGCTGGCGATGCTGGCACCGCGTTCTTCCTGCAGGTAGAGCGGCAGGAAGACGATGAAGATGTTCCAGATCCAAATGACGCAGAAGAATCCGGCCATCATGCCCCAGATCTGGCGGTGCTTAAAGAGTCCGAGCCACGAAACCTTCTTGGCAGTCAGGAGCTGGGTGGTGCGCTGGCTTTCGATGTAATCCAGTTCCTTCGCGCTGATGCGCTTGTGCTCTTCGGGAGCGCGGTAGTAAAGGAAGAAGGCCAATGCCAGCACGATGCCTGCGACACCGAGGAAGAGGAAGATGGCCTGCCAGCCGAACGCGAGCATGATGGCGGTCAGGACGGGCGGCGCGATGGCGGGTCCCCATTTGGAACCGCTGTCCCAGATGGCGGTGGCCTGTCCGCGCTCGGCCCGGGGGAACCAGTCGGCGGTGAGCTTTGCCGACGCCGGCCCGTTGGGGGCCTCGGTGATGCCGAGCAGGAAGCGGAAGGTGACGAACTGCCACATCTTGGTGCCGACGGCCATCAGCGCGGTCGCGATGCTCCAGCCCGCGATTGCGAGGAAGTACATCCGTCGGGCGCCCAGCTTGTCCACGAGCCAGCCAGCGGGCAGCTGGGCAAAAGCGTAGGTCCAGGAGAACACGGTGCCCAGGAGGCCAATGTCCGTCCGGGTCATGCCGAAGTCTTTAATCAGTTGCGGCGCGGCGATGGAGATCGCACTGCGGTCCATGTAGTTGATGATGCCGGCGGCCAGCGCCCAGCCGAGAATCCACCACCGCAGATTCTTGATGGTGCGGCGTGTTGCGGACTCCTTGGGCCCTGCGGCCAAAGTTTCTGTTTGCACTCTTCACTCCCTTGTGACTCCCCATGCCGGCACCGTAGCCGTCACAATCGAAGATCCTATAGGGTCTTCGATCAGCTGTGAAGGGGGTCACAAAAAGTGGGCGCAGAAGCCGGGTGCGGCGCACTGTTACGCGGTGTTGGAGCCGCGTGCGTCACCCTGGGAAGCGAGGCTTATTCCGCGGGAGCGTCCGCGATGGCGCGGCCGCGCACCTTTTGCACGTGCTCGGCCATTGCAGCTGCGGCCTTCTCCGGGTCGCCCGTCGCCAAGGCATCCAGGACGGCCTGATGTTCGGCGATCGCGTGGTCGGCGTCGGTGATCCCCACTCCCCCGAACAGGCGGAAGCGCTGAATCTGCCCGCCGAGGGCGGCATAAGCTGCCACCATGAACTGGTTGCCCGTCTGCTCCGCGATCAGCCGGTGGAACCGCTCGTCGGCCTCGAGGTAGCCGCGGAACTCGGCGAACGAGGGCCCGCGCGGTGCGTCCTTGAGATCGGCGACAGCCCGTTCCAGTTCGGCCAGGTGGCCGGGCGTCAGCCGGGCACACGCCAGGCGGGCGTTCACAGGTTCGATCGCGAGCCGGGCTTCCATAAGCTCGGCGAAGTCTTCCCGGGTGAACACCGGAGCAACCCGGTAGCCCTTAAGGGCCACGCGGCGCACCATCCCGGTGTGTTCCAGCCTGGCGAGCGCCTCCCGCACGGGGGTGGGCGAGACGTCGAGTTCCCGGGCAGTCCCGTCGATGCTGACCGCGGTTCCGGGTTCCAGCCGGCCATCCATCAGCGACGCCAGAAGTTCCTCGTAGACGTGGTCCGCCAGAACCTGCCGGCTGACGGGGCGGCCGGCGGGGCGCCCCTCAAAATGGCTGCCGGTGGAAGCTAATTGCATCTTCAGATCCTATAGGACCAGGCACGGCGAGGCCCCCTCCGGGACATGCCCATTTGCCGCCCCCCACCGCTGGACATGCCCCTCGCTCCGCGTCATGGGCCCACGGGGGACATGCCCAATCCCGGCGCCAGCCACAGGACATGTCCAGTGGCCAATTCGTCGAGGGACCATGTCCCGGTGGCCCCGATGTGCAGGACGGGACATGCCCACCCGCACATTCCAGCGAGGCACATGTCCAGTCTTAGGCCCAACCGGCGAGGGACATGCTCATTGTTAGGCGCGGCCAGTGGGCAGAATGGCATTCTGCCCACTGGCCGTGGCTGCCGCCGGGCATGTCCGGTGGCCATGATGCGCCGCGAGGAACATGCTCTCTCGTGCAGATCATCGCGGCACATGTCCGGCAGCGGGCGCGGCCCTGTGACTCGCGCATCCTGTCTCGGACCTGCCCTGCGAGGGACATGCTCATTGTTAAATGCGATCAGTGGGCAGAATGGCATTCTGCCCACTGGTCGTGGCTGCGGCTGAGCATGTCCAACCGAGCGTGCGCTGCGCGGCTCCGCGGGAGTCACCGCGCCGCAGATGGCCCTAGTTCTGGTAGACCGGGTAGTCGGTGTAGCCCTCGGCGCCGTCGGCGTAGAACGTGGATGCGTTTGGCTCGTTGACCGGCAGGCCTTCGCGCCAGCGGCGGGCGAGGTCCGGGTTGGCGATGGCCGGGCGTCCGACGACGACGGCGTCAGCGTGCCCGTCGGCAACCAGCGAGATGGCCTCATCCCGTGTGGTGATGACGCCGAATCCGGTATTGACGAGGAAGGCGCCGTTGAACCGTGACCGCAGGTCCTGGACCAGCTCGCCGGTGGGATCCTTGTGCAGGATGCTCAGGTAGGCCAGGTTCAGCGGCGCAATAGCATCCACCAGCAGGCGGTACGTCTCACGAACATCTGCGGCGTCCAGTTCGGTGACACCCTGGACGTTGTGCTCCGGCGAGATCCTGATGCCGACGCGTTCGGCGCCCACGGCCTCCACCACGGCCTGCACAACTTCGATCACGAAGCGCGCCCGGTTCTCGGGCGTGCCGCCGTAGGTGTCGTCACGCTGGTTCGACGACGGTGCCAGGAATTCGTGCAGCAGGTAACCGTTGGCAGAGTGCAGCTCCACGCCGTCGAACCCTGCCTCGATGGCGTTCCGCGAGCCCTGGACAATTTCCTGCAGGACGCCGGGCAGTTCGTCGGTGGTCAGGGCGTGCGGCACGGGGTGCGCCTGCTTGCCCTTGGACGTACGGGTCTCTGCCTCGACGGCGATGGCGCTAGGCGCAACTACCTGGTGGCCGCCGGTGATGTCCTCATGTGAAACCCGGCCACCGTGCATGATCTGCGCGAAGATCCGGCCGCCTTCGGCGTGAACGGCGTCCGTGACCTTCTTCCAGCCGGCAATCTGGTCCGGGGTGACGATGCCGGGCTGGCCCGGGTACGAGCGCCCGGCCGGGCTCGGATAGGTGCCCTCGCTGACGATCAGGCCCAGTGAGGCGCGCTGGCGGTAGTGCTCGGCAACCAGGGGCCCCGGGATACCTTCCTGGCCGGAACGGAGACGGGTCAGCGGCGCCATGACGAGCCGGTTGGGCAGTTCCAGCTCGCCGAGGGTCATCGGGGAAAACAGCATGCGCAATTCCTTTCGCAGTAAATGGGTTCACTGGCGGCAACTGCGAGGCGTCTGCAACTATTCCCGCGTGAGACTCGGATCACTACGGGTGGACAATGATCTTCACCGCGGTGTCGTTGTGGTTGATCAGCGTGTCGAACCCCTTGTCCACTAAGTCGTCCAAGGCGATCCGCCCCGTGATGAAGGGTTTCAGGTCGACTTTTCCTTCCTGGACGAGCCTGATGGCGGCTTCGTGGTCGCCGCAGTAGGCGATGGTGCCGCGCAGGTCAATTTCCTTGAGCACTACTTTCTGCATGTCGACCGTGGCCGGGTGCCCCCAGATCGAGACGTTGACGACGACGCCGGCGGGCCTCACGACGTCGAGCATGGTGTCCAGCACCGCATTCACACCGGCACATTCAAACGCCGCATCGGCCCCCGCACCGTCGGTCAGTTCCAGCACGCGCGCCTTGACGTCCTCGGCACTCGGATCGAGCACGTGATCCGCGACCCCGGACGAAGTCGCCTTGTCTTTGCGGGCGGCAGACAGCTCGGTAACGATCGTGGTGACGCCGATGCCTTTGAGGACCGCGGCGGTCAGCAGGCCGATGGGTCCGGCACCCCCGACGACGGCGACGTCCCCGGCTTTGACGCCGCTCCGGCCGACGGCGTGATACGCCACCGCAAGGGGTTCGATCAGGGCGGCCTCGTCCAGGGGGATGGCGCCGACAGAGTGCACCCACCGGGTGTCGACGACGATCTTCTCGCTCAAGCCGCCACCGCCGCCCGCCAGGCCGATGAAGCCCAACTTGGTGCACAGGTTGTAGTGGCCGCTGAGGCAGGGACCGCATTCATTGCAGACGTAGTACGGCTCCACGACGACGTTGTCTCCGACGGCCAGACCGCTGACGCCTTCCCCCAGCTCCTCGATGGTGCCGGAGAACTCGTGGCCGAGGGTGACCGGGGCGGCCTCGTGGGTGAGCCCGTGGGGGTGGCCGGGCGGCGGGGTGAAAATGGGTCCTTCCAGGAATTCATGGAGGTCGGTGCCGCAGATACCGCACCAGGCCACGGCGATCTTCACCGTCCCCGGTCGCAGCTCCGGCTCTTGAATGTCTTCGATCCGGAGATCCTCGCGGGCGTGGAATCGTGCTGCTTTCATGGTGTTTCACCTTCGCAGTCCAGGACCGTGGATGCGCCCGATCAGGCGCATCCACGGAATAGAAGTTGGATTTTCACAGCGGGGCCGTAGCCCCAGTCTGGTGGCCGTGCCTGAGATTGTCACGACCCCGTGAGTCAGCGCGTCCGGTTAGCGCGCGTGATGCGTGGGCTGCAGCTCGAAGACCGGCGTCGGCAGCCCTTCCATCCTGGCCTTGAGCTGCAGGGCAAGATAATTCGAATAGTGCCGGCTCTGGTGCAGATTGCCGCCGTGGATCCACAGGTTCTCCACGTTGGTGGGCTTCCACATGTTGCGCAGTTCCCCCTCCCACGGCCCCGGATCCTTCGGCGTCTCCGATCCGAACCCCCAGCACTTGCCGACGGCGTCCGCCACCTCGGGCGAGACCAAATCAGCCAGCCAGCCGTTCATCGACCCATACCCCGTGGCGTAAATAATGACGTCGGCATCCAGCTCCGTTCCGTTGGCCATCACGACGGAGTTGCCGGTGATCTTGCTGACCTGGCCATTGGCCAGCTTGACCCGGCCGTCGATGATCAGCTGCGAGGCGCCGACGTCGATGTAGTAGCCGGAGCCGCGCCTCAGGTACTTCAGGAACAAGCCCGAGCCGTCAACGCCGAAGTCCAGGTCAAAGCCGGCAGCCTCGAGCTGGGCGTAGAACTCCGCGTCCCGGCGGGCCATCTCCGCATAAACCGGGATCTGGGCTTCGGGCAGAATCCGGTACGGCAAGGAGGCAAACAGCAGGTCGGCTTTCTCCGTGGTGACGCCGTTGGCCAGCGCCTCTTCGGAGTACAGCCCGCCGAGAGCCAGGTCCATGAGGGATTCACTGCGGGCAATATGCGTCGAGGACCGCTGGACCATGGTGACGTCCGCGCCGTGTTCCCAAAGGTCGGCGCAAATATCGTGGGCCGAATTGTTGGAGCCGATGACCACGGCCTTCTTGCCGGTCCAGTCGCCACCGCCCGGGTGCTTGGACGAGTGGTACTGCTCCCCCAGGAAGGACTCGGCGCCGTCGAACGTGGGGACGCTCGGGTACCCCGATACACCCAGGGCGAAGACGAGCTGCTTCGGGCGCAGGGTGACCGGTTCGCCGTCGCGCATCACCTCCACCACCCACTCCTGGGACGTTTCGTCGAAGCGGGCGTTGGTGCACTCGGTCTTGGACCAGTAGTTCAGTTCCATGATCCGTGTGTAGTTTTCCAGCCAGTCGCCGATCTTGTCCTTGGCCGCGAAAACCGGCCAGTCGTCGGGGAACTTCATGTAGGGCAGGTGGTCGTACCAGACCGGATCGTGCAGGTGGAGGGACTTGTAGCGGTTACGCCAGGAGTCACCCGCGCGCTCATTCTTTTCGATGATGATGGTGGGCACTCCGAGCCTCCGCAGCCGCGCGCCCAGCCCGATCCCGCCCTGGCCGCCGCCAATGATGACGGTGTAGGGCTGGTCTTCGTAGCCGAGCCTCGCCTCCTGCTCCTCCTTCAGTTCCAGCCAGGATTTGCGTCCTTTGGTGATCTCGTGGGCGACCCCCTTGTCCCGGTTGGGGCCCTTCTTTTCCTCAAAGCCCTTCAGTTCCTGCATGGTGGTGAGCAGGGTCCAGCATTTGCCATTCCGGAGGCGCAGATGGGCGTAGCCCCGGGCCTGGGCGGTCTCGAAGTTCACCCAGGCCTCGGCATTGGCGGCGTCCCCGGTGGCGTCCTCGGCGAGGATCCAGTTGCTGGGCTGCACGTCGTCCAGGGTCGTCTCGAGCATGCGCCGGATGTCCTCTTTGCCCTCCAGCGTCTTGAGGTTCCAGGTGAAGGAGACGAAGTCGCGCCAGTACGAGTCGTCGTCGAAAAGTTCCAGTGCGGCGTCCGTGTTGTGGCTGCGCAGTGCCTCATCGAACTGCGCCAGCCACGCCCCGACGACGCCGTTTGGTGTCTCAGGCATGTTTCCTCTTTCCATTGCTGACAGGGGGCCGCTCCCGTTGCGTGGCGCGTAGACCACGCAGTGACCCGCATCACAAGTAAATGTCGCAGGGGGTTACAATCGGGTTACACGGAGCTCTCAAGCTGTCGGCGGGCGCGCAGGTTGGCCGACGGCGGCAGGGACCCAGCCGGGTGCGACGATTCGAGGGCGAGTTGAGAGAATGAGCATGCGGCAGGGCAACGGCCCCATCACGCATCCCTCGGACCTCAGGTTTTCTGCACCGGCGGAATACGCCCGAATACTCCGGGCGGCGCACGAGACCACGATTTCGGGCATTCCGGATCCGCACCTCTCGCCGTCGCTTATCAAGTCTTGGCAGCGTTCCCTGGCACTGGGCATCAATCCGGACCAGCACCGGCCTCTGCACCGGCATGAAGTCTCCGAGGCGCGATCCCTCAGCGCCGGCCATCGGCTGGCTGCGGTGATGCCTGCGCTGTCACAGCTTCTGGCCGATGAGACCGCGACCGGACGCCATCTGCTGATCGTGACCGACCACGAGGGCGAAGTGCTGTGGCGCGTCGGCAGCAAGCAGGCCTTGCGGCTCGCGGACTCGCTGGAGTTCGTGGAGGGCGCCGACTGGTCCGAATCAGGGGTGGGCACCAACGCCATCAGCGAGGCCTTGGTGACCGGCGCCCCGGCGCAACTCTTCTCGGCCGAGCACCTCGTGCGAACCCACCATGACTGGGCTTGCACCGCATCCCCCATTCGCGACCCTTTGACCGGCGACATCGTCGGCGTCCTGGACGTCTCTGGCCCGTTCGAATCGGTCACACCGGACAGCCTGCGGCTGGTGCGTTGCGGAGTTCGGCTCGCAGAGGAGCTGCTGAAATCGGCCCCGTTTCCCGACGGCGGCATCGGTCACTCGGGGCAGCGGGCACCCCGTGGCGAGCGGGCAGTGCGCGACGGCGGCGCCCGACCCCAGCTCGTGCTGCGGCTCTTGGGGGACGCGCCATCCGCGGCAGTCGACGGCGGCATCAGCCGTCCGCTGACTGTGCGCCGCGCCGAGATCCTGGCCCTTCTGGCCTCGCGTGATCAGGGCTGGAGTGCCGAAGAATTGGCGTACGAGATCCATGGCGATGCGGGCACCGGCGCGGCGATCCGGACCGAGATGCACCGGATCCGCGCCGTTCTGGGAGATATCCTGGAAGCGAACCCCTACCGATTCTCTTCAACCCTCAACGTCGTTACCGACGCTTCCGTTGTGGCCGGTCACCTGCGGGGCGGTCGGGTTGCCGAGGCGTTCGCGGCGTACCCGGCAACACTGCTCACCCGTTCGGTCAATCTGGCGATCGGGTTCATGCGCGACGAGCTCAACACGGCCGTGGGAGCTTCCGTCCGGTCAAGCGGTGATGCCCGGCTGATGCTGCAGTGGTGCACGAGCGACATGGGGTCCTTCGATACGGCGACTGCGGCTGCCGTGGCTGCGCAATTGGGGCCGGACGACCCGCGTTGCCAGCTCGTGAATGCCCGGATGGAACGGGTGGACCGGGAATTGCGAGCCTAGCCACGGACTAGGGAGGCGGCGGGGCGACCCCGGGGCAGCCTTGGCCTTGGGGATTCTGCAGGCACGTGTCTGCGTAGTTCCTGGTGATCGTCCGCCAGACACTGACGGTCTGCGGCGGCGAGCTGAATTGCCCTTGGCCGGGGATGGGCAGCGGCGGTCCGCCATTGACGGAGTAGGTTCCCTGGAAATGCGTCGTCAAAACCACCGGGAAGTCGCCGGTTTGTGTGTACACGTGACTCGTCAGGGTCTTCTCGCCCCAGCGATCCTGCGGAAGCGGTCCGCCGGCCACCGCTTGCGGGCCGAGCGAGGTGCCGTCGCCATAGCTCCAGGAGTACTGCACGGGCTTAGCCACAATAGCCACACTTTGGCCCAGCATATCGACGCCAAATGTTTGCTCGATGGCCTCGGCATAGAAATTTGTCTCGGCACCCCTCAGAGTGTGTGGGCTCGGCTGCATGACGCTTCGGCCGGCATTGATTGGTAGTTGCTGAAATTTGGTCTGAATCTGGGCGGCAATCTGGCCCAGCACGTCTACGGGTTTCTCGAGATAGACACACCGGTCAGGCGAGATGCGGCTCCAATCATTCGGTCCCGCAACAACCAACTTCCACCACCATCTAACGGGGCGGCCGTTTTCGCCAGCGTTACACTCTGCCGTCGCCGCTAGACACGGAAGATCGAAGTTGTTGTTATCTATCAGGCACAGATACTCGAACCTGTACTGGAATGGGCTCTCCGGAGCAGTCCCGGGCGCATCCACCCAAACCCCGAACGTCGAGTCATACCTCCACACGCCCACACCCGTCTCGTTCCAGAAAACGTCGGATGCTTCGGCGTTGGCAGAAGGGCTAACGGCCGTCGAAAGAGACATGACAGCGGCGAGCACAATCCCGATACCCCACCGCCTTCGTCCTGAACGCGCGAGGCGATTCATGCACCGATCCGGTCAACATCCATCGCCATCCAACGACCGTCAGAGAAGCGGAGAATCATGATATCTGCTAGCACTTGGGAGGCAGGCACGGATTTCTCGACGCTTGAGTCAGCTCGATAGAGGGCTCCTGCCGACTGCTCCAACTGTGTGGTCACCTGGTAGGTACCCCGGGATGTCTTGACGAAGTTGGTATAGGCCCCCTTCGCTTGGAGTAGCCCTCCCGCGATCCATCGTCCTTCCGAGTTCCACTCCACAATTCCCGAGCGCACCTTCGCACATAACCTGCAGGATGAGTCTGTCACCTCATCCATCAGCCGGAATTCCCCAGTCTGATAAGCGTAATTCAGCAGGGTGTACCAATGTTTGGCAAAAGCAACAGCGCCTTCCTTCGTCTCCGCCTTCGCAGCTTCCGGCAACTCGGGTACTGGCACGTTCTGCGCCTTGCCGGTCGCGTCGGCGGGCTTGTAGCTGGCAGTAGGTGTTGGAGTTGTGCTCGGGGTGGCCGGCCCTGAGGGACTCTGCGAAGCAGCAGGTGGAGATCCGGGAGGTGGCGTTCCACCCCCGCTGCACGCTGTGGCCGACATCAGGGAGATCGACACCCAAGCGACCGCACAGGCTCGCCAGGGACCGGAAAGCGAAGTGCGAGATGTCATGGTCAGCTACTCCCCCGATAGAAAATCAAGACGATTGAAGCCAATTTGTGGCTTAAGGGTAACTGAGATCACATTTTGCCGGTCAAAATTATCCACAGGCAGCATGCGCCCGCCTGTCGGACCAGCAGAACACCCCGGCAGTCCTTTAGCCCCTAGCCAGCGACCGCCCGATTCAGAACAATGAACCCATGATGTTCGAACACGAAGACGGCAATCCGATCCTCCCACTGGACGACGACCAAGCCTGGACATTGATTGAGGCTACAAAGCACGGCAGGCTCGTGGTCACCGTGGCCGGAGAACCCGACATTTTCCCCGTGAACTACGCGGCCAGCGGCCGGAAACTGTTCCTCCGCACCGCCCCGGGAAACAAACTGGCCGAGCTCACCATCAACTCGAAGGTTCTCTTCGAAACCGACGGGATCCTGTCCGAGGAAGCATGGTCAGTAGTCCTGCGCGGCACTGCACGCGTGCTCGACCAATCGGCGGACATCGCCGACGCCGAGGCCCTCGGGCTGAAACCGTGGGTTCCGACGTTGAAGGACTTCTACGTCGAAATTACGCCGACGTCGCTCAGCGGACGCCACTTCCAGTTCGGCGAACACCCGGAGCGGGAAATCTAACGCCCGACGGCGGCTACCGCCCGCAGTTCCCAGACCCGCAGTTGCCCGGTCCGCCACCCCCGGTCCGCTTCAGACCCGCGCCCCGAGGCTGCTGCCCGGCGGCTGCTGGCCGGCGCCAGGACTTGGCACCCGCCTAGACTTAAACAATGGCGGACAAGCTGACTCCGGAGCGGCGCAGCTGGAACATGTCCAGGATCCGGGGCAAGAACACCAAGCCGGAAATGCTGGTCCGTAGGCTACTGCACGCGAAGGGATACCGCTATCGCCTGCACGGCACCGCGAGCGGCGGCAAACTCCCGGGCAACCCCGATCTCGTCTTCGCCGGCCGCCGCAAAGTCATCTTCGTCAACGGCTGCTTCTGGCATTTCCACGACTGCCGGGTGGGCCAGCACGCACCCCAAGCAAACGCCGAGTTCTGGGAAACCAAGCGCACGCGCACCCGGAACCGCGACGCCGCCCAGCGGCTTCAGCTCGAACTCGATGGCTGGGAAGTCCTCACCGTGTGGGAGTGCGAACTGAAGGACCGATCGGCGTTGGAGCTCCGCCTCGATGCCTTCCTCCAGGGCCCTCCCCGCCACAGTCCTTTCCTGCACAGCCCGGCCCGGGACGAACCCTCCTGAGGACCTTCGCTGAGCAGCAACGCCCCGCGTGTCGCGCGGCCCACCTCCGGTGCAGGCTGAACGACCTCAGCTAATATTCGACTCCGGGGGCGATAGGCATTATTCGGTCAGTACCAACGCGTACTGCAAACACGGGAGAGCGCACGATGCCGCACTTGCTGATGTCCAACGACCAGCCCGAAACGGCTGCTGCGCCAACAGATTCCAGTCCCGCAGATTCCAGCCCCACAGATTCCAGCCCCACAGTTCTGCCGTTCCGTCGCCTCGGCCACACGAGGCTCCACGGCTTCCGGGCCCGCCCGCTCCGCGGAGCGAACCCGGATCTGGAGCCGCTGCGCCGGCAGGCGGCCTCGATCATTGATGAGGTTCTGGCTGGCACCAACCCGGAAGAAGCTGACGTGCGGGAGAAACTCCAGTGGCACGTCGCCAACAACCCGGGCCAGCCGGAAAAGGCGCTCCTGGAACATTTGCGGACAGTGGCCGACCAGCAGGAATCCGCCTAGCCGGCGGACCTGTCGATACTGGCCTGCCGGAGCACTTCGCCCCACGACTGCTGGGCAAGATCTGCCACGGCGGCCAGGATTTCCGAGGGCGGTAGCGACAGATCCAGCGGGAACTCGACAATGTCGATGTCGGTATTGAGAATTCGGCGCAGCTTGATTTCCCCGGCTCCCGGGTAAACGATCCACGCCGTCGGCACCCGCAAGGATGTGCAGTAGGCCAGCATCCGGTAGTGGTCGCCCGAAAGGGACGCGCCGACGTCGGCCGCGGCCTTGTACTTGGCGTCGTACACCATCACGGGCCGGCCGCCGAGGAAGTGGACGGCACCGGGCTGCACCACAATGCGGTCCGAGTCGCGGACGGCCTCGTTCAGCAGGGCGTTGTAGCGCAACCGCATTTCCCCGGGGTAGGCGGCCATGGCTTCGCGCAGGGCTGTTCCCACGAAGTCCTCGAACACCTTTGCCATGTCCACCACGAACGACGCCGACTGCTGCTTGCCGTCGCCGGCCTCCGCCGACGCGTTCCGCAGGATCAGTTCGGCGAGCCGGAGAGCGGCGTGGTAACGGGTGTTCATCCGGCTGGGCCGCCACTGCGGCAGCGGCGCGCCGGACTGAAGGCGCGTCACGGCGTCGAGCTTTCCCTTGAGCTGGCGCAGGCGGCTCAGGACTTCCGGCCGAACCCGCGGCACCTGGGACATCCGTTCCAGTGCGGCGCGCAGAATCCGGTTCTCCGCGATGTCCTCGGTGAACTCGTCGTAGGAGACTTCCAGCGGAACCAGCATGCCGGGCCGGCGGGAAATCTGGTCCGACATCCGGATCCGGCCCTTGACGGTCCGGAGGGATTCTTCCACCATGAGATACCCCTGCAGCACGCCGCGGCTCAGCGCCCGGTCAGCGAGCTGCGCCAGGGATTCGGCCAGGGCGCTCCAAAGTTCAGTGTGCTCCACCGCGGCGACAGAATCGTCCCGGAACCCTTGGTCCCCCGCGTAGCCGAGCAGGAACAGCAAACGGCTCAGACCGAGCCGACCCTTCGGTCGCACCTCCAGCTGCACGGCGGGAGTGCGCACGGAGCCGACGGTCCCCACCGGTTCGACCCGGTACAGGCCCATGCCCATCGGCGAGGCCTTCGCCAGGCCGCTGGCGTTGACGTAGGCGGCAGTGTCCGGATCAAGCCGCTCCACGACGCCGGCGGAGAGTTCGTCGAGGACAATGTGCCGGCAGGCCTCCGCCGCACCGCGTCCGGATGAACCCCGTCCGGATGAACCCCGTCCGGATGAACCGCGCCCGGCCGGACCGCCTCCGGATGAACCCCGATGGTCAGAGGCATTGCGGTCCGACGAACTGCGGTCCAGCGCTACGGCGTCCCCGGCCAGCCTAGGCATGCGCCAGGCGGCCCAGGAGTTGTTCCAGTCCGAACCGTTCCTCGAGCTGGGCGCGGTTGAGCTGCCCGTGATAGTGCTCCTCCAGCAGCGGCATGAGCTCGTATTTCCAGATCCTGCTCAGGCCCTTGGGCGTCTGCGCGGACTTCTTCATGAAGTAGGAGGGCCCGATCATGAGGTCGCGGTCCCATTCGTCGATCGCGTCGTTCAAAGCGTCAAGCAGCAGGGCCGGCGTCGTGTCCAGGTCGCGGGCCTGGAGGAAGCGCAGCAGCGAGCCCTTCACGGGTTCCGTCTTCGGGTGCAGCTCGATGAAGGAGAACCGCCGCCGGATGGCCGCGTCCATCATCGCGATGGACCGGTCCGCGGTGTTCATGGTGCCGATGATGTAAAGGTTGTCCGGCAGGGTGAACGGCTCGTTGGGGCTGTATTGCAGGTAGATGCGGTCGTCGCGGTATTCGAGCAGGAAGTACAGCTCGCCGAACACCTTGGCGAGGTTGGCCCGGTTCATCTCGTCGATGATCAGGAAGTACGGTTTGCTCTCGTTCCCGGGCTTGGCCGCTTCCTCGGCGAGCCGGCGCAGCGGTCCCGCCACGAGCTTGAAGGAGACCTGCCCCTCGTCCGTCTTGTCCGGGCGGAATCCCTCGAAGAAATCCTCATAGGCGTACGACGGGTGGAACTGGACCAGCTTGACCCGCTCGTCCGTGGTGTCGCCGGCGAGCTCGGCGGCGAGGTGTTTGGCGAGGTACGTCTTGCCGGTTCCCGGCGGACCGTAGAGCACCAGCTGCCGGTTCTCCTCGAGGAGTTCGGCGATTTCCTGCAGCGGCTCCAGGTCCATGTGCAGGGACGCGGCGAACTCCGGCGTCAGCGGCCGGAACCCGTCACAGGCCGGTTCGACGGCGGCATCCGGCGCGGCGCCGTCGCCGTCCTCGGCTTCCGCTTCAGCCGGCAGCAGCGCCTCGAGCGCCTGGATCACGCGGGTGATGTCCACGATGTTGCCGGAGGTGGTCAGCTGGCGCTGCACGTGGCGGGGCAGGCCGGTGGCGTCGTGTTCCTCATCGAACCAGCGGACCTTGCGGCGGAGCTGGCGGTTGTCTTTGGCATGCTCCGGTTCGCCGAGGACCACGCCGATCCGGACCTTGCCCGAGCTCTGGTAGAGCGCCAGGTCACCCGGCTTCATGACGGTCAGGAAGGCGAAGACTGCGGTCTTGGTGTCCTCACGCTCCACGTAGCCGAGGTGCTTGTAGTCCTCGTCAACGGCGTTCTGGACCAGCCCCGCGGTGACGCCGGGGTCCAGCAGGCGGAGGTGTTCGACGTCGAGCGTCACCGCTTCCTCGTCCCGCCACTCCCCCAGCAGCTCGGCGTTGTCGTGGTGGGTGCGCAGGAGCCAGGCGCGGCGGCCGGGGTCGCCGACCTTCCGCCACTGGCTCACCAGCTGGCGTGAGTACCAGTCGATCCGCTGCCCGGCCTGCTGGTCCAGGTGCAGGCGGATCCGGTGGATGTCCGCCGAAATCTCCTCGTCGCTGTCCCCCTTGGCCCCGCCCACGAGGGAAGCGAAGGCGTCGCGGATCTCCTGCCGTTCGACATCGGCCACCACGGGTTCGAAGTAGCTGGGCCAGACCAGGAACTCAATGCTGCGGCGGATGGCCGGCTGGTCATCCGGGGTGCCGGCGACCAGCCGGTGGAAGGCCAGCGGATCCTTGACCGCGGCCTGGACGACGTGGGCCGGCCGCTGTGCGACGTGCTGCACGAAGCGGCAGAGCCATTTCAGGTGGTCCCAGATGGTCCAGTTGAATTCGGCGGTGCGGTCCCGGATCACGCCGTGGTCCGTCATGCCCGCGTAGAGCTCGTCGGGGAGCTCCATCGCAGGCTCCAGCCAGGATGCCGCCTCGGCGACGCGGGCCCGCTTGACCTTCAGCGACTTGACCTCGTGGGCCAGCGGCAGGGACTGGAGGAAGAGTAGCTCCACGGCCAGTTGCTTCGCCCCGCGGGTGGCGTCTTCCAGGTTCTGGCGCAGGTTGGTCATCATCGGCGCCTTGGGATCTGGAACGCCCCGTTCGAGGCGTTCCAGCAACTCCGCGGCAGCCTGGACGGACCACGTTTTGGTGCGGCCGTCCAGGGGGGACGCCTTGCCGAGCAACCCCGGGCCCAGCACAAACCACGCCGCGTCTTCAATCTCCTTGGAGATACCGAGGGCGCGGTGCAGGGCAGGCTTCTTGGTTGGGGTCATACGTTCAATTTACAGGCTTAAACTGAACGCGCCCATTTAACGCCGACCCCAAACTACCGGCCAGTAGATTACGGACGGGCGGGCAGCAGACTCGGTTTCGCGCCGGGCCGGCGCTTCACGCCGAAGGTGAAATACGTGGCCGGACCGATGAAATTCACCAGCGTGGCAAGCCGCCACATGGCCTTGCTGCCGCGGATCTGCGCAGACGGGCGTCGGCTGATGTCCGTCTGGGCCGCGACCAGCAGCGAGAGTTGGACGATGGCAGCGGCGATGGTTCCGAACCGTGCAATCGGCGAGAGTTCGTTCCACTTCTTCTTGCGGGTGTGCTTCTTGTGCATGTTCTGGCCCATGTTCACAACGACCACGCCTCCTTTTAGCGTCGGAGTTGTTCATTCTAGGAGCCCTACCGGCACCGTGGTAGAGGCTATTGGACCGGGTGGGCAGGGGTGTAGGGGGCCAGCCGGTCCTTCTGTTCGGGCGTCAGCCGCAGAACCCGGCCGGTTGCCTCGTCCACGAAGGCGAGATGGCTCGTGGCCCGGACGCAGTCCTCGCGCGTGACGGGATCCTGCACCAGGTAGTGGATGTCAAAGCTGGCGCCCTTGACCGCGCCGATCCACAACTGGACGACGGCGGGCACGTTCCGGTACTCAAGGGTCCTGACGTACCTGATCTTGTGCTCCACCACGAGCGCCAGCGTCCCTTCCGGAATTTCATTGAAGAGCGGCACCAGCGGTTCGGTTCCCGGCAGCCCGGGCCCCCGGGGCGGGCCGAACGCCGCGATCCGTGCTTCTTCGAGGATCCGGACAATCTGGACGTTGTTGATGTGCCCGTAGGCATCCATGTCGCTCCAGCGCATCGGCACGCCCACCTCGAGGCGCCAGGGCTCCGTGGATGTGTTCTCCCCAGCGGCTGCACCCTTGCCGGCGGGGCCCGCGGCTGTGCCTGCGCTCTCCCTGCCGGGCCCGTGCCCGCCGGCTGTGCTCTTCCCGGCGGGGCCTGCGGCGCTCAGCTGTGCACCGCCGTCGCGTCCTCCGCGGAATCCGCCACGGCAGAGTCTGCGTCCTCGCCGGCGAACTGGGACATGTACAGCCGGTAGTACGCGCCCTGCAGGGCCAGCAGTTGGGCGTGCCGGCCCTGCTCGACGATCTGCCCGTCCTCCATAACAAGGATGGTGTCCGCGTCCCGGATGGTGGAGAGGCGGTGGGCGATGACGAAGCTGGTGCGTTCCGTCCGCAGCGCCGCCATGGCCTTCTGGACCAGGGCTTCGGTGCGGGTATCCACGGAACTCGTGGCCTCGTCCAGGATCAGCAGCGACGGGTTCGCCACAAAGGCCCGGGCGATGGTGATCAGCTGCTTTTCGCCGGCACTGACGTTGTTGCCTTCTTCGTCGATCACCGTGTTGTAGCCCTCCGGCAGCGCCCGGACGAAGCGGTCCACGAACGTGGCCTTGGCCGCCGCCATGATCTGTTCTTCGGTGGCGTCCAGCTTGCCGTAGCGGATGTTCTCGTAGATGGTTCCGCCGAACAGCCAGGCGTCCTGCAGCACCATGCCCACCTTGGCGCGCAGCTCCGAACGGCTCAGCCGGGTGATGTCCACACCGTCCAGGGTGATGCCGCCGGAGTTGAGCTCGTAGAAGCGCATCACGAGGTTGACGAGGGTGGTCTTGCCCGCCCCGGTCGGTCCCACGATCGCCACCGTGTGTCCGGGTTCGGCCGTGAAGGACAGGTCTTCGATCAGCGGCCTGTCCGGCGTGTAGCTGAAGGTGACGTGCTTGAACTCGACGTGCCCGTCGGTCTTGGCCGGGAGGTGCTCGGTGGCGGTCTCGGCGTCCTGTTCGTCGGCGTCGAGGAATTCAAAGACCCGCTCGGCGGAGGCGACACCGGACTGCAGCATGTTGGCCATGCCGGCCATCTGGCCCAGCGGCTGGGTGAATTCGCGTGAGTACTGGATGAACGCCGTGGCGTCGCCCAGGCTCATGCTGCCCGAGGCCACGCGCAGTCCGCCGACGACGGCGATCCCGACATAGCTGAGGTAGGAGACAAACTGCATGACCGGCATGATCATGCCGGAGACGAACTGGGCTCCGAAGCTGGCCTTGTAGAGTTCCTCGTTGCGCTCGTCGAAGCGGGCCAGCATGTCGGCGTCGCGGCCGAACACGCGGACGAGGTCATGGCCGGAGAACGATTCCTCGATCTGGCCGTTGAGCTCGCCGGTGTTCTTCCACTGGGCGGCGAAGAGTTTCTGGCTGCGGGCGCCAATGATGCCGGCTGCCACGCCGGAGAGCGGCAGGGCGACGAGCGCGATCAGGGCCAGCTGCCAGGACACGATGAACATCATGATCACGATCCCGATGACCGTCAGGGCCGAGTTCACGAGCTGGGCGAAGGCCTGCTGGAGCGCCTGCTGGATGTTGTCGACGTCGTTCGTGACGCGGGAAAGGATGTCGCCGCGCTGGCGGGTATCGAAGTAGTTCAGCGGCAGCTTGTTGAGTTTCTTCTCGGTGTCATCGCGCAGCGTGCGGACCACGCGCATGACCAGCACGTTGAGGACATAGCCCTGGAGCCAGAGGAAGATGTTGGCCACGAAGTACATCACCAGCACCACGCTGATGAGGAACGCGAGCTTCTGGAAATCGATGCCGGCGCCCGGCACGACGTCCATCTTGGCGAGCATGTCGGCAAAGTTGTCCTGGCCCTGGGAGCGCAGTCCTTCGATGAACTGTTCTTTGGTGGCCCCGGCCGGGAGCTGCTTGCCGACCACTCCGGCGAAGATCACGTCCATCGCCTGGCCCAGGATCCTCGGGGCAATGACGTTGAGGACGACGGCGACCGTCACCATGGCGAGCACGGCGGTGATACCGGCGCGCTCGGGCTTCAGCAGCCCCATGAGCCGTTTGGCCGAGGGCCAGAAGTGCTGGGCCTTCTTGGCCGGCACGGCACCGAACATGCCGCCGTCGGCCTCGCCGGGCGTGTACTCCTCCTCGATGAAGTCATCTTCGATCAGGTCGGTGGCGTCCGTATCGGCAGCGGCCTGGCCGGCTGCGGTGGCCGGCGTGCTGGAGACTTTCTCGTTGGTGCTCATGCCACTGCCTCCGCGCTCAGCTGGGATTCGACGATTTCCTGGTAGGTGCTGGAGCTTTCCAACAGTTCCTCATGTGTTCCGCGGTCCACGATCCTGCCGTTGTCCAGCACGAGGATCTGGTCCGCATCGGCGATGGTGGACACCCGCTGGCCGACGATGATCACTGTGGCATCGGCCGTCTTGGCCTTGAGCGCCCGGCGGAGCCTGGCGTCGGTGGCGACGTCAAGGGCCGAGAACGAGTCGTCGAACAGGAAGACCTTGGGTTCGGTGACGAGCGCGCGGGCGATGCACAGCCGCTGCCGCTGGCCGCCGGAGACGTTGGTGCCGCCCTGGGCGATCCGCGCTGCGAGGCCGCCCTTCTTTTCGCGCACGAACTCCGCGGCCTGGGCGACCGTCAGTGCCTCCCACAGGTCCGAGTCCGTGGCCTCGGGCTTGCCGAAGCGCAGGTTGTGCTCAATGGTTCCGGAGAACAGGTAGGGCCGCTGCGGCACCATGGCCACGCGCTGCGTGATCTCGGCGCGGTCCAGCTGGGTGACGGGGACGCCGTCGAGCAGGACCTCGCCCGACTCGGCGTCGTACAGCCGCGGGAGCAGGGCCAGCAGGCTGGACTTGCCGGCGCCGGTGGAGCCGATGATCGCCACGGTCTGTCCGGGCTCGGCCGTAAAGCTGATGTTGCTGAGCACGGGAGCTTCAGCGCCAGGGTAGGCGAAGGTCACGTTGCGGAATTCGACGCGGCCGGCCTTTGCCGCAGGCGTCACCGGGGTGAGCGATTCGTGGATGGAAGGCTCGACGTCGAGCACTTCACCGATCCGGTCGGCGCAGACCGAGGCGCGGGGAATCATCATGGCCATGAAGGTGCCCATCATGACGGCCATGAGGATCTGCAGGAGGTACTGGAGGAAGGCCGTCAGAGAGCCGACCTGCATCTCGCCGGCGTCGACGCGCTGGCCACCGAACCAGAGCACAGCGGCCGTGGAGATGTGCAGGATCATGCCGATGGCGGGGAACATCAGCACAAACAGGGAACCGATCTTCAGCGAGACGTCGGTGAGGTCCTGGTTGGCCGCGCCGAAGCGCTCGGCCTCGTGGGGTTCGCGCACGAAGGCCCGGACCACGCGGATGCCGATGATCTGCTCGCGGAGGACACCGTTGAGCCGGTCGATCTTCTCCTGCATGGAACGGAAGAGCGGCATCAGGCGGACCACGAGGTAGCCCACCACGACCACGAGCAGGGGCACGGACACCCAGACGAGCCAGGACAGGTTGAGGTCCTCGCGCAGGGCCATGAAGATCCCGCCGATGCACATGATGGGTGTGGCCACCATGAAGTTCAGTGCCATGAGCATGAGCATCTGGACCTGCTGCACATCGTTGGTGCCCCGGGTGATCAGGGTGGGGGCGCCGAAGAGGTTGACGTCCCGCGCCGAGAAGCTGCTCACCTTGCGGAACACGCCGCGGCGCAGGTCCCGGCCGAACGCCATCGCCGCCTTCGAGCCGAAGTAGACGCCGGCGATCGCGGTGGCCACCTGGATCAGCGCGACGCCGAGCATGACGCCGCCGGTGCGCCAGATGTAGTCCGTGTCGCCGCGGGAGACGCCCTCGTCGATGATCTGGGCATTGAGGCTGGGGAGGTACAGAGCCGCGATGGTCGAGGCCAGCTGGAAGATGACCACAGCCGCGATGTATGGCAGATACGGCTTGGAATAGCGCCGCATGAGGGTAACGAGCATGCCCACGAGTCCTTACGAAGACTGAATTATAGGGAGACCAAATTTGGGGAGAGCAAATTATGGGGAGAACAAAGTATGGGGAGAGCTAAATAGTGAAGTTTATTGGAAGGCTGATTGGAGACTAGCCCATGGGACCGACAGCCTTAGCCACCCAACTCTACGAAATCCCTCGTCCGGGAGGAACATCGGGAGCTGAATATCATCCAAACGGCGTACTTAGGCGGCTCCTGTGGTCTCCCCCCGCAACCGCCTTGCTGCACGAAGGCCCCGCAGCCGCCCCCTCGGGCGGCCGCGGAGCCTCAGCGGTCCGGTACTGTGAGCCGGCGCTACCCGGTCCGGTGCCGGCCGTGGGTGGCGATGTAGTCGGCAGCCGCGCGCTGCATCTTGCGCTGCTTGGCGAGCTGCCGGCGCAGGGCCGTGAGCTCCCCGGCAACCCGGGCCTGTTCCGTGGCGATCGCACGCTGCTCGGCGGCCTGCTCGTGCACGGCGCGCAGGGCGTCCGCCAGCAGCAGTTGCTGCTCCGCGAGGAGCTGCTGGGTCTGGAGCATCACAGGTACGACGTCGGCGGCCTCGGGCCGGTCCTCGGCCACCAAGGTCCGGGTCCGCTGGCGGGCGGCATCGGGGAAGCGGGATTCGGCGCGGTCCCGGCTGAGCACCTCGATGAATTCCCGGTCCAGGTCAACGATGCCGGTTCCGGCAGACGGCGCTGCCCCGACGGCGTCGTTCCCTGTGGTCCTGGTGTAACCCGTGTTTCCCAGAGCCGGGGCCGTAGCACCGGCCATCGCGGCCATCCCGGCATCCGCGGCGTCCCCTGCGATTTCGGCGGGTTCCGGCCGAACGTCGACCGTGCGGCGCAGCGGGCGTTCCTTGATGAACAGGATGGCCACCAGCGCCACGAGGCCGACAACTGCGGAGATCAGGAAGACCTCGGCGATCGCGTCGCCGTAGGCGGCCCGCATGATGTCGCGGATCGGTGCCGGCATGTCCTTGAGGTCCATGCTGGCCCCCGCGGATCCGGCGGGAACCTGGATGCCGGCCGAAGCCAGCCCCTCCACGACGAGCTCCTTGACCCGGTTGCCCAGCACGGCGCCGAGGACCGAGACGCCGATCGCACCGCCGACGGACCGGAAGAAGGCCACAGAGGCGCTGGCCGTGCCGATGTCCTTGGCCTGGACCGTGTTCTGGACGGCGAGGACGAGGTTCTGCATCAGCAGGCCCAGGCCGACGCCGAGGATGGCGGTGTAGATACCGGTCAGCCACAGGTCAGTGGTGTGGTCCATGCTGCCGGCCAGGCCCAGGCCGCCGATCAGCAAGATGGCGCCGGCCACGAGGTACCGCTTCCACTTGCCGGTGCGGCTGATCAGCATGCCGGAGGCGACCGACCCGATGAGGTTGCCGGCGATCATGGGCAGCGTGAGCAGGCCGGCCTCGGTGGGGGTGGCGCCGCGTGCCACCTGGAAGTACTGGCCAAGGAAGGTCGAGGAGCCGAACATGCCCACTCCGACGGCCACCGAGGCGAGGATTGCGAGGGCGGTGGTCCGCTCAGAGATGATCTTGAGCGGGATGATCGGCTGGGCGACCTTGGATTCCACCAGCACGAGCAGGCCAAGGAGCACGATGCCGCCGCCCACCATGGCGACCGTCTGCCACGACCACCAGTCGTAGTAGTCGGGATTGCCGGCGAAGGAGACCCAGATGAGCAGCAGGCTGACGCCGGACGTCAACAGGATGGAGCCGAGCCAGTCGATCTTGGCGGGGCGCTTGACGTGCTGGATCTTGAGGGTGACCTGCAGCAGGATGAGTGCGACCACCGCGAGCGGGACGCAGACGAAGAAGGTCCAGCGCCACCCCAGCGGGCTGTCGACAATGAAGCCGCCGAGCAGCGGGCCGCCTGCCGTGCCCACGGCCATGACGCCGCCCATGTAGCCGGAGTACTTTCCGCGGTCGCGCGGCGGGATCATGGAGCCGATGATGGCCTGGGCCAGGGCGGTGAGGCCGCCCATGGCGATGCCCTGGATGACACGGGCGGTCAGCAGCAGCGGGATGGTCTCGGACAGGCCGGCCATAACGGAGCCCGCCACGAAGATCACGATGCTCAGCTGGACGAGGACCTTCTTGTTGAAGAGGTCCGCGAGCTTGCCCCAGATCGGGGTGGTTGCCGCGTTGGCCAGGAGCGCGGCGGTGATCACCCAGGCGAAGTCCGTCTGGGTGCCCTTGAGTTCGGACATGATGGTGGGCAGCGCGTTGGCGACGATCGTGCTGCTCAGGATGGCGGTGAAGAACGCCGCCAGCAGGCCGGTGAGGGCCTCCATGATCTGGCGGTGGGTCATCGCCACAGGTTCTGCGGCGGTCTGGGATGCGCGGGATGCCCCCTGCGCAACGTCCGACGGGGCCGGGGACGGCCCTGTGGCGGCGGCGTGGCTAGCCATATATCTACTCCTCAACAATTTCGGTCGTATTCGTGGATCCGGCCGTCGTTGCCCGGGCTGAGGTCCTGAGGGACTCAGCAAGTTTTTCGAGGGTGCGCGCCGTCAGTTCGACGTCATCCTGGCTCCAGTCCTGCAGCAGGTCCTGGATGGTGGCCGTCCGCTGGTCCTCGATGGCACGCAGTTTCTCCGTGCCGGCGGCGGACAGCGCGATCAGTTGCGCGCGGCCGTCTTCCGGGTCGGGCCGGCGGACCACATAGCCGTGCTCTTCGAGGTCGGCGATGTGCCGGCTGAGGACCGGGGCGCTGACGCCGAGCCGCTCCGCAAGATGCGTGGCCCGGGATTCGCCCTCCCCCACAAAGCGCAGAACGCCCTGAAGCGCCACTCCGGTGTCCTGCCCGCGCAGACTGGCGGCGGCAACGCAACGGACCGCGCGCTGGAGATCGAAGATCTGGTAGACGAGTCTGGCTGCAGCGTTGGATTCAACTGACATGATGGACACCCCTCTTTTGTTTGCGGCCTGCCCCTCGCGGTGAGGGGCAGACCCGGCCGGTCCGCACTGTGCAGCGGCGCTGCTGTGGTGTTGGTCCGGCTACGTGGCCATGTGGGTGGGGCCGAACATCTGGAGCAGCGTTTCGACGACGACGACGTTGGGGCCGTCCGCGGCGAAGCCCGCCTTCAGGGCGTCCCCGACGTCCTCCGGAGAAACCCGGACAGCCGGGACGCCGAAGGACTCTGCCAGCTTGACGAAGTCGGGGCGGGCGAGCTCCGTGGCCGTGGCCTTGCCGAAGGCGCCGACCATGTATTCGCGCAGGATGCCGTAGCCGCCGTCGTCCACAATGAGCCAGGTGACCGGGACGTTGTGCTGCTTGGCGGTGGCGAGCTCGGAGATGGAGTACATCGCCGAGCCGTCGCCGGAGACGGCCAGCACTCTGGCGTGTCCGGCAGATGCGCCGGCAGATGCGCCGGCGGAAGTGCCGGTGGTTTCAAGCCCGACGGCGCCGCCGATCGCCGCGGGGAAGCCGAAGCCCAGCCCGCCGGCGCCCTGCGCGGAGTGGAACTGGCCGTCGCGGGCATCCCAGCAGCTCCAGCCCCAGTATGCCGAGATGGTCATGTCCCAGAACGTCTGCATGGCCGCGGGAACGGCCTCGCGGATGTCGGCCATGAACTTCAGTTCCTTGCCGAGGTCCTGGGACTCGAGCCGGGCCTTGACCTTGGCCAGGGTGTCCTTGACGAGCACCTCGGGAGCCGTGCCGTGCCAGTCGGCGCGTTCGCCGTGCGGTTCAGTCAGGGCTGCGTCGAGGGCGGCCAGGGCCTGGCCGGCGTCCGCCCGGATGCCCAGTCCCGGGCGGTTGGACTCCAGGACGCGGGGCTCGGCGTCGATCTGGATGATCCGGCCGCGAGGTTCAAAGGTGAAGTAGTTGGAGGTGACCTCGCCCAGGGAGGAGCCGATGACGATCAGCACGTCGGCATCCTCGAGCACCTCCGTCATGTACTGGTCTTCGATCCAGGACTGCAGGGAGAGCTCATGGCTCCACGGGAACGCGCCGTTGCCGCCCGGGGTGCAGATGACCGGCGCCCGCAGCTTCTCCGCAATCGAGAGCAGCGACTTTTCGGCATGGCCGCGGCGGGTGCCGCCGCCGGCGATGATGGCGGGACGTTCCGCCGTCGAGAGCCATTTCACGGCTTCGCGGACCAGCTCCACGCGGGGCGGGTTGTCGGCCGCTTCGGCGAGGGCGTCCTCCACGGGAGGCACCATGATGGGGTCCAGCAGGACGTTCTGCGGGATTTCGAGCCACACGGGGCCCTGCGGCGAGGAGATCGCCTCGGTCCAGGCATCCTGGATGGCCGAGGGGATGCCGGAGGCGTGCTGGATCAGCCGCTGGGACTTGGTGACGTTCGCGGCCGAGGCCTTCTGGTCATCGAGCTGGTGCAGCATGCCCTTGCGCCGGGCACCAAGGCCCTCGAGCGGGATCTGGCTGGCCACGACCACCATGGGAACTCCGGTGGCGTAAGCCTCCTGCAGCCCGGCCAGGGACGTCAGCGCGCCCGGACCGGTGGACAGGAACAGCACGCCGACTTCGCCGGTGGCGCGGGAGTAGCCGTCGGCGGCGAAGGCCGAGTTGTTTTCAACCCGGGAGGAGACGAAGTGCAGGTTCCCGCGGCCCATCGCGTCGAACAGGCCCAGGGCGTGCTGGCCCGGGATGCCGAAGACCGTCTTGGCGCCGAGCGCCTCAAGGGTCTCGACGACGAGGTCCCCGCCGTTGCGCACGCCGGTCATCGCGAAGCCACCGGCGATGCCACAGGGGAGCCGAAGCCAGCGGGGCGGTGGGATTCCTGGCCGAGGGCCTGGGCAGCGTAGCCGTTCGGGCTGCCGAAGCGGTCCCCTTCGACGGCGCGGTCCGCCATCAGTGTCACGAGTTCGTAGGCGACGTGGCTTGCCGCCACACCGGTGATCTCGGCGTGGTCGTACGCCGGGGCGACCTCGACGACGTCGGCACCGACGAGGTTCATGCCGCGGAACCCGCGGATGATTTCCAGCAGCTCGCGGCTCGTGATGCCGCCTGCTTCCGGCGTGCCGGTGCCCGGGGCGTGGGCGGGGTCAAGGACGTCGATGTCCACGGAGATATAGAGCGGGCGGTTGCCGATCCGGTCCCGGACCTTTGCGACCGTCTCCAGGACGCCCTGGTAGTAGACGTCGGCGGAGGTGACGATGCCGAAGCCGAAGCGGTGGTCGTCGTCGAGGTCCTTCTTGCCGTAGAGCGGACCGCGGGTGCCGATGTGGCTGATGGCCTCGGTGTCCAGGATGCCTTCCTCGACGGCGCGGCGGAAGGGTGTGCCGTGGGTGTACTCGGCGCCGAAGTAGGTATCCCAGGTGTCCAGGTGCGCGTCGAAGTGCAGCATGGCAATGGGCCCGCCGGCGCGCTCGGCGGCGGCGCGCAACAGCGGCAGGGCGATGGTGTGGTCGCCGCCGAGGGTGACGAGCTTGCTGCCGGACGCCGTCAGGTCCAGGGCGTTCTGCTGGATCGTTTCGATGGCGTCGTTGATGTTGAAGGGGTTGACCGCCATGTCGCCGGCGTCGGCAACCTGGACGTTCTCGAAGGGGCTGACGTCCCAGGCCGGGTTGTACGGCCGCAGCAGACGGCTGGCCTCACGGATGTGGTTGGCCCCGAAGCGGGCGCCGGGGCGGTAGGAGACGCCGGTGTCGAACGGCACGCCGACCACCGTGACGTCTGCCTTGGCCACCTGGTCCAGGCGCGGCAGGCGGGCATATGTGGCAGCCCCGGCGTAGCGTGGGACGCGGGATGAATCGATGGGGCCAAGGTTGCCATTGGCCTCGATGCGCAGCTCTTCCAAAAGAAGCCTCTCCTTCGAGGATTGACCGACGGTTGTGACAGCCATCATACACTCGAAGTTTCGTATTGCGCATCATTTGTTTACCAACCACTTCAGGCGATGGCCGACGCGCCCCGCTCCCCCGTGCGGACGCGGACGGCGTCGCGCACCTCGACAATCCAGATCTTGCCATCGCCGTAGCGGCCCGTGCGCCCGCCCTCTTCAATGGCAGCCATGACGGCGCCGAGGGCGCCCTCGTCGACCAGGACTTCGAGCCGCACCTTGGGCAGCAGGTCCGAGCTGTATTCGGCGCCCCGGTACACCTCGGTATGGCCCCGCTGCCGGCCGTAGCCGCTGGCCTGGCTCACGGTCAGGCCGTTGACCCCGGCCCGCTCCAGGGCCGCGCTAACGGTCGCGACCCGCTCCGGCCGCACAATCGCCGTGACGAGCTTCATGACGATACCCTGCCGCGGACGGCCTCACCCTCGGCCTCGGCTTTGGTCCCGGCTGGGACTTCGGCCTGGGTCCCGGCCGGGGTCCCGGCATGGGCCGCCGTGTGGGCCTCGGCCGCGTCAGTCCGGGCATGCGGGTCACCGGGGTGGAAGCTGCCGCCGACCATGAGGAGTTCATACGCCGTTTCGGCGTGCTCCGTCACGTCAATGCCGGAGAGCTCGTCGGCCTCGGAAACGCGCATGCCGATGCTCTTGTGGATCGCGAAGCCAATCAGTGTGGTCATGGCGGCGCTCCATGCCGTGACGATCAGGGCGGTGAGAATCTGTGGCCAGAACTGCGCCAGGCCGCCGCCGTAGAACAGGCCGCCGGCCGTCTTGGTGGACGGAAGCGCGAAGAATCCGAGGGCCAGGGTCCCCCACAGGCCGCCGACGAAGTGCACGGCCACGACGTCCAGGGAGTCGTCGAGCCCGATCTTGAACTTCAGCCCGACGGCGAGCGCGCAGACGGCACCGGCGATCACGCCGATCAGGATGGCGCCGATGGGGTCGATGAATCCGCAGGCCGGGGTGACCGCCACGAGTCCCGCGACGGCTCCCGAGGCGGCGCCGAGCGAGGTGGCATGCCCGTCGCGAAGCCGCTCCACGAGCAGCCAGCCCAGCAGGGCGGCGCTGGTGGCGAGCAGCGTGTTGGTCCAGGCCAGGGCGGCCGTGGCGTCGGCGGCGAGTTCCGAACCGGCGTTGAAGCCGAACCAGCCGAACCAGAGCAGCCCTGCGCCGAGCATCACGAACGGCAGGTTGTGCGGACGGATGTTGGGGTCTTTCATGAAGCCGAGCCGCTTGCCCAGAACCACGGCAAGCATGAGTCCGGCAATGCCTGCGTTCATGTGGACCACCGTGCCGCCGGCGAAGTCGAGGGCCGAGATCTTGCTGCCGATGATGCCGGTAGGTCCGAAGATGCCGCCGCCCCAGACCCAGTGCGCGATCGGCGCGTAAACGAGCGTGACCCAAAGGGCCGCAAAGAGGAGCCAGGGGCCGAACCGGACGCGCTCGGCCACCGCGCCGCTGATCAGTGCGACGGTGATGATGGCGAACGTGGCCTGGAAGCCGACGAAGATCATGTCCGGCAGGCCTGCCGCCTTGGAGCCGATGCTGGTGGTCAGCCCGCTCAGGCCGAAGTTGGTGAAGGGATCCCCGACGAATCCTCCCAGCGCATCCGGGCCGAATGCCAGGCCATAGCCCCACAGGGCCCAGACGACGCCCACAACGCCCATGGCGCCGAAGCTCATCATCATGATGTTGAGGACGGACTTCATTCTGACGAGCCCGCCGTAGAAGAACGCAAGACCGGGGGTCATCAGGAGGACCAGAGCGGATGCCGTGAGCATCCACGCGGTCGATCCGGGGTCAAGGACCTGCGGATCCGTTGCCATTCCTACTGCAAGCACAGAGAACTTCATAGCGGGAGCCTTCCTCGAGTGCCGGCGCTCCGAGGGCGCCGATGCGGCGAGACCATGTGACGTTTGGGACTGACGAGCGTCCCCCCGCCGTTGACGCTACTCACGGAGTGTTTCGGGAAGGCTTTCCCATTCTTGCGGGCACGTTACGTGCCGGCTCCGGGCATTAAATTGCCGTTTCCGGCAGATTGCCGGGATGTGACGTACATCTCACCACGGCCGATCTCACCAAGAAAAGGGAGGTCAGCTGTACTTGAGGGTGAGCAGCAGGCGCTTGAGCTGGCTGTACTGCTCCGTGGTCATCCAGGCTTTGGCGGCGTCGACAGAGGCAAACGCCGGGCTGCCGAAGAGCACCTTGGCTTCCGCCCCGCCGTTGGCGAAGCTGACGTAGGCGGAGCCGGAGTCAGAGACCGCGGACGCGAAGTCGCGTTGCTTGCGCACGCTCATGTGGAAATCGGACTGGTCGGCAAGGGAATCGAACGCGAAGCCGAAGGCCAGCTGTTCGCCGTCCACATCTTTCAGCCCCGGCACCGGGGCGGTGTCCAGCACGGTGCGGGCCACCGGGCCGGAGGCGTTGCTGGCGCTGGTGCTGCTGGTGATGGAAGCCAGTTCGTTGCCGGTGGCGTCGGCGATGACCGCCTGCAGGCCCCGCAGCTTGGCCGCGTTCTCGGGCGAGCCCACCAACCGGACGGACCAGCTGCTCGGATAGGAGAAGGAGAGGTGCCCGTCCGGGAAGGTGAAGGTTTTCACGCCGGCCACCGCGCTGGCCGTGGCCGTGGGTGCGGCCGGGACGGGCGTAGCGGAGGCGCTCGGGGCAGCCGAGGGCAGGGCCGAAGCGGCGGAGGAGGCGGTCGTGGCGGCCGCGCCGGATTCCTGCTGCGCCGGGGCCGCGGTTTCACCGGCGGGACCGCTTGCCGCTTCGCCGGCCCGCTGGCCCGGGGCGGCGCACGAGCTTAGGCCAAGGGCGGCCGCGAGCGCGGCGGCCACGGCCAGGGACGGAAAGACGTGGTTGCGGTTCATGGATCCCCCAGTTGATGACGCGAGCGGCTTCGGCTCGTCCTGTGTATCTCCGGCGTGCGCCGTGCGGATACTTTTGCGGTGGTTGCGGATGCGTTCATGCCCTCAGCGGCTGGCGGCGGGCACGAGCACCCACAGCACCTCGACGGCGTCGTCCGTGGGATTCACCCACGTGTGCGGTTCCCGGCCGGGAAACGTCACGGTGTCCCCGGCGCTGAGCTCGAATTCCTCATTGGTGAGGATCAGGCGGATGCTGCCCTTGACCACATGCAGGACGTCGACGTCGCAGTCCACGGCATAGAGCTCGGACTCGCCGCGCCCGCGCGGCTCGATCACGGCCTGGATGATCTGGACGCGGCGCTCGGAGCGCGCGGTCAGCAGCCGCTCGACGATCCCCTCGCCGCCGAGGGAGATTCGGGGGCCCTCATTCTGCTTCGTGAGGTGCGTTTCGGGTGCGGCGAAGAGGTCGCCAATGGAGATGGACAGAACCTGGCACAGCGTCACCAGGGAGGCAACCGAGGGCGAGGTGAGATCCCGCTCGACCCGGCTCAGGAATCCCTTGGTGAGCCCGGTGGCGTCTGCGACCTGTTCAATCGTGAGCCGCTGGGACTGTCTGGCCGCGCGGATCCGCGAACCGATGGCAACGGGAACGTTGCTCGGTTCAACTGGTAGAGCCTTCATTTAGGAACCTTTCACGGCCGGCCGCTTGGCCCCATCATTGGAGCAATCCTAGCGGGAGCGGGCCTTCGTGACGCGGAGGCGGCGGCACCACGCCCTGCGTCTTGACTGTTACCGGCGTCACAACATACTCTTTGGCAACATGTGTTGCCTATTAGGCAATACGGGGGGTTCCGACGGAAATCCTCCTCTAACCACTTCCCGCAGCAGCGGCCTTGCCGAACATACTGTTGAGGCCCGGCAGGCCCGCATCCGCTGTCAACCAGCTCCAAGGAGCCTTTATATGGACGCAACTTTCGTCAACATCGCAATCGTGGTGGTGTACCTGGCCGCCATGCTGGCGTTCGGATGGTGGGGCAAGTCCCGCACTAAGAACAATAGCGACTTCCTCGTCGCCGGCCGCCGCCTCGGCCCGTTCCTCTACACCGGAACCATGGCCGCCGTCGTCCTGGGCGGTGCCTCGACCGTCGGCGGCGTGGGCCTGGGCTACAAGTTCGGCATCTCCGGCATGTGGCTCGTCGTCGCAATCGGCGCCGGCGTCCTGCTGCTGAGCCTGCTCTTCGCCAGCACCATCCAGAAGCTGAAGATCTATACCGTCTCCCAGATGCTGACCCTGCGCTACGGCAGCAACGCCACGCAGACCTCGGGCATCGTCATGCTTGCCTACACGCTGATGCTCTGCGCCACCTCCACGGGCGCCTACGCCACCATCTTCGTGGTGCTCTTCGGCTGGGACCGCGCCCTCGCGATCGCCGTCGGCGGGGCCATCGTGCTGGTGTACTCGACCATCGGCGGCATGTGGTCCATCACGCTGGCCGACCAGGTCCAGTTCGTCATCAAGACGGTCGGCATCTTCTTCCTGATGCTGCCGTTCACGCTCAACGCCGCCGGCGGCCTCGACGGGATCCGCAGCCGGGTGGACGCCACCTTCTTCCAGATCGACGGCATCGGCGCCCAGACGATCATCACGTACTTTGTGGTCTACACCCTCGGCCTGCTGATCGGCCAGGACATCTGGCAGCGTGTGTTCACCGCCAAGACACCTGAAGTTGCCCGCTGGGGCGGCGCCACGGCCGGCATCTACTGCATTCTCTACGGCGCTGCCGGCGCCCTGATCGGCCTCGGCGCCCGGGTGGCCCTGCCGCAGATCGACGTCAAGGCCCTGGGCAAGGATGTCGTCTACGCCGAGGTCGCCACCCACCTGCTGCCCATCGGCATCGGCGGCCTCGTGCTGGCCGCCGCCGTCGCCGCCATGATGTCCACCGCCTCCGGCGCCCTGATCGCGGCCGCCACCGTGGCCCGCGCCGATGTGCTGCCGTTCGTTGCCGGCTGGTTCGGCAAGACGGTCAACACCGATGACACCGACAACCCGGAACACGACGTCAAGGCCAACCGCATGTGGGTCCTGGGCCTGGGCATCGTGGCAATCGTGATCGCCATCGTCACCAAGGACGTTGTCGCGGCCCTGACCATTGCGTACGACATCCTGGTTGGCGGCCTGCTCGTGGCCATCCTTGGCGGCCTGGTCTGGAAGCGCGGCACCGGCGTCGCCGCCGCGGCGTCCATGGCGGTGGGCTCGGTCATCACGCTCGGCACCATGATTATCCTGGAAATCAACGCCGAGGTTCCGCTGGACGGCATCTACGCCAACGAGCCCATCTACTACGGCCTGGCGGCTTCCGCAGTCGTCTATATCGCGGTCTCGCTGCTGACCAAGCCGACGGATCCTGCGGTCATGCAGAACTGGCGCCGGCGTGGGGGGCGCCGCCGTCGGCCTTTAGGCACCTTAACGGGCCGCGGGAGGATCACTCATTTTCCTCCGGCGCAAGGAATTCCTCACCTTCCACGGGCACCACCGGCTTCTCGTCGCCCAGGAAGTCTTCCGCGTCCAGGGGAACGAGCCGGTCGGCCTCTTCGAGAAGCTCCTCGTCCTCGGTCTCCGCGGCATCACTGACGGGCGCGTCCTCGGCGTAGTCGTAGGCGGGATCGGACTCGAGTGACTCCCGGGCCGGCTGGATGGGATGTGATGCGGTGCTCTCCATGATGCAACCTCCATGCGGCTTCGGTGGCGGCAAGGCCCCGGGGAGCCCGCCCTGGGTTTCATTCGAACACCGCGGACCCGGGCGGTCAAGGGCTCACAATTGCCGCCGGAAAGCGGCTGCGGGCGGGCCCGCCGGAGCCGGGCAGTTACGGCCTCCCTAAACTTTCCACTGAGGATTGCCAGCCGGAAAAGCGCGGAAATACGGGGTAGTCTGGAGTCGCAATGGGGCCGGACCATGCCCGACCAAACCCAGGAGTTTTTCGTGTCTCAGCACACCGAATCGGACCGCAACGATTCTTCGCAGCACCACCCGACACAGCCCTCTTCGGTCCGCGATACGGACCCGCGCCCTGCCTCGCCGCACGCTTCTGCTGCCCCCGGGGCGGCTCCCTCCACTGCCGCTCCGGTCAGCGCACCGAGCCCCTCGCCCGCAACAGACGCGAGCGCAGCGCCCAGCGCAGCGGACATCAAGCGCTGGCGACAGTATCTCGCCGATGAACGTGCCGAGGCGGCCGTCTACCGGGACCTGGCGCAGAACCGCGCCGGGGAGGAGCGCGCCATCCTGCTGGCGCTGGCCGAGGCCGAGGGACGCCATGAAGCGCACTGGCTCCAGTTGCTGGGCGATCACGCCGGCAAGGACCGGCATGCCTCACTCCGGAGCCGGTTCCTGGGCTTCCTGGCCCGGCACTTCGGCTCGGTCTTCGTCCTGGCCCTGGCCCAGCGGGCGGAGAGCCGCTCCCCGTACGCCACCGAATCCTTCGCCACCCCGGCCATGGTCGCCGACGAGCAGATCCACGAAGAAGTGGTCCGCGGGCTGGCCACCCGGGGCCGCAACCGGCTGGCCGGAACGTTCCGCGCCGCCGTCTTCGGCGCCAACGACGGGCTGGTCAGCAACCTGTCCCTCGTCATGGGCATGGCGGCCTCGGGCGTGGGCAGCCAGGTGGTACTCCTCAGCGGCGTCGCCGGGCTGCTGGCCGGCGCACTGTCCATGGGGGCCGGCGAGTTCATTTCCGTGCGGTCGCAGCGGGAGCTCCTCGCCGCGACCCGACCCACCCAGATCACCTTGGCGGCGGCGCCGCTGCTCGATATCGAGCACAACGAACTCCTGCTCGTCTACCTGGCCCGCGGCATGTCCCGGGAGGCCGCCGAGCACCGCGTCGCGGAGCGGATGGGCCTGCTGGACTGCGACTGCGATCCCAGCCTGTCCCTGCGTCCGGAACTGCCCGAAAGCGAGGACCAGCACGAGGCGGTCGGCACCGCCTGGGGCGCGGCGGCGTCGAGCTTCTGCTTCTTCGCCTCTGGCGCGATCGTGCCCATCATTCCCTTCCTGCTGGGCATGACAGGACTCGCCGCACTGGTGGTTTCCGCGTCCCTCGTCGGCTTGGCGCTGCTGCTTACCGGCGGCGTGGTGGGCCTGCTCTCCGGTACCTCGCCCGCCACCCGTGGCCTGCGCCAGCTGGCCATCGGCATGGGTGCCGCGGGCGTGACGTACCTGCTGGGCATGGCCTTCGGCGCCGTGGTTGGCTAGTGGACGGCCCTGAATTTCGGGACCGCGGCCCTCGGCACAGCCGGCGCGCCACCGCGCTGCGGATCATCAGGAACCTCGCCGCCGCCGCGGTGATCGCCGCCGGCGCCTTCCTCACCGCCGGACTCGTCTACGGCGATCCGAGGTTCACGGGCCTCTTCGAGGTCTCCCGAGGAACGGGGAACAACGCAGGGCACAGTGCAGAAAACAAGGCAGGCAGTGACCTGCAGGCACAGCCGCAGGCCGGCCAGAAATCCGGCCAGCCTGCCGTGCCGGCCGGCGAAGACCGGACGGACACTCCCCCGCCCGGGCTCGAGGAGCAGGACCACCCCCTCGGCGCGGCCCGGAAACCGGAGGCCGCCAGCACCTCGTACAAGTTCCTCGCAACGAATGACGACGGCACTCCGGTGGGTTACTCGCCGTGCCGCCCGCTGCACTACGTCATCAATGCCGCCCTGGCCCCGCCGGGTGCCGAGCGGCTCGTGGACGACTCGATCCGGACGATCTCCGAGGCCACCGGGATCGCCTTCATCAATGACGGCCCCACGTCCGAGGCCCCCTCGCCCACACGTGCGCCCTACCAAAGGGATCTCTACGGGGACCGGTGGGCGCCGCTGCTGATCGCCTGGACCACCCCGGAGCAGGCACCGCAGCTCAAAGGCCCGGTGATCGGCACGGGCGGAAGCACACACTTCAGTTTCGGCGACGGCCCCAAAAGCTTCGTCACCGGCAGCCTGGAGCTGGATGCCCCGCAAATCGCGGAAGACCTGGACCGCTCCGAGGGAGCGGCCTATGCCACGGCCGTGATCCTGCACGAGCTCGGCCATGTGATGGGCCTGGAGCATGTCGATGACCCGGCCCAGCTGATGTACCCCGAGATCGGAGCCCCGGACGGGCTTGCCGCCGGCGACCTGAACGGACTCTACGAGCTCGGCCACGCCCAGTGCCGCAAGGATCTCTGACCCCCTAGCGCTCCAGCGCTTCAAGGGCTTCTTCGACCGTATCGACCAGGAAGATCCTTCCCTCCATCCGGCGCCCGGACGCCAGGCTCTGCAAGAGGGGCCAGGCCGGGAATCGCCGCAGCCAGTGCTCGTGCCCCACCAGGACCATGGGAGTGACGGTTTCCGGGGCGGCGTAGTAGTTCTCGCAGGCGTCCTGAAAGATCTCCTGGACCGTGCCGCCCGAACCCGGCAAAAAGACGATCCCGCCGTTGCACAGTTCAAGCAGGATGGCTTCCCGGATGGCATTCGCGAAGTATTTGGCCACATGCGTGGCGAAGAAGTTCGGTGGTTCATGACCGTAAAACCATGTGGGAATCCCCAGCGACGGCACACCCTCCGGGTGGCGTTGGGCGACCGCCGCGGCCGTCCGCGCCCAGGCGGCCACCGACGGGCGGAAGGACGGCACCGCCGAGAGGTCGGCCAGAGCCCGCCGGAAGTCCGGTTCGGGGGCCTCGCTGAGGAAGGCGCCAAGATTCGCGGCCTCCATGGCCCCGGGGCCGCCGCCCGTGGCCACCACCCGGCCGCTGCGGGCCAGCAGCCGGCCCAGCAGCGCGGCGCCCTCAAAGACGGCGGTGCCGCGGCGGGCGATGTGCCCGCCCATGACCCCCACCATCGTGCGGCCGGTGCGGAGATAGGTGCCGGCCAGTTCGTCGAGTGCCACGCCGATCGAGTGGTCATGCAGGGCGGCGGCCAGTGTCGCATCCAGCCGGCGGCGCTGGCCCGGCCGGATGCTCCATTGGTACACCCGCGCGTCGAGCGTGTCCTCGTAGGGTGTGGTGGCGATCCCGGAATAGAGTTCCTGCGGCGTGTACAGCTGCCCGCGGTAGGGGTTGAACGGCACGGCCGTGAGCCGGGGAAAGATGAGGGCGCCCCGGCCGCGCAGCAAATCCTCCACACCGTCGTCGAACCTGCAGCCCAGGAAGACCGCGCCCTGGGCCTCAAACGCCTCCAGCTGGGCCCGGCGGCCCCGCAGGTCCAGCGACTGGACGTGCCAGCCGTGCATGCTGCGCGCCCCCGCCGCGACCAGCCGGTCGAAACCGGCAAGGCTCTCGACCTCCAACGTGCGGGGGCTGGGGTGAAGGCTGCGGGCGGCGCTCATGGAGCCAGCCTAGACCGTGGCCAAGCTCCCCGTGGCGCCATCACTCCTGGTGGCCATTCCGGGATCTTGAGGCCCAAAAGTGATAGCGCAACGGGGGTGCGTGCAGGTTAGGAGACCTGGAGGCCGCCGTTGATGTCATAGGTGGCCGCGGTGATGTAACCGGCGTCCGGGCCGAGCAGGAAGGCGATCAGGGCCGCCACTTCCTCGCGGCTGCCGACCCGCCCCATCATGATGCCCTCCGACATCTGTGCCTTGCGTTCCTCGCTCAGGGTGCCGCCCATGATGTCGGTGTCGATGGGGCCGGGGGCGATGGCGTTGACCGTGACCCCAAACTCGCCCACCTCGCGGGCCAGGGCGCGGGTGAATCCGATGATCCCGGCCTTGGAGGCGCTGTAGGCGACCTTTGAGTAGGTGCCGCCGCCCCGCTGTGCCGAAATCGAGGAGATGCTCACGATCCGGCCCAGCTTGCGCTCGATCATGCCCTTGAGCACGCGCTGGGAAACGATGAAGGATCCGCGCATGTTGATGGCGAAGACCTTGTCCCATTCCTCGACAGTGGTGTCCATGAACGGCGTCGGGGAACTGATGCCGGCCAGGTTGGCCAGCGCGACGATCGGGGGCAGCGAGCCCTCGATCTCGGTGATGGCACGGTCAACCGACGCGGCGTCGGAGACGTCCGCACCGACGCCGATGGCCTTGACCGCACGGTTGGAACCGATTTCGGCGGCAGCGGCGCTGGCGTCCTCGGCATTGATGTCCAGGATTGCGATGGACCAGCCCTCGCTGGCCAGGCGGTCGGCCGCGGCACGGCCGATGCCGCGGGCTGACGCGGCTCCGGTCAGGACCACGGTGCGTTCAGTGGGGAACGGGGTAATTGATGTCATGACGAAGATTCCTTCGGGGGTTCGGATCAGGATACTTTGGCCGGGTCGACGGCGGCAGCCGCTGCGACCGCGGGGTCAAGGCCGGCGTCGCCTTCGGGGCGCCGGCGGGCGTACAGGTAGGTGGCCACGGCCGTGATGCACAGGCACAGGGACAGGAACAGGAGCCCGCTCTGGTTGCTTCCGGTGGCGTCCTTGAGGAGGCCGACCGCGTACGGGGAGATGAAGCCGCCGAGGTTTCCGAGGGAGTTCACCAGGGCCAGCCCGGAAGCGGCAGCCGCACCGGTCAGCGCCGCGGAGGGCATCGAGAGGAAGGGGGCGATCGCCCCGTAGATCCCCATGGCGGAGAGCGTCAGGCCGACCATCGCGAGGAACGGGTTGACCGGCAGCAGGTAGCCGGCGGCCACGAGTCCGACGCCCGCAAGCACCATGCTGACCGAGGCGTGCCAGGCACGCTTGCCGGTCCGGTCCGCGCGCTTGCTCCAGAAGTAGACGAATACTGCGGCCACGGCATAGGGGATGAAGACGATGAAGCCGACCTCTGCCGTGGAGAACTTGCCGAGGGCCGCGACGATGGTGGGCATCCACAGGCCCAGGCCGTAGATCCCGCACACCAGGCCGAAGTACAGGGCGGAGTAGACCAGGGTGCGCTTGTCCTTGAGCCCGGCCATGAAGTTGTGCTTGCCCGACTGGGACTTGGCAGCCAGTTCGGCGTCCATAGTGGCGGTGAGCCAGTTGCGCTCGTCGGCTTCGAGCCATTTGGCGTCCCGCGGACGGTCAGTCATGAGGATGGGCGTCAGCAGGCCGAGGGCGATCGCCGGGATGCCTTCGATGATGTAGAGCCACTGCCAGCCCTGGAGGCCCATGACGCCGTCCATCTGCAGCAGGAGCCCGGATACCGGGGCGCCGAGCGCGTTGGATACGGGCTGGGCAAGGATGAAGATGCCCAACACGGTGACGCGCTGCGCGGCGGGGAACCACAGCGTCAGGTAGAACAGGATCGCCGGGAAGAAGCCGGCCTCGGCGGCACCGAGCAGGAACCGGACGATGTAATACGTGGTTTCACCGTTCACCAGGCACATGGCGGTGGCGAAGATACCCCACGTGATCAGGATGCGGGCCAGCCATTTCCGGGCTCCGAACCGGTACATGCCGGCGTTGCTGGGAACCTCCAGGAGGGCGTAGCCAAGGAAGAAGATGCCGGCGCCCAGACCGTAGGCAGCGGAGTTCAGGCCGATGTCCTCGCTCATGGTGAGTTTGGCGAATCCGACGTTGTTGCGGTCCAGGTAGGCAACGAAGTAGAGCAGGACAATCAGGGGCATGACGCGGCGGCGGACCTTGCGGAGCGTGCGGTCGCCCAGTTCGCCGAGTCCGAAGGACTTGGGGGCTAATGAAGTCATCATCGACCTTCTTAAGTGTTTTCCTGCCCTGCGGCTGTGCCGGGTGAGGAAAGCGGTGGATTGGGGTGGTCATCCTGCCCGCCTGGAAGCGCGTGCTGCAGGATTCTTGTTGAGTCAGATGTCAGACATCTGATTCAGGAACTAGCCAAAATCTTAGGATGTGATTCGGATTACGTCAAGAGTCCGGCGGCGGACGTCAGGACTTGGCGCCCCGGACGTAGCGTTCGTAGTCCGCATTGGTCTGGTCCATGTGCTCATCCATCGCCTGCCGCGAGCGCTCGGCGTCGCCGCTCAGAATGCTGTCCAGGACCCGCTGGTGGTAATCGATGGCGTGCTGCTGGATCACCTCGACGGCCGACGTTTCGCGCCGGGTCACGTACAGCAGCTGGCCCAACTGGGCGAACAGGGCCCGGACAAAGGGGTTGCCGGACGCCTTCAGGACGGCATCGTGGAAACCAATGTCCGCCTCCACGAAGCGGTCCAGGTCGCCGGAGTCGTGGAAGCGCTTCATATCCGCGATGCACTCGCGCATGCGCTCGGCCTGCTCCGGGGTATAGCGTTTGGCGGCGAGCGCCGCGGCCCCGGTCTCCACCATCCGTCGCATCTCAATCAGTCCCACCGAGACCTGGTCGGCCGCATTGCCATGGGAGGCTGCCTTGAAGATCGCGTCCAGGCCGGTCCAGTTGTCCGTGGGATTGACGAAGGTTCCCCGGCCGGCCTTCACATAGAGGATGTTTTGCGCCCGGAGGGCTTTGAGGGCCTCCCGCACGGTGAGCCGGCTGACGCCGTAGGCCTTGGCAATGTCGGCCTCGGGCGGAATCGGGTTGTGGGGCAGGAGCTTTCCGTCAAGGATTTCGGTCAGCAGGCCGTCGACGAGATCGTCGACCAGTGTCCTGCGGCCCATCCCAGTTCCCACCTTCAGTCTCGTTTCGTGCTGCCATCCACATTACCCATGTCCGGGTGCGCAGCCATGTAGGCGTCGAGCTTGGCCAGCGTCTGCTCCAGGTTGGCCGGATGGCGGCGCAGGTAGCCGGCCATCCGGAGCAGGCTCTTGCCGCGGACCTGCCGCGCGTCCCATTGCTCGGTGACCAGGGTGCCAGCGGTGCCGTCCTTGCCCGTGGATGGTTCAAGCAGGTAGCGCCACACATGGCCGTAAAAGTGCCGCCATGCAATCCGGTGGCCTTCCTCGAATTCGCAGACGGTATTGAGGATCTTGTAGTTCACCCGCATGTTCATTTGCATGCCGAACCTGGCGCGGAGGTACAGGCGCCGTGGCCCGCGCGGCTGGGTGCCCTTCACCGTGTCCGAGCCGTCGATCACGCTGTGCAGGGCAGGCGTGGCGAGCACCTCGAAGATGGCTTCGGGGGCTGCGGCGATGTACCGGCTGCGGGACACGAGATAGCGGGGATTCATCTAGTAATCCTAGTCCGCGATCGTGTTGCAGAATGAGGCATGCAGACTTCCCGCAACCCCCTTCGCGGCCGGCCGCGCATCGGCGTTCCCGTCCGCCTCAGCAGTTCCTCCGATCCCGACCCGCGCGTGGCGGAAGCCAACGCATTGTTCGAGTACATCGTGGAACTGCTGCGCGAGGGCGGCGGCGAACCGGTGCTGCTCGACGCTCCGGGGCCCGACGACGGCGGCCTCGCCGCGGCGATGGCCTGCCTTGACGGCGTCGTCCTTCCCGGCGGCGGCGACCTCGACCCCGCCCTCTACGGCGAGCTGCGCGGCGACGTCTGCTACGACGTCAGCCCTGCCCAGGACGCGCTGGATCTCGCCGTGGCGCGTCTTGCGATCGACGCCGGGCTGCCTGTGTTCGGCATCTGCCGCGGGCATCAGCTGCTCAATATACTTTACGGCGGGACGCTCATCCAGGACATGGCGCCGGGGACGGTGGCGCACCGCGAGCCCGCGCCGGTGCACGGGGCCGGCCCGTGGGCCTGGCATGAGGTGGCGGTGCGGGCCGGCTCCAGGGTGGCCGCGCTCTACGGCGGCGGTTCCGGTGCCGTGAACGTGAAGATCGCCTCCGGCCACCATCAGGCTGTGGCCCGGGTGGCCGGAGGATTGCGGGCGACGGCCGTGGCCGAGGACGGGACCGTCGAGGCGCTGGAGGATCCGGAGCGCTGGGTGGCCTCGGTCCAGTGGCACCCCGAGGCCCCGGAGCTCCCGGCCGGGGAACGGCTCGCGCCCTTCCGGGCCTTCGTCGAGGCGTGCCGTGCCCGGCCCTGAGCCGGACGCCCCGGGCCGTGGTCAGCTGCCGACGCTCACCGTCACCTTGACCGGGGCACCGGTGGCCAGCGATTCCTGGGCGGCATCGGCAACCCGGGAGGCCGCGACGGCGTCTTCCGGAGTGCAGGGATTCTCCCGGCGGCCAAGGATCAGGTCGACGAACGCCTCCATTTCGGAGCGGTACGCCGTCTCGAACCGCTCGGCAAACGTCAGGTGCGGCTTCCCCGCGGGGAAAGCGATCCCCGCTTCGGCGGAGGCCATGGCCGTCTTGTCGTCCAGGCCCACCATCAGCGAGCCGCGGGAGCCCTGGATTTCCAGCCGGACATCATGGCCCGCCCCGTTGTAGCGGGTCGCCGAAACCGTTCCCACGGTGCCGTCGTCGAACGTCACCACCGCGAGGGCCGTGTCCACATCGCCGGCCTCACCGATGGCCGGATCCCCGTTGTTGGAGCCCTTGGCGTAGACCTCGACGATTTCGCGGCCTGTGAGCCAGCGCAGGATGTCGAAATCGTGGACCGAGCAGTCACGGAAGAGCCCGCCGGAGCTGGCCAGGAACTCGACCGGGGGCGGCGTCATGTCGCACGTGACGGCACGCAGGGAATGGATCCAGCCGAGCTCGCCGGCCTGGTAAGCGCGGCGGGCTTCCAGGTAGCCGGCGTCGAACCGGCGCTGATGCCCGATCTGCACCACGCCGTTCCGGTCCCGGATGTAGTCGAGCACCGGCAGGGCGTCGGCCACGTTCAGGGCCACGGGCTTTTCGCAAAACACCGGGATCCCGGCGTCCACGCCGGCCTTGATGAGCTCGGGGTGGGTCCCGGTTCCGGTGGCGATGACCAGGCCGTCCAGCCCCGAGGCCAGCAGCGCCTGGACCGAGGGCAGGAATTCGGCACCGAGACCGCTTGCCACCGTCCGGGCGTGCTCTTCGGCGACGTCAGTGAGGCGGAGACGGACACGGATCCCTTGTGGGTTCAGGACCTCGTTGAGGGCGGCGATGTTGTTGGCGTGCATGACCCCGATCCGCCCAACGCCGGCGAGTCCAAGGATTACGTCTTTCATACTTCCACTCTCATGTTTGGTGCGGGCACGGTGAACGCCGCACGGAAGGCCTCCAGGGCCGCATAGCTGTCGCCACTGGCCCACGCTTCCATGCCCACGGTTCCTTCGTAGCCTGCGTCCGCGAGCGCCCTGGCCACGGCCGCGTAGTTGATTTCCCCGGTTCCGGGTTCGCAACGGCCTGGAACGTCCGCCACCTGGATTTCGCCGAGGTATGGCAGGGCGGTCCGGACGAGCTCGACCAGGTTCCCCTCCCCCATTTGGGCGTGATAGAGATCCAGCATGAGCCTGGCGTTCGGGTGCCCGGCAGCCTGCACGAGCGCCAGGGTGTCCTTGGCCCGGGCCAGCGGGATGCCGGGGTGGTCCCGGATGGTGTTGAGGTTCTCGAGGCAGAACGTCACCCCGTACTTCTCACCGAGCTTCCCGAGCCGTTCCAGGGTCCGGGCGCCGGTGGCCCACATGTGTCCGCTGGAGCGGTAGACAGGCCGGGCCGCGTGGCCGTCGACGAGTTCCGCCGGGTGGACCACCAGCCGGCTGACGCCAAGTTCCAGGGCGGTGGGGATCAGGGACTCGGCGGTCCGCACCACCTCGTCCGCCGTGTCCGGATCCACGAGGCTGCCGGAGCTGTATCCGGTCATGGAGGAGAACACCGCCCCGGTGGCCTTGAGCGCGCCGATGTCCTTGGGCCGCGAGTCCCAGAGTTCGACGTCGAAGCCGGCCTCGTGGAGCCGCCGCACCCGCTCCGTGAACGGCAGGTCCGTAAAGACCATCTCAGCGCACACGGCGAGCCGCATCAGAGGACCACGTTCTCGTTGACGGCCACTGTGTTGACCGTTGCCGGGGTCCCCCGCTTGACGGACTCAATGCAGGCCAGCGCCACGGCCAGTGCGCGCCGGGCGTCGCTGGCTCCCGGAGTGAGAGTGAAGGGCTTCGACTCCGGAGCGGTGCCGTCACGCCGGGCGCGCACGGCGTCGGCGAAGTCCGCCAGCTCGTCTGTGTAGGCCTGCCGGAAGAGCTCGACGTTCAGCCGTGGGGTGTCGGCGGACATCCCCTCGGCGGTGAACCGGCGGGCGGCGGTTTCGGTAGCGCGGCCGGCCTGGACCATGCCCTTGGAGCCGAAAACCTCGCCGCGGATGTCGTAACCGTACAGTGCGCTGAAGTTTGCCTCGGCGACGGCGATCGCACCGTTGCTGTAGCGGATGGTCACGACGGCGGTGTCCAGGAACCCCTGGTCCCGCAGTCCCGGCTCCACAAGCGCGTCCGCGACGGCGTAGACCTCCACGGGTTCGGCGCCTTCGTTGAACCAGTTCAGGGTGTCGAAGTCGTGGATCAGGGTTTCGAGGAAGATGGTCCATGCCGGGATCCTTGCGGCGTGGCCGATGCTCCCCGTGCCCGGGTCCCGGGTCAGCGAACGCAGCAGTTGCGGCTGCCCCACGATTCCGGCGGTGATGTCCTTCTTGGCCGCCTGGAAGTCTGCGGCGTACCTGCGGTTGAAGCCGATCTGGAAGTGCACCCCGGCGGCGTCGACGGCGTCAAGGGCGGCGTCGAGCTCCTCGAGCCCCTGACCGGCGGGCTTCTCGCAGAAGACGTGCTTTCCGGCCGCTGCGGCCTGGCCAATCAGGGAGGAATGGAAACGCGCGGGGCTGGCGATGACGACGGCGTCAATCGCCGGGTCGGCCAGGAGGTCAGCGGCGTCGGCGGTCACCTTCGTGGTGCCCAGGGCGCCGGCCAGCGCCCCGGCGGATTCCAGGTTCGGATCCGCGATGGCGGCAAGGACGGCGCCGGGGACCCGGCGGGCAATGCTCTCGGCGTGGAAGGCGCCCATCCAACCCGAGCCGATGAGCCCGATCCGCACGGGCAGGACGGCGTCGGAGGCGTTGCGGTTGAGGTAAGCCAAAGGCTTGTCCTTTCAGGAGTTGGGGCGGCGGTTACCCGTAGGTCGTGCCGGTGGTCTGGGACACGTCGGCGACTTCGCCCTGGACTTCTTTGACGACGTCGCTGTGGCCGCCGAGTTGTTCGAGTTCGTGGGCGAGTTCGGCGAGTTCTGCGCCGCCGGCCATCTGGGCGGTGAGCTCGTCGAGGGTGATGTCCTTCTTGTCGTAGTAACCGATCGATTTGCCGCGTTTGAGCAGCAGGAACCGGTCCCCGACGGGGAAGGCGTGGTGCGGGTTGTGGGTGATGAAGATGACGCCGAGGCCGCGGTCGCGGGCCTGCAGGATGTAGCGGAGCACCACGCCGGACTGCTTCACGCCCAGCGCCGCGGTGGGCTCGTCCAGGATCAGGACCTTCGCGCCGAAGTACACGGCCCGGGCGATCGCGACGCACTGGCGTTCACCGCCGGAGAGCTGGCCGATGGGCTGTTCGACGTCGCGCAGGTCGATGCCCATCGCGGCGAGTTCCTTGAGCGTGATGTCCTTCATCTTCTCGACGTCCATGCTCTTGAACGGGCCGAAGCCGGACGTGAGCTCCGAGCCGAGGAAGAAGTTCCGCCAGATCGGCATCAGCGGCACCACGGCGAGGTCCTGGTAGACCGTGGCGATCCCGACATCGAGGGCGTCCCGGGGGGAGCTGAACTTCCGCTCCTGGCCCATGATCTTCAGTGTTCCGGCGTCGTGCTGGTGCAGGCCGGCGATGATCTTGATCAGCGTGGATTTGCCCGCACCGTTATCGCCCAGCACGCAGGTGACGCGGCCGTTGTCCACCGCCATGGTGACCTCGGAGAGGGCGATGATGTTCCCGTAGTGCTTCCCGACCCCGTCGAGGGAGAGCAGGTGCACCGGGGTGTGGGTGAGCGGGTCTTTTTCGTTCTGCAGCAGGGTCTGCTGGTCGATCTCTTTGGCATTCATGGTTCTCTTCGGCCCCTTCTACTTCAGTTCCGCGCGGCGCTTGACGATGAGGTTGACGATGGTGGCCAGCAGCAGCATCAGGCCCAGGAAGAACTTGAACCAGTCCGGGTTCCACTGCGCGTAGACGATGCCCTTGTTGGCCATGCCGAAGATGAACGCGCCGATCGCGCCGCCGATCGCCGAGCCGTACCCGCCGGTGAGCAGGCAGCCGCCGATCACCGCGGCGATGATGTAGAGGAACTCGTTGCCCACGCCCTCACCGGACTGCACGGTGTCGAACGCGAAGAGGTTGTGCATGCCCAGGATCCAGGCGCAGAACCCCACGGCCATGAACAAACCGATCTTGGTGGCCTTGACCGGCACGCCCACGGCGCGGGCCGCGTTCGCGTCCCCGCCGACGGCGAAGATCCAGTTCCCCACCCGGGTCCGCATCAGCACCCAGGTCGCGACCGCGACGAGCGCGAACCAGTAGAACACGGTGATCTTGATGTCGACGCCGCCGACGCTCACCGAGGAGGCGAACACCGCCCGGGCCGAGGCGAAACCGTCCATGGTCGAGATCGAGGGCGAGGACACCGAGCCGCCGATCAGCCGGGTCAGGCCCAGGTTCAGGCCGGTCAGCATCAGGAACGTGGCCAGGGTGACGATGAAGGACGGCAGCTTGGTCTTGATCAGGATCCAGCCGTTGATGAACCCGACGGACAAGGAGACCACCAGGGCCAGTCCGACTCCGACCCAGACGTTCGTGGTGAAGTACCAGCTGAACAGCGACGCGGTCAGCGCCGAGGTGATCACGGCGACACCGGTGGAGAGGTCGAACTCCCCGCCAATCATCAGCAAGGACACCCCCACCGCCATGATCCCGATCGTGGAGGACCCGTACAGGATGGTCGCCAGGGCACCGGGCTGGGTAAAGGTCGGGGACACCAACGCGAAGAAGATGAAGAGGACGATCGCGCCCACCAGGGCACCGACCTCGGGACGTCCGAGCAACTTCTGGAACGGACTGCGCTTGGCGACGCGCTCATCGGGCGCCGGCGACTTTGTCTTGGTCTGGGTGATGGTCATGATAAGTCTCCTTGCCGCCGGGCCGGCGCGAACCGGCCCGGCCAGCGGGCTGTTAGCGGACGCCCTGCTGGGCGAAGGTCAGGACATCGGCCGCATTGGATTTGTCGATGACCGCCGGGCCTGTCAGCACAGGCTGGCCGCCGCCGATCTTGAAGCCGCCGCGCTTGTTCTGCCAGATGGCGTCAACGGCTCCGTAGCCCTGCAGCCACGGCTGCTGGTCCACGGTGAACAGAACTGCACCATCCACGATCTTCTGGGCGAGCTCCGCGTTGAGGTCGAAGCTGGCAACCTTGGCAGAGCTGCCGGCGTCAGTGACCGACTTGAGGAGGGTCAGGGTGATGGGGGCGCCGAGGCCGATGATGACGTCGGCGTCCTTGGAGGCCTGAAGCTTGGCAGTCGCGGTGGACTGAACGGAGGTCATATCCTTGCCGTCGACGTAAAGGATCTCCGTTCCGGGAACCTTCGCCTTGACGCCCGCGCACCGTGCTTCAAGTCCCACGTGGCCCTGTTCCTGAATCACGCAGACCGGGTGCTTGTAGCCGTCCGCGGCCAGCTTGGTGCCCACGGCCTGACCGGCGAGCTGCTCGTTGGAACCGAAGTGGGTGAATGCTCCGAGCTGGGAGGAGACCGATTCGCCGGCGTTGAGGCTCACAATCGGTATGCCGGCGTCGGAGGCCTTCTTCAGGACGTCCTTGAGGGCTTCGGGCTTGGCGAGCGTGACCGCGATGCCGTCGACCTTCTGGTCGATGGCCTGCTGAATGAGCTGGGCCTGGCGCCCGGCTTCGGGATCGGACGTATAGAGGAGCTCAACGTTGTCCTTTGCCGATGCCTCCTCGGCGCCTTTGCGAACAATATCCCAGAAGGTGTCACCGGCTGCGGCGTGCGTGATAAGGGCGACCTTGATGCGGGAGGTGCTGGCTGCCTGGCCTCCGCCAGCCGCATTGCCTGAGTCTGCGGGCTTGCCGCCGGTGCTGGAACACGCGCTCAGGGCCAGCATGGGTACAACGGCCGCCACGAGGGTCGCCTTCCGCCACGAGAACTTGGTCACGATCAATCTCCTTTGATTCCGGGCCACGCCGGCCGCTTCATCGCGTCGGTCCATGAGCCATCTACAACCGATCATGGTGACTCCAATCACAGTTGTCAATAGTTTGTCCTGACATTAGGATGTTTGGACGTAACGAAGTGGGGTCGGAATGTCGCATTCGCAGAGCTTGCCGGGCCAGCGCCGACAGCCCGACCCCCGCAAACAAAGCCCGTCACAGCAGCCCTTGGCACCTCTTGGCAGCCCTGCTACTATCAGAAAAAGGCAGTATGTCCTATCAAGCGAACATAGCCTGACATACGCGGACAGGCCGGCACAACGGCCGCCGCGGAGCACAAGGGAGCATGTCCAGTGGCGAATCAACTGAATCTGCGGATCGACCGCTCTTCCCCGGTGCCGCTGTACCACCAAGTGGTGCAGGGCATCGAGGCAGCGATCCACACGGGGCTGCTGGAACCCGGCAGCAGGCTGGAAAACGAGATCGACCTGGCCGCCCAGCTGAACCTGTCCCGGCCCACGATGAGAAAAGCCATGGACGAGCTGGTCCGCTCGGGCCTCCTGGTCCGCAAGCGCGGCGTCGGCACCCAGGTGGTGTCCAGCCAGGTCCGCCGCCCGCTGGAACTTTCCAGCCTCTACGACGACCTGAGCAACAACGGCAGCAAGCCCACCACCGACGTGCTCAGCTTCTCGCATGAGGAGGCGGACGGCGCGATCCGGACGGCTCTGCAGCTTCCGGCCGGCGCCAAGGTCTACCACTTCACCAGGCTCCGGAAGGTGGGCGGCAAGCCGCTGGCCCTGATGGAGAACTGGGTGCGGGATGACATCACCGCCCTCGACGAGGCTTCCCTGGGCGCGCAGGGCCTCTACGCCATTCTGCGCAACGGCGGCGTGAACTTCCGCCTGGCCTCACAGCGGATCGGTGCCATGATCGCCAATGACTACCAGGCGCCACTGCTCGAGACCACCCCCGGCTCCGCCCTGGTGACCATGGAGCGGACCGCGGTGGACGACACCGGACGCATGGTGGAAACCGGCCACCACGTCTACCGGGCGGATTCCTACAGCTTTGAAATGACACTGGTCCAGAGGTAAGCGTCCAGAGTTAGGCGCCAGCGACGGGCGCAACCGGCTCCAACCCCGCACACACACGCGCCTGCCTCCGGCGCGACAACGAAAGGGCAGCTTCCATGGCCAACTGGGTCTATCCGCTCGGCACCGCCGCCGAAGACACGTGGGACATCTCCATCGGGACGTCCGACTCCAAACTGGAGGTGGACGGCTGGGCGCATACCGGGCTGAAGGTTGCCACGCTGGCAGCCGGCGCCGCGGTCGAACTCGACGCCGCGGCGGAGGAACGCATCGTGATCCCGCTCAACGGCTCTTTCGTGGCGGCCGTCGACGGGCAGGACTATCCCCTGGCCGGCCGGGTCAGCGTCTTCAGCGGCCCCAGCGACGTGCTCTACACGGGAGCCGGTAAGGCGGTGGCCATCACCTCGGCCGACGGCGGACGCGTGGCAGTCGCCACTGCCCCGGCCAAGGCCGCCTACCCGACCCGCCTCATCACGGCCGCCGAGACGCCGGTGGAACTGCGCGGGGCGGGCAACTGCTCCCGTCAGGTCCACAATTTCGGGACTCCCGCCGCGCTGGAGGCGGACCGCTTCATCGTCTGCGAGGTCCTCACGCCGGCCGGCAACTGGTCTTCCTATCCCCCGCACAAGCACGATGAGGAAAAAGACGGCGAGACCAACCTCGAGGAGATCTACTACTTCGAAACCCGGGTGACGCCCGGGGCCCCGCAACGCCCGGGCGCCGACGACGCCATCGGCTACCAGCGCGTCTACGCCTCCGACGAGCGGCCCATCGACGTTGCGGCCGAGGTCCGGACCGGCGACGTCGTCCTGGTGCCCTACGGCTGGCACGGGCCCGCCATGGCCGCCCCCGGCTACGACATGTATTACCTCAACGTCATGGCCGGACCCGGCCCGGTCCGCGAGTGGCTCATCAGCGATGACCCGCACCACGGCTGGATCCGCCAGACCTGGGAGGGCCAGGACCTGGACCCGCGACTGCCGTTCGGCCGCTAGGCCGTCAGGCCGCTGGCTGCTGGAGCGCCGGGTGCAGCTCCACCTGGTTGACCGCCGGCACCGTGCCGCCCAGGTCGATGAGCCGTTGCAGGTGCCCCGGCTCGAAATTGGACACGCCGATGGCCCTGACCCGGCCGTCGGCATGGAGTTTTTCAAGGGCCAGCCAGGAGTCGGCGTACCGGTCCGACGCCGGCGCGGGCCAGTGAATCAGGTAAAGATCCAGGTAGTCGAGACCCAGCTTGTCCAGGCTCGCGTCGAAAGCCGCCAGAGCTGGTTCGTAGCCGAGGTCGTCGATCCACAGCTTGGACGTGATGAACAGGTCTTCCCGCGCGATCCCGGACTCGGCGAGCGCGCGGCCGGTTCCGGTTTCGTTTCCATAGATGGCGGCCGTGTCGATGCTCCGGTAGCCGGCGTCGAGCGCCGCCGCTACCGCCTCGGTGGTCTCGGCGTCGGGAATCTGAAAGACGCCGAAGCCCATCTGCGGCATCCGCACCCCGTTATTGAGGACGATAGTGGGAATTGAACTCATAGTGTCTCCTGTGGTTGCGTTCGGGAGGTCAGCGGACAACGGCTGCAGCCTCGGTGGCGGGAAGGTCGGTGCTGGTTTGCGCTGCTGCCGCGGCGGGGGCGGTTGAACCGCCGGCCGTCGCCAGTCGCTTGGCCTGAGCCGCGGCGAATACCATCACTGCCAGGCCCAGCAGGGTGATCCCGGCGCCGGCCCAGATCGGCGAGGTGTAGCCGAGGCCGGCGGTGATGGTGACGCCGCCCAGCCAGGCGCCCAGGGCGTTGCCGACATTGAAGGCGCCGATGTTGGCGCCGGAGGCCAGGGTGGGAGCGCTGCTGGCGTACTTCATGACGCGCATCTGCAGTCCCGGAACCGTGGCGAAGCCGAAGCCGCCCAGCAGCACCATAGTGGCGATGGTCACCGGCTGGTTGCCGGCTGTCAGGGCGAAGGCCACGAGCACCAGCACCAGGGCGGCGAGGACTACGAGCAGGGTGCGGTCCACGTTCTTGTCGGCCGCCTTGCCGCCGAGGGTGTTGCCGATGAAGAGCCCGACGCCGAAGAGGATCAGCAGCCACGGGACCGTGGCGGCGGAGAAGCCCGTGACCTCGGTGAGGGTGAATGCAATGTAGGTGAAGGCGCCGAACATGCCGCCGTAGCCGAGGATGGTCACGAGGATGGAGAGCCACACCTGCCCGGACCGGAAGGCACGGAGCTCGCCGCGCAATCCGCCCGCTGCTGGTTCGCCGGAGCCGGTTTTCGGCACGAGTGCGAGGATGCCGGCCAGGGCGAGGACACCGATCACGGTGATCGCCCAGAACGTGGAGCGCCAGCCCGCAGCCTGGCCCAGCATGGTGCCGAACGGGACACCGAGCACATTCGCAGCCGTCAGGCCGGTGAACATGATCGCGATCGCACCCGCCTTCTTAGTGGGCGCCACCATGCTCGCGGCCACCACTGCGCCGATGCCGAAGAACGCGCCGTGCGAGAGCGCGGCAATGATGCGGCCGATCATCATTACCGCGTAATCCGGCGCGAGCGCCGAGACGAGGTTGCCGGCAATGAACAGCACCATCAGCACGGCCAGCACGGGCTTGCGTTCGAAGCGCGTCACGGCCGCGGTGAGGCCAAGCGCCCCGACAACGACGGCGAGCGCGTAGCCGGAGATGAGCCAGCCCGCGGTCGCCTCGGTGACGTGGAAGTCTGCGGCCACTTGCGGCAGCAGGCCCATGATGACGAACTCGGTGAGTCCGATGCCGAACCCGCCGAGGGCGAGGGCTATCAGGCCAACAGGCATGGAGGTGCTCCTTACAAAGCTGTACGGGATGGGGTATGGCGCGTAAGCTAGTAGTTGCAGACGCGTTATTTATTCTTGCACAAGCAGATACAGCGCGCAAGCAACTATTATTTGATGTGCCCGTCACCTCCCCGCCGGGCACGCGAGTTGAAGGGAAACACGTGATGGGCATCAAGGACGACGCCGTCGAGGTCCGGGCGCAAGGCTGGCGGACCCTGGCGGCCCTGCACGGGCTGATCGAGGCCGAGCTGGAGCGGTCCTTGCAGGCCGAGGCGCAGCTCTCCGTCGTGGAGTACACCGTGCTGGATGCGCTGAGCCGGCAGGACGGCTGGCACATGCGGATGCAGCAGCTGGCCCGTGCCACGGCGTTGAGCGCGAGTGCCACCACGCGCCTGGTCAACCGGCTCGAGGACCGCGGGCTGCTGACCCGGATCCTGTGCGCGGATGACCGCCGCGGAATCTACACCGAGCTCACCCCCAGCGGCATCGCCCTGCTCGAGCAGAGCAGGCCGGTCCACGACGCCACGCTGGAACGGGCGCTGGCCGAGGCCCAGGAAGTGCCGGAGCTGGCACCGCTGGTCGACGCCCTCCCCCGCCTGCACGCCGCGGTCTAGCGCGGCAACCACCTCGCGCGAGTACGCAGAAAGAACGCAGAAAGCCCCGCCGGGGACGAATCCCGGGCGGGGCTTGTGCGTGCAGGGCTTTCTTGACTGGGGCTAGACGGTGACCGGTTCCCTGGCAGCCGCCTGTTTGAAGAAGTGTTCCAGGTCCTCCAGGCTCTTGTCCTTGGTCTCCGGAATGTACTTCGCGGCAAAGGCGATGGCCCCGACGCCGAGCACAGCGAAGACGAAGAAGGTGCTGGACAGTCCGATCGCGGCGAGGAGCTGCGGGAAGCCGAAGCCAACCAGGAAGTTCACGATCCACAGCACGAAGGCCGAAGCGCCCATGCCCAGGCCGCGGATCTTCAGCGGGAAGATCTCTGAGAGCATCAGCCAGGTGACCGGTGAGATTGCACCTTGCTGGAAGGCCAGGAATGTCACGGTCAGGGCCAGGATGACGAAGCCCCGGGAGGGGCCCTCGGGGAGGATGAGAGAGAAGACGCCGATCAGGAACAGCGCCGTCGTGGTGCCGAGCTGGCCAGTGATGAGCATCCTCCGCCGTCCCACCTTGCCCAGCAGCCAGATGCCCAGAAACGTGGCGAGAACGGAGATGACGCCGTTGGCGATGTTGGCCGTGAGGGCCGCTTCGCGGCCGAATCCGGACTCGGCGAGGATCTGCGTGCCGTAGTACATGATCGAGTTGACGCCCGTGATCTGCTGGATGACCGCGAGCCCGATTCCCACCACGAAGATGTGCCGGAGCCACGGAACACTGAGGTCCTTCCAGGAGCCCATCTTGGCCTTGTAGTCCTCCACGGCCATGGCCTTGACTTCTTCAAATTCAGCCCTGGCCTCGGACTGGGAGCGGATCCGCTGCAACACACTGAGGGTTTCGCCGAAGCTGCCCATCGATGCCAGCCAGCGCGGGCTTTCGGGCATGAAGTTCATGCCGATCCAGAGCGCGATCGCCGGCAGGGTTGCGATGACCAGCATCCAGCGCCAGATCCCGCCGGCCTCGCCGAAGCTGTTGCCGAGGTAGGCGTTGAACATGAAGGCCAGCAGCTGGCCCGTGACGATCATCAGCTCGTTTTGGGTGACAATTCGTCCGCGCCGGGCACTGGGTGAGACCTCAGCCAGGTACACCGGCACCGTCACCGAGGCCCCGCCCACGGCCAGGCCGAGGATCAGGCGTGCCAGGATCATCACCTCCGTGTTCGGCGCGAAGGTACACGCAAGGGTGCCGGCGAGGAACACCACGGCCAGCACCATGATCATTTTGCGCCGGCCGTGGCGGTCCGCCAGGCGCCCGCCGAAGAGGGCGCCAAAGGCCGCCCCGAACAGCAGCGAGGAGGTCACGAGCCCTTCGGTCAGTGGCGTGAGGCCCAGGTCCACCTGCATGTACGGCAAAGCGCCGTTGATCACGCCGGTGTCGTAGCCGAAGAGCAGTCCGCCGAAAGTGGAGACGATCGTCGCGGTCCGGAGGGCCCGTTTGTGGTTGGCGGGCCCTGTCACCTCGGCGACAGGCGCCGTCATAGGCTCGCCTTCGCGATCCGCTGCTTCATGGTCTCCAGCTGGTACCGGGAGACGTCCGCGGCGTTGTCGTCCTCGGCGAAGACGCTGGAGACCATCACCGTGTCTTCACGGTCCAGGAAGCCGATCTCCTGCAGGCCGCCGAAGAACTCGTCCCAGTTGACGTCGCCGTCGCCGATTTTCAGGTGCTGGTGCACGCGGACGGGGTTGCCGGGCGGGTTGGTGATGTAACGCAGGCCGTGTGAGGCGTGGTGGTCCATCGTGTCGGCCACGTGGACCAGGCGCAGCTTGTCGCCCGCGGCCCGCATGATCTCCAGCGGTGCGTTCTTCATGTGGAAGCTGTGCGAGGCCACGTAGACCAGGCCAACATTCTTCGAGTTCAGCCCGCGGATCACCCGGATCGCGGCCAGGCCCTCCTCGACGAAGTCGTCCGGATGCGGATCGATCAGCAGGTCGATCCCCTCCCGCTCGATGATGGGGAGCAGCTCCTCCATGGAGCGGTAGAAGGCCCGCTCGGATTCCTCGGCCTTCTCCGGCCGGCCGCTGAACTCGGTGTTCATGGTGCCAACGCCCAGGTCCACGGTGATCTGGATGGCCCGTTTCCAGTAGCGGACGGCCGCCTCGCGCGCGTCCTCGTCCGGGCCGGACCAGCGCAGCACGGGCAGCACCGACGCGATTTCGATTCCCGCGTCCTTGCAGGCCGCCTTCAGCTTGCCCACGAGCTCGTCGTCGGCCTTCGGGTGGTTGAAGAAGGGGATGAAATCGGCGTGCGGGGTCATCTGCATGTACTTGTAGCCGAGGTCGGCCACCACGCGCGGGAACTCGAGGAGTGTTCTTTGCAGTAGAAGGCGCCGGCCGGCGGGGTTTTAGCGGTACAGGGCGGGCTTGGCGTTGAGCTTCACGGCGACCTTTTCGCCGTTCTTCTGCGCCTCGACGCCGGCCTCGCAGCAGGCGGCCGTGGCGTAGCCGTCCCAGGCGGTCGGGCCGCCGATCTCATCGCGGAGGGCCGCGTCCACCCAGGACTGGATTTCGACGTCGTATGCCGCACCGAAGCGTTCCTCGAAGCCGGGGGTGACGTTGCCGCCCCAATGGCCGTTGCTGCGGGTGTACGGGCCTTTGTCGCCGCCGATGCTGACGATGCCGTCTTCGAAGGAGGCCTGGGTGGCCACCTCGTAGCCGAACTTGGCATTGACGTAGATCTCGACGTCGGCCAGGACACCGGACTCGGTCTCGATCAGCACGTGCTGCGGGTCGTGCTGACCGGCCGGGGCGTTCCGTGTGGCCTTGCCGAGGCGGACCTGGACCGAGGTGATTTCCTCGCCGGTGAAGTAGCGTATGGCGTCGAATTCGTGGACCACGGAGTCGTTGATCAGCATCTCGTTGGTGAAGCCCGCCGGGGTGGTGGGGTTCCGGTGCTGGTGGTGCAGCATGAGCAGCTCACCGAGTTCGGAGTCGCGGATGATTTTKCCGAGGGCGGCGTATTCGGCGTCGAAGCGGCGCATGAAGCCGACCTGGATGCGCTTGTGGCCCAGCTCCTGCTCGGCTTCGACAATCTTCCAGGAGGATTCGGCATCCGGGGTGAGCGGCTTCTCGCAGAGGATCGGGATGTCCTTGGCGATCGCCTTGAGCAGGATGTCCTCGTGCAGGAAACCGGGGGTGGCGATCAGTACGGCGTTGACGTCGCCGTTGTTGAGGGCCTCCTCGGCGTCGGCGAGGGCGACGGCACCGGGGATGCCTTCGATGGCGGCCTGGGCACGGGCGAGGTCGACGTCGACGACGGCGGCAACTTCGGCGCCGTGGATGCGGGTGTTGAGCCGCTGGATGTGGTCTGCGCCCATACGGCCGGCGCCGATGACAGCTACGCGGAGGGTCTTAGTCATGATCTTGTCCTCAGTTCTAGTTGACGGCGGTGCGGGAGCCGCAGGAAAGCAGGTAGTTCCGGGTGCGCTTGGCGATCGGCATCGGGACGTCGAAGGCCACGGGATACATGTCCTGTTCCACAATGCCAAAGATCGGCCGGGGGAGCGCCTCCACGGCTTCGATGACGGCGCGCAGGTCCGGCAGCCCGTTCGGCGGCTCGGTCATCACGCCGGCCAGGTTGGCGGCGGCCCACGTCATGTTTTCCTCGTTGACCTTTTTGAGGATGTCCGGGTTGATCTGCTTGAGGTGCAGGTAGCCGATCCGGTCCGGATAGTTCTTGATCAGGTCGAGGCTGGAGGCCCCGCAGTATTCGGCGTGGCCGGTATCCAGGCAGAGGTTGAGGTACTTCGGGTCCGTGGCCGCGAGCAGGGTTTCGATGTCCGCCTGCGCGCCGACGTGGGAGTCGGCGTGCGAGTGGAACTGCTGCTTCAGGCCGAAATCCTCCAAGAGGGTCTTGCCCATGCGGTTGTGGCCGGAGAACAGGTCGCTCCACGCCTTCCCGGTCAGCGTGCCGCTCTCGACGGCCTCGCCGGTGACGTCGTCGCGCCACATCGCGGGAATGACCACGATGTGTTCGCCTCCCATGGCTGCCGTGAGTTCGGCGACCTTGCGGGCCGGCTCCCAGGCTTCGTCGTACTGGTGGGCCCCGCGGTGGAATGCGGTGAACACGGTGCCGGCCGAGATCTTCAGGTCGCGCTGCTTGAGCTCTTCGGCGAGACGGGCCGGATCGGTGGGGAGGTAGCCGTAGGGGCCGAGCTCGATCCACTTGTAGCCGGATTCGGCGACCTCGTCGAGGAAGCGTTCCCACGGGGTCTGCTGAGGGTCATCCGGGAACCAGACGCCCCAGGAGTCCGGCGCGGTGCCGATGATCAGCTTGTTCTCTGTCATTTCCATTCCTTCTCATCGATTGCTCAGCAGGTGCCGTTTTGGACGCTCAAAACGGCGGTTGCGGAGCGATCGATCGCGGTTGTTGGGTGGCGGTGGATGGGCCCACGCCGCCAGGGTTCCCTGGCCGTGGGGCCCCACCGGCGAGGGCCCCTGCCTGAGCTTGCGAAGGCTGGGAGCCGGTGGGGACTTGCGAGGCGAGGGGGGCGGTGGGGACTAGTTGGACGGGAAGTTGTAGGAGGCGCCGGAGGCGTGCGTGGGTTCGGGCCAGCGCGAGGTGACCACCTTGCCGCGGGTGTAGAAGGAGACGCCTTCGGGGCCGTAGATGTGCTTGTCGCCGAACAGCGAAGCCTTCCAGCCGCCGAAGGAGTGGTACGCCACCGGCACGGGCAGCGGCACGTTGATGCCGATCATGCCCACGGTGACGGAGCGCTGGAACTTCCGGGCCGCGGCGCCGGATGAGGTGAAGATGGCGGTGCCGTTGCCGTAGGGGTTGGAGTTGATCAGGGCGATGCCGGCGTCGAGGTCCTCGACGCGGACCACGACCAGGACGGGGCCGAAGATTTCCTCCGTGTAGGCGGTCATCCCGGCCGTGACGTGGTCCAGGACGGTGGGGCCGACCCAGAACCCGTCTTCGTGGCCGGGGACCACGAGGTCGCGGCCGTCCACCACCATCGCGGCGCCGGCTGTTTCGGCTTCGGTGACGATCTTCACGATGCGTTCCTTGGACGCCGGCGTGATGACCGGGCCCATTTCGGCGTCGGGCACGGTGCCGTTGTTGACCTTGACGGCCAGGGCGCGCTCTTCGACCTTCTTGACCAGCAGGTCGGCGGCGTCGCCGACGGCGACGGCGACTGAGATGGCCATGCAGCGTTCCCCGGCGGAGCCGAACGCGGCGGCGGCCAGGTGGTCGGCAGCGTTGTCGAGGTCGGCGTCGGGCAGGATGATCGCGTGGTTCTTCGCGCCGCCCAGGGCCTGGACGCGCTTGCCGTGGGCGGTGGCGGTCTCGTGGACGTACCGGGCGATCGGGGTGGAACCGACGAAGGAGATGCCGTCCACGTCCGGGTGGGTCAGGAGGCCGTCGACCGTTTCCTTGTCGCCGTGCAGGACCTGGAAGACGCCGTCGGGCAGCCCGGCCTGCTTCCACAGCTTGGCGAGCAGCATGGAGGCGGAGGGGTCGCGCTCGGAGGGCTTGAGGATGAAGGCGTTGCCCGTGGCAATCGCCATCGGGGCCATCCACAGCGGGACCATGACAGGGAAGTTGAACGGGGTGATGCCGGCGACGACGCCGAGCGGCTCGCGGAAGGAGAAAACGTCGATGCCGGTGGAGACCTGGTCCGAGTAGTCGCCCTTGAGCAGCTGCGGGATGCCGCAGGCGAACTCGATGACCTCGAGTCCGCGGCCGATCTCGCCCTTGGCGTCGGAGAGGACCTTGCCGTGTTCGGCGGTGATCAGTTCGGCGAGCTCGTCCACGTGGGAGGCGACGAGTTCGCGGAACTTGAACAGCACCGCGGTGCGCTTGGCCAGGGAGATGTCGCCCCAGGAATCGGCGGCAGCGCGGGCGGCGGCGACGGTGGTGTCCAGGTCGGTCCGGTTGGCCAGCCGCAGCTCTGCGGAGACGGCGCCGGTGGCCGGGTTGTAGACGGGCTGGGTGCGGGTACCCTCACCGGCGGTTTCGGCGCCGTTGATGAAGTGGTGGATGGTTTTGGTGGCGGTGACGGTAGTCATGGGAATGTCCTTGGGAGTTGGAATCTGGGATGGCTCAGGGAGCCGGGGTCAGCCGAGCAGCTTGCGCTGGCGGCTCTTGTGGTCGGTGTAGGTCTGGAAAGCCTGTTTCGTCGAGTCGAGCTCGGAGACCTGGGAGACCGGAACGTCCCACCACGACTCGGAGCTGGGGGCATCCAGCAGCGGGTCGGATTCAACGTGGATGACGATCGGGCCGCCACGTTCTGGGGCGGCCTTGGCGTCCCGGACGGCCTGCTCGAGCTCGGCGATGACCTTCTCCCCCGGTTCGATCCGGATCACCTTCACGCCGAGGCTTTCGGCGTTCAGGGCCAGGTCCACCGGGAGCCGGTCGCCGTCGTCGAAGCTGTGGTGTTCCTCATCCAGCGCCCGGTACTGGGTGCCGAAGCGCTGGGATCCGAGCGATTCGGAAAGCGAACCGATGGAGGCGTAGCCGTGGTTCTGGATCAGGACCACGATCAGCTTGATCCGCTCGGCGACGGCGGTGACGAGTTCGGTGTGCATCATCAGATAGGAGCCGTCCCCCACCATGACGACGACGTCGCGCTGCGTGCCGCCCTTGGCGGCTTCGGCCAGGGCGGCGCGCTTGACCCCGAGGCCGCCCGGGATCTCGTAGCCCATGCAGGAGTAGGCGTATTCGACGTGGTAGCCGAACGGGTCCCGGACGCGCCACATCTTGTGCAGGTCACCGGGGAGTGAGCCGGCGGCGCAGATGACGACGTCCTGGGCGTCCATGGCGCGGTTCGTGGCGCCAATGATCTCGTTCTGCGCCGGCAGCGGCGTGAACCGCGTGTCGAATGCCTCGTCCACGGTGGCGTCCCAGCGTTTCTTCTCGGCCGCGATCCGCTGCTCGAGGTCCGCGCCGATGCGGTAGCCGCCGAGGGCCTGGTTCAGTTTGACGAGGGCCTTTCGGGCGTCGGCCACGATCGGCAGTGAGGTGCCGTGCTTGTAGGCGTCGAGGGCGGCGACGTTGATGTTGAGGAATTTCACGTCCGGGTTCTGGAACGCGGTCCGGGAGGCGGTGGTGAAGTCCTCGTAACGGGTACCGATCCCGATGATGAGGTCGGCCTCGGCGGCGATGGCGTTGGCCGCCGTCGTGCCGGTGGAGCCGATGGCCCCGAGGGAGAACTTGTGGTCCCAGGGCAGCACGCCGACGCCGGCCTGGGTGTTGCCGACCGGGATGCCGGTCAGCTCGGCGAACTTCGCGAGTTCCTCGTTGGCGTAGGCGTAGAGCACACCGCCGCCGGCGATGATCAGCGGGCGCTTGGCGGCGCGGATCGCCTCGGCGGCGCGGCGGATGTCCTCGTCGTCGGCGTCCGGGCGGCGGATCCGCCATTCGCGTTCGGCGAGGAATTCCTCGGGCACGTCAAAGGCCTCGGCCTGGACGTCCTGGGGCAGCGAGATGGTGACGGCACCGGTCTCGGCCGGGTCGGTGAGGACACGGAGTCCGTGGTGGAACGCGGAAAACAGCTGCTCGGGCCGGGAGACGCGGTCAAAGAACTTCGACAGGGGCCGGAACGCGTCATTGACGGTGATGTCGTAGGCGTAGGGCTGTTCGAGCTGTTGCAGCACGGGGTCGGCGGCGCGGGTCGCGAACGTGTCACTCGGCAGCAGCAGGACCGGCAGCCGGTTGGTGGTGGCCAGCGCCGCGCCGGTGAGCAGGTTCGAGGAGCCCGGACCGATCGAGGTGCTGATCGCGAAGGTCTGGCGGCGGCGGGTGTGGCGGGCGAAGCCGACCGCCTGGTGGGACTGGGCCTGTTCGTTGCGGCCCTGGTAGTACGGCATGATCGTCGGATCGAGCTGCTGGTACTGCTTGAGGGCCTGGCCGACGCCGGCGACGTTGCCGTGGCCGAAGATGCCGAACGTGCCCGGAATCAGGCGTTCCCGGAAGTCCTGGCCGCCGGCCGAATCGACGGTGTACTGCTTGGACAGGTATTCAACGACGGCCTGCGCGACCGTCATTCTGCGTGTTCCTGATGCCGTGCTCATTCCCATGGGAAGCTACTCCGATACTTCTTTGGTGCGGGTGGATTCGGTGTGGTGCAGCAGCGAGGCCGCGGTTGCCACGGCGCCGGCGACGTCGCCGTCCTGCGGGTAGAGCAGGGTCCGGCCGACGGTGAGGCCCTGAACGCCGGGCAAGGCGAGGGCAGTCTGCCAGCTGGCGAACACCTCGTCCTGGCCAGCGTCCGGGTCTCCGCCGAGGAGCACGGTGGGCATCGTGGTGGACGCCATGACGCGTTCCATCTCGGCCACCACGGGGAGCTTCATCCAGGTGTAGGCGCTGCTCGCGCCGAGGCCTTCGGCGATGGCGACTGACTTGATGACGGCATTGGTGGAGAGGTCGTTGCGGACCTTCCCGTTTTCGCGGACGGAGAGGAACGGTTCCACCATGGCGATCAGCCTGCGTTCGGCGAGGGAGTCGATGGCCCTCGCGGTCGCTTCGAGGGTGGCGACAGTGTCCGGGTCGCCGAGGCAGATGCGGGTCAGCATCTTGCCGCCGTCGGCGCCCAGGGCCTCGAGCGCGGCCGCGGTGTGGCCGGTAAAGCGGTCATCGAATTCGTTCACCAGGCCGGAGAGTCCGCCACGGTTCATCGAGCCGAAGAGCAGCTTGCCCTCGAGCGCGCCGAGCAGGAGCAGATCGTCCATGATGTCCGGCGAGGCGAGGACACCGTCCACGTCAGGGTTGGCCAGGGCGATCTGCAGGCGGTCCAGGAGCTGGCGGCGGTCGGCCATGGCCACCGGATCGTTTCCGACGGCGAGCGCGCCGCGGGCAGGGTGGTCGGCGGCGACAATGAAGTTCTGCCGGTGGGCCCTGACACCGGGGTGGCGGCGCCGGGCCTTGGCGGCGCGGGCAATCGCTTCCGGGTCTTCGAGCCGGATAATGCTCAGGTGCTCGTAGCGGCGGGGATCGTCGTTCACCGCACGGGTGGCGACGGCTGGGTTTGCACTCACAGTGCTGCTCCTTCGGTGGCGTAGGTACCCGGCAGCAGGCGGCCGCGGTCGGCGAGCAGGCCGGTGACTTCGTCCGGCGTCGGCATCGCGTCGGCGCAGGACAGGCGGGAGGCGACGAGGGCGCCGGCGGCGTTGGCGAAGTCGAGGACCTGTGCCAGGGGCCAGCCGGAAAGCAGGCCGTGACAGAAGGCCCCGCCAAAGGAGTCGCCGGCGCCGAGGCCGTTGACAGTTTCCACGGGCACCGGGGCAGAGACCACACGCTCGGTGCGGGTCTTGGCCATGACCCCTTCAGGGCCCAGCTTCACGACGGCGATTTCGACGCCGGCCGCGAGCAGCCGGTCCGCCTGTTCGTCCGGGGTGCCTTCCCCGACAGCGACGGCGCATTCCTTGTCGTTGCCGATCGCGACGGTGACGTGCGGCAGGATCCTGGCGACCTGTTCCCGGGCTTCCTCCTCGGAAGCCCAGAACATCGGCCGGTAGTCGAGGTCCAGGATGGTGAACTGGCCTTCCTTGAGCCCGGTGCGGGGCCGTGCCTCGTGGGCCGTGAGCTGGGCAGTGCGGCTGGGCTCCTGGCAGAGTCCGGTGACGGTGGACCAGAAGATCCCGGCGTCCCTGATGGCGTCCAGGTCCAGTTCCTCGGCCTTGATCTGCAGGTCCGGTGCCGTGGGGAAGCGTCCATAGAAGTAGAGCGGGAAGTCCTCCGGCGGCTTGATGGCGCAGAACGTGACGGCGGTGGGCCATTCCTTGACCGCCGTGACGAAGGAGTCGTCCACGTTGAATTTGCGCAGTTCGCGGTGCAGGTACTTGCCGAAGGCGTCGTCGCCGGTGCGGGTGATGACGGCGGTGCGGCGGCCATGGCGGGCGGCGGCGACAGCTACGTTGGATGGGGATCCGCCAAGGTACTTTCCGAAGGACGTGACATCCTCCAGATCCACCCCGATGTCGTTCGGGTAGATATCAACACTGATGCGCCCGATCGTGAGCAGTTCGTGGGTCACGGTGATCGTGGACCTTTCTGGTGTGGACTCGATACCTTTGCGCAGCCTGAGCTTCGGCGTTTCTGCGGTGCTTATTCGGTGCTTTGGGGCCTGGCGTGAGCCGGGCCACAACCACTACTTTGCCTTAGAATCCATGTACTGTCAAAGGTTTGTACTGACATATTTACAACATGACACGGGGACTTCAAGTGACGCCCCGCGCGGCGCCGCGGCGGCGGAGCAGGCGCCGGTATTACCCCGGTGGCTACCTGGCGGGAATGCCGAGTTCGCCGGTGACGTACTGGGCCTGCCCGAAACCGAACGACCAGTCCCCCGCGGTGTTCTCGACGTATCCGATGAAAACGTCCTCGCCGGCGACCCCCGCGGCGGCCAGCCTGTCCGCAATGGCGGCAAACAGGGACTGCTTGGCGGACTGGCTGCGCCCGGCCTGGGTGAAGATCTGGATCATCACCACGTCCGGCGTCCGCTCGAAGCCGAGCCCGGCATCCTGGGCAACAATTTGCCCCACGGGATGCTCGGTCAGCACGTGGAAGTAGTCCCGCTCCGGAATGCCAAATTCGGCCACGATCGCGCTGTGGATGCCCTGGCTGAGTCCGCGGAGCTGCTCCGCGCCGCGGCCCTGGTTGACGTCAATTCGTACGAGAGGCACTCGCATCTCCTTCACTAGTTTGTCCTGACATACTAACAAAGTAATTCGGAGCTACGCAAGGATTCCGTGACAGCACACAGCAACTTGGGGTCACTTAGCGCCCGTCCCAGCCCCTCAGGACGGGCCCTCAGTGACCCCGCGTTGGGTATTGCGCGGACATTGCCTCCGGCGTAGCGTTAACAACCTAGAGATTGATCAATGAGCAAGTTGATTACTGATCAGTTGACCACGGGACGAGGAGGTGGAGCACCGAGTGGAAGCGAGTGACGACGCCGAGCTCGACGCGGCCTTCCTGGCCCTCGCCGATCCGGTCCGCCGCCGCATCATTGCCCGGCTCAGCCGGGGCCCGGCCACCGTCAATGAACTGGCGGAGCCCTTCGCGATCACCAAGCAGGCGGTCTCGAAACACATCCAGGTCCTCGAGCAGGCGCAACTTGTCACGCGCACCCGTGACGCCCAGCGCCGGCCCGTGCACCTGAACCCTGCACGGCTGGAAGCACTCACTGCCTGGATCGACCAGTACCGGCTGGTCCGCGAGGGGCAGTTCCGCAGCCTTGACGCCGTGCTTGAAATCCGCGCCGCCCAGAGCGGCCCACAGGCAAAGGATGCATCATGAGCAACGCACTGAAATTGACCGTCCCCGAGGGTCTGCCGTTCATCGATTTCGAGCGTGAATTCGACTTTCCGGTGTCCGAGGTGTTCCGGGCGCACAAGGATCCCGAGCTCGTCGCCCAGTGGCTTGGCCCGCGGCGGCTGACTATGGCTGTTGACCACTACGACTTTAGGACCGGCGGCAGCTACCGCTACACCCACACCGCGCCGGACGGCAGCGCCTATGGCTTCACCGGTGTCTTCCACACTGTCCGCGAGAATGATTTCGCCATCCAGACCTTCGAATTCGATGGCTACCCGGACGTGGTGAGTATTGAGTCCCTGACCTTCGAGGACTTGGGTGGCGGCCGTTCGCGGCTCAGCGGCCACGCGGTCTACCCCAGCATGGAGGCCCGCGACGGCATGGCGCAGTCCGGAATGGAGGGCGGCATGACCGAAGCCTACGAACAGCTCGAGGAAGTCCTCAGCCGGGCCAAGGTCTAGGACCCCAGGGACTTAAAGAGTACGACGGCGGCAGGTCACCTCCCGGGGAAGGTGGCCTGCCGCCGTCGTACTTAAAGAAACAACGCGGGGTCACTCCGCGCCCATCCCACCGAGTGGAATGGGCCGTGAGTGACCCCGCGTTGCTGTAGTGCTGGTACTTCGGCGCTTCGGACCTAGAGGGTCGCGAAGACCTCGCGCAGGAGCTTGGCGGTCTCGGACGGCGTCTTGCCGACCTTGACGCCGGCAGCCTCGAGGGCTTCCTTCTTGGCCTGGGCGGTGCCCGCGGAACCCGAGACGATGGCGCCTGCGTGGCCCATGGTCTTGCCTTCCGGAGCGGTGAAGCCGGCCACGTAGCCAACAACCGGCTTCGTGACGTGGGCCTTGATGTAGTCGGCGGCACGCTCTTCGGCGTCGCCACCGATTTCGCCGATCATGACGATCGCCTTGGTCTCCGGGTCAGCCTCGAAGGCTTCGAGGGCATCGATGTGGGTGGTGCCGATGACCGGGTCGCCGCCGATGCCGATGGCGGTGGAGAAGCCGAGGTCGCGCAGCTCGTACATCATCTGGTAAGTCAGGGTGCCCGACTTGGAGACAAGGCCGATGGGGCCCTTGCCCGTGATGTTGGCCGGGGTGATGCCGACGAGGGCCTCGCCCGGGGTGATGATGCCGGGGCAGTTCGGTCCGATGATGCGGGTGACCTGCTTGCCGTTGGCGTCCACCTTGGACTGGGCCAGTGCCCAGAACTCGGCGGAGTCCTGGACGGGCACGCCTTCGGTGATGACGACGACGAGGCCGATGCCGGCCTCGATGGCTTCAACGACGGCGTCCTTGGTGAAGGCCGGCGGCACGAAGACGATGGAAACGTCAGCGCCGGTCTCTGCCATGGCTTCCTTGACGGTGCCGAAGACGGTGATCTCGTTGTCGCCGTGCAGGACCGTGGTGCCGGCCTTGCGGGCGTTGACGCCGCCCACAACGTTGGTGCCGGCTTTGAGCATCAGGGCGGTGTGCTTGGTGCCTTCGCCGCCGGTGATGCCCTGGACGATGACCTTGGAGTCCTTGTTCAGATAAATAGACATAGTCGAGTCCCTCTACTTCGCTGCGTTGGCGAGCTCGGCAGCCTTGTCGGCGCCCTCGTCCATGGTGGCGGCCAGGGTAACCAGCGGGTGGTTGGCCTCGGCCAGGATGCGGCGGCCTTCCTCAACGTTGTTGCCGTCAAGGCGGACTACCAGCGGCTTGTTCGCGGAGTGGCCCAGCTCGGCCAGTGCACCGACGATGCCCTTGGCGACGGCGTCACAGGCGGTGATGCCGCCGAAGACGTTGACGAAGACGGACTTGACCTGCGGGTCGCCCAGGATGACGTCGAGGCCTGCTGCCATGACCTCGGCGGAAGCTCCACCGCCGATGTCCAGGAAGTTCGCGGGCTTGACGTTGCCGTGGTTCTCGCCGGCGTAGGCAACGACGTCGAGGGTGGACATGACCAGGCCGGCACCGTTACCGATGATGCCGACTTCGCCGTCCAGCTTGACGTAGTTGAGGTCCTGCGCCTTGGCCTTGGCCTCGAGCGGGTCAGCAGCGTCCTTGTCTTCAAGGTGGGCGTGCTTGGGGTGGCGGAAGTCGGCGTTCTCGTCGAGGGAGACCTTGCCGTCGAGGGCAACGATGTCGCCGGCGCCGGTCAGGACCAGCGGGTTGACCTCCACAAGAGTGGCGTCTTCCTTCTTGAAAACGTCCCAGAGCTTCAGGATTACGCTGGCGACCTTGCCACGCAGTTCCTCGGCGAAGCCTGCCGCGGCGACGATTTCGTCGGCCTTGGCCTGGTCGATGCCCACGGCCGGGTCGATCGAGATCTTGGCCAGGGCCTCGGGGCGCTCAACGGCGAGCTGCTCGATTTCCATGCCGCCTTCTACCGAGCACATGGCCAGGTAGTTGCGGTTGGCCCGGTCCAGAAGGACGGAGAAGTAGTATTCCTCGGCGATGTCTGCACCCTGGGCGATCATCACCCGGTGCACGGTGTGGCCCTTGATGTCCATCCCGAGGATGTTGGTGGAGTGTTCAAACGCTTCGTCAGCGGTCTTCGCGACCTTGACGCCGCCGGCCTTGCCGCGGCCTCCGGCCTTGACCTGCGCCTTTACGACAGTTACGCCGCCGATTTTCTCGGCAGCTGCCTTTGCTTCTTCAGGGGTGTGCGCCACGATGCCAGCAAGCACGGGTACACCGTGCGCCTCGAACATATCGCGCGCCTGATATTCAAACAGGTCCACGGTTTAGTGTCCTTCTACGTCGAAGTAGTTTCTGTACAGCCGGACCCCACGTACTCGCGGTTACCGGGCTGCGGAATAAACGCACCCTGCGACAAGCTTGGAAACGAGCCACACGGCGCAATGCTCCTTTGGGAACTCTAGTCCTTCGATCGGACCAGCCCGTTCCAGAGTACCGGTTATGTGAGTAAGGACACTATTCTATGGAGCGTAGAAAAACCGCTAGATTACGGGGTTTTTGGGGTGTCTGACGGCGCTCCGAAGGCCGGCGCGGCCGTGCCGGACCCGCGTCCGTAATGTACGGCGAACGCCCGTGCCAGCGGCTGCACGGGGTGCCGGCGGACCGGTCTCCGGACTCCCGCCGGGTCTTCAGCCAAACGTCCAGTTACGCGGTCAGTCAGGCGTCCAGCTTGGTCAGCGGCGCGTAGCGCAGCAGCAGCCGCTTCTCGCCGACGTCGAACTTGACCTTGGCGACCGTCTTGTCCCCGGCGCCCTCCACCGCCAGGACGGTGCCGTTGCCGAAGCTGGTGTGGTTGACCTTGTCCCCCACGCTGACGGCGACGACTTCCTTCTGCGGCTGGACCCTGTTCTTGGCCACCGCGGCGGGAACATCGGCGTTGAAGCCGGCGGCCGGGCTGGCCGCGGCGCCGCGGGCGGTCCCGGCACCCCAGAACGATCCGCCGTAGCGGCTGGACCCGATCCCGGCACCGCTCCCCCAGCCTCCGCTCTGGCGGCTGGCGCCTTCGCGCTTCCACTCGACGAGCTCGGCCGGGATCTCCTCGATGAACTGGCTCGCGGGGTTGTACTGGCTCTGGCCCCACATGCTGCGGACCTCGGACCTGGTCAGGTAGAGACGCTTGCGGGCCCGGGTCAGCCCCACGTAGGCCAGCCGGCGTTCCTCGGCCAGTTCCTTGGGATCGGTGGCGGAGCGCTGGTGCGGGAACAGCCCGTGCTCCATGCCGGTCAGGAACACCACCGGGAATTCCAGGCCCTTCGCGGTGTGCAGCGTCATCAGGGTCACGACGCCGAGCCGCTTGGCTTCGGCGACGGCGGCCGCCAGGTTTTCGGCGTCACCGCCGGGGGCGTCCGGGATCTGGTCGGCGTCAGCCACGAGGGAGACCTGCTCCAGGAAGGCTCCGAGCGAGCCTTCGGGATTGTCCCGTTCGTATTCCCGGACGACGGCGACCAGTTCGGCGAGGTTCTCCACCCTGGACTCGTCCTGCGGGTCGGTGCTGGAACGCAGCCCGGCCAGGTATCCGGTTTGTTCGAGCACGGCTTCGAGCGCCGCGGCGGCGCCGGAGCCGGAAGCGACCTCGGCGAGGTCGTCGAGGAGTTTCACGAAGCCCAGCACGGCGTTGACCGAACGCGTCGCCATGCCCGGGGCTTCATCGGCGCGCCGCGCGGCGGCCATGAAGGAGGTGCGCTCACGCTCTGCCAGGGCGGCGACGGCACCCTCGGCACGGTCCCCGATCCCGCGCTTGGGTTCGTTGAGGATGCGGCGGAGATTGACGTCGTCGTCCGGGTTGACCAGGACGCGCAGGTAGGCGAGGGCGTCCTTGATCTCCTTGCGCTCGTAGAAGCGGGTGCCGCCGACCACCTTGTAGGGCAGGCCCACGCGGACCAGGACGTCCTCGATCGAGCGGGACTGGGCGTTGGTGCGGTAGAAAATGGCGACGTCGCCGGGGCGCAGGTTGCCCTCGTCCTGGAGCCGGTCGATTTCCTTGGCGATGAACTGGGCCTCGTCGTGTTCGTTCTCGCCGACGTAGCCGACGATCTTCTCGCCGTCGCCCTCGGCCGTCCAGAGCCGTTTCTCCGGCCGGTTGGGGTTGCGGGAGATCACCGAGTTGGCGGCGCTGAGGATGGTCTGGGTGGAGCGGTAGTTCTGCTCGAGCTTGATGGTGCGGGCGTCCGGGTAGTCCTTCTCGAACTCCACGATGTTGCGGATGTCCGCGCCGCGGAAGGCGTAGATGGACTGGTCTGAATCGCCGACGACGGTGAGCTCGGCGGCGTCAGGACCCTCGCCGACGATCTCGCGCACCAGGGCGTACTGGGCGTGGTTGGTGTCCTGGTACTCGTCCACGAGGACGTGCCGGAAGCGGCGCCGGTAGGAATCGGCGAGCGCCGGGAAGGCCCGGAACATGTAGACGGTCTCGGCGATCAGGTCATCGAAGTCCATGGCGTTGGCCTGGCGCAGGCGCTGGGTGTAGCCCTTGAAGACCTCGGCCACGGCCTGCTCGAAGGGATCGTTGTAGTTGGCGCTCGAGGAATAGCTGTCGGCGTCGATCAGCTCGTTCTTGAGCGCGGAAATCTTGTGCTGGATGGCCTTGGGCGCGAAGCGCTTGGGGTCAAGATCCAGATTCTTGGCCACCAGGGTGATCAGGCGCAGCGAGTCGGCGGAGTCGTAGATCGAGAAGTTGGAGTTGAGCCCGACGTTCTTGGCCTCGCGGCGCAGGATCCGGACGCAGGAGGAGTGGAAGGTGGAGATCCACATGGTCTTGGCCCGGCCGCCGACCAGCGCCTCGATCCGTTCCCGCATTTCGGCCGCGGCCTTGTTGGTGAAGGTGATGGCCAGGATCTCGCCGTGGTGCGCACGCCTCGTGGCGATCAGGTAGGCGATCCGGTTGCTGAGCACGCGGGTCTTGCCCGACCCGGCGCCGGCGACAATCAGCAGGGCGCTGCCGGCGTGCTTGACCGCTTCTTCCTGCTGGGGGTTCAGCCCCTCGAGGAGTTCGCCGGCGTTCGGAAGCTGCGGGCGGTCCCAGCCGCTGTCAGGTCCGTCGCCGTGCGGGCTTCCGCCGTGCGGGCCGCCACCGTGCGGGCTTCCGCCGTGCGGGGCGGAATCCGGTCCGGATTCCAGGCCCGCCAGGCCGGACCCGGAGCGCGATTTAGTGCCTGCCGCCGCCTTGGAGGCAGCTTGGAAGGGTCCGTCGGCGTAAGGGTCAAACAACATATCCATGGTGTATCTAAGTCTAGGCGGTGGCGCTGACAGCCGTGTCCGCCCGCTGGGACATGCCCTCCCCTGCCCGCGCCCAGTGGACATAATCCCCCTATGCCCAGTCCTGACCTCGAAGAATGGGCATGCCCCGCTGAGGCTGTCATGGAGAAGACCCGGGTTGTTCTGAAGACCACCGAGGTTGTTCTGAAGAATGAGCATGTCCCGCGGACACGCCACAGCGGAACGAGCCTGTCCTCCGCCACCTGTAACCGATGGACATACTCCCTTTGTGCCCACTCCTGGCCGCGAAGAACGAGCATGTCCCATGAAACTTCGCCAGGGAATGAGCTTTCTCGCAGGCGGGGCCGCGGTATTCCTCGGGAGTACCCCCCGACTCGCTTAGCTCGTGAGCCCCATCCGCGACGCGAGCCGCTTCGCTTCCAGCCCCGTCTTAGTGGCGGCCTTGGCTCCGGCTAGCGTCCGGACGGCCACTGTGAAGGCTGCGGTAGTCGCCGTTGTCCGGTGATTGGCAGGAATGGATTCCCACAACTCCATGCAGGTGGCAAGCAGTTCACTGGTCCCGGCAGGAAGCCGCGGTTGCTTGGAGGACGCGACCACCAGGGCGGTGAGCGCCGGCCAGACACAGTCCAGATGCCCCTCATAGGCCACCAGTGCCATTGCCCTCACCAGCCGGCCCAGCGAATGGTCGCCGGCCTCGAGGCGATTTCGTGCAGCCAGGGCCAGGTATTCGGCTGACAGTTGGCGCCTCGCGGCCATTTCCAGCACCGTTTCAAGGGTGCTACTCCTGTCGTACGGGCGGTGACTGGCGAGCATGGCAATGAACCAATCGTGAGTCAGTTGCCCGAGTTCTCCGGCCGTTGCCCCCGCCGGTCCTCCTTCCCCGAGTGCGACGAGCCCGCCGTAGACCACCCGCCGACCCAGCCAGACGGCGCCCAGGTCCGGCCAGAAGGGCACAACCGCCGAGGCTTCACAGGCGAGCCAGGTACCCAGATGTCCGCGTCCGCTGCCGCTCCACACCTCTGGCGAGAGCAACTCCGGGGGGACCGACGGAAACCGTTCCAAAGACACCGGCAACGCCAGCGGAGCCTCCACCGGAGGGGGCTTGAATCCTCCTCCTCCGACCCATTCGCGGAGAATTTGGCCGGCATGCCGCTCCTGGCCGTCCGGGCCGTCAAATGGCAAGACAGGCAATTCAGGGACCTCGGCTGCCAGCCCCGCATCCATCGGACCTAGCCGCAAGAGTGCCTGAAACAGGTCTGCTTCTCCATAGGCCCAGCCTTCACGCTCAAAAAGCTGCAGGAGTGACACCAGCCGGCCCAGTTCCACACGGAAGTTGTCATAACTCGGTGTGGCCAGGGAGTAGGGCACCGTTCCTGCCTGGACCATCAACTCGCTTTGACGAAGGATGTGGATTGCGGCCAAAGGGCTCGCCGAGCCAAATGGGTCGTCCGTACCCGAGGGGCGGGACAGTGATGCCCGGACCAATGCGGTCAGATCCCGGTGAGCGGTCAGGTCGTGCTCCCCTGATGCCCACATCGCCAAGGCAACCTCCGGGCCCGGGCTTGCCCACCGCCGCCAACTCGTCGGCGGATCCGGCCAGCGCCGCCAGCTGGTCGGCGCCCCCGCAAGTGCACGGTACCGCTCGAAGCCATCTGCGTAACCGGTCTGAGCAGCAAATCTTTGGCGATACCAGTCCCGCACGTTTGGGGCACGGCGGTAAACGGTCCGCAGGAAGCGATCAATGTATTGCTCTTCGGCGACGGAATGCTCGCGCGGTCCGGTCCAGCGCGGCAGCGGATTCTTCGAATCGACCTCTTGAGCCACGTATCGGGGAATTTCCGGAGGCTGTCGGACCCCCGTTCCCCAGAGCGATGCGGCGTCCAGCGGCTCTTCAAGGTCCGTGGCCAGAGGTCCCCCCGCCATCTCCTCCGCCGTCGCCCGGACTAATAGATCCGCGGATCCCGCCGCCGCTTCCCAGCAGGCGGCAAGGACGTCGCCATCGTATGGCTGCGAAGCTTGGAGCGATTTGAGGTGCCGAACCAAAAGCTCTTGGGCCTTCTTCTCCGGCCTGCCGAACACGGCAACACTCAGGTCGCAGAGGTCGCCGCCGCCCATGGGCGACTGGACCAAGAGTCCAAGAACCGGGAAGGACAGGAATCCGGGGGCTGTGGCGACTGTGGACAGCAGGAGCGGAATGCTCGCGGCGACCTCCCCAGGACTGGGCGGACATGACTTCAGGACATCGGCCAGCACTCGCTGGGTCGGGAGTCCATCGTCGCGTGCGAGTGCCGTGCGGAGCTTGCCGAAGACCTCTTCGCTGAGGAAGGTTCCCCTGTTGAGGTAGCCGCGGATTGCGGCCCCGACGGTCCACTCTTTCGGCGTTCCTACCCTGGCCAGGGGTCCCAGCGCGTCCGGCAGGTCAAAGCAACGCAGGAGTGTGTTCGCGGCGGTCAGATCCTGATCCCACAACTCCAGCAACGATTTCTGCATCTTCGGAAAGACCACCGCGCGTCCGGCGGGATCGATGCGGAACCCCAGTCCAGACCAACCGGGGTACTCGAAGTCCGCCGCAATCTCATCGCTCCAGACCTCGTGCAGCCGGCCGGCCGCGAGCTCCCGATAATAGAACGCCCAAAGCCGCGGATACGCCTCAAATTTTTCAGTGGCAACTCCAAAGTGCAGAATCAGCGGCAGGCAATAACGGATGACGGTGGTGGCGCTCTCCTTGCCGGCTCTTGCGTTCCGGCTGATCGCCGCGGCCACGAAGCGCCGACACCAGTCGTCGCCTTTTGAAACAAGAACGTCCAACAACATCAGGATGTGGACGTTGCGGTTCCATGCCATCGCCCGCCAAGGCAGGAACCTGGCAGCATCGGCAGGTGCGCTGACGGCGACGGTGACCATCTCCCTGACAATTGACCGGGAGCGCGAGTCGACAAGGCTGATGACCCCATGGAGCCGAAAGTCCAGGTCCTGGGTCAGCAGGGTCCGGCCGCCTTTGGCGAACCACGTCCTCGTCTCCGCGAGATGAGCCGGCGGGGGTGCTTTGATGTATTCGCGAAGGGCAATCCAGTCTTCGGCTGTGGCGAGCCGGCGTATTTCCTGCACGAGCGGCGGGTCGCCGCGGCCCTCCGGCCCCGTCACGTGTTTTCCAGTCCGTGGCCCGGTGCCGTCTCGAGCCGCACAAGCTCCACGGCGAGCGCATGCTTGCAGGGACCCCGGGCGCCGCGAAAGTCGTACCACCAGGCACAGGTGCACTGGTAGAGTCCGGCCCTGGCCGTGACCCGGTACACATACACTCCGTCTGCGGCCAGAACATCCCAGCGGTCCTCCAACCGGGATACCCCGCCCCGGGCCACAATGCCGCGGGCTGCCTGCAACCGCGGATGGTCCTTGACCGTCCGGTCCTGGTCCAGCGGCAGTTCCCGGTGGAAGTAGGCATTTTCCAGCAGGTCGAAACCCACCTTCCCGGACGCACCTAACCAGGCCAGCCCGTGGCTGACGCGCTCCGCCGCAAGCCGGGTCCTTGCGCTGAGCGCCTCGGTCGAAATGACCGCCTGCCATCCTAGGAAGTCCAAGACTGTCATCCCCGCTTCCGTGACGCCAGGGGCGGCGAGCGCAGCAAGGATCCCGCCTTCCCCCGAGAAACCCCGGCCGGCCGCCGGCGACAGCAGCAGTGTGAAGTCGGCACCGGGGAGCCTAAACACCCAGCCGCTGGCCCCGTTGTCGTGACGGAAGATGTCCAGGCGAGAGGCGAATCGGGCGACCCGCCTGGCGGCGGCAAGCCGTCCTGTACCGGCCAGCGTGACCGTTGACGGCTTCGCCGCCGCCACTTCGCGCAATCCCCGGACCGATGGCAGCAGGAAGACCGTGCGCCCGGGCTGGGCTGCCGGCAAGGAGGCCAGGAACTGACTGATGGCGGGGCCGGTAAGGGCAGCCAGATGCGTCATACCTGCAGCGATGGCGGGTGTTTCGGCGAAGCCGCGAACCCACCGGTCGGGCAGATCCACCTTCCGTTCGACATGGCTCTGATCGGGAGTAGAGACCACCAGCCGGTCCCGGCCGACGTCAAAGTGGAGCAAGTCGTTCCGGTGCACGTTGGCGAGCGCAGAGCGCAGTGGGCTGTTGATGTCCACGTTGGTGGTTCCGAAGCCGATCTCACCGCCGTCCAGGCCGCTGCCCAGCAAGTCCAGCCGCGCCTGGACCCCGTTGCATGCCGAAAACGACTCACACCGCAGGCGGTCTCCGCCTGCGGTCATGACCGGGTCCACGACATCGCTGAGCCGGAACCCTGCATCGTAGTACCTCGACGCCGCGACGTCGGCAACGGCGAGCAGCGCGCTGGACACCACGTCCGGCCTTGCCGCAAACCCGTGAAAGAAGCTGGGGTTTTCCACCAGTCCTTGAGGGGTGGCGCCCAGACCTGACTCCAGGAGGAGCCGCTTGGCGCCGTGAGCTTCATCGAGTACGGATTCGGCTAAATAGCCGCTCATTCCGGTTCCCGCAGCCGGCGGGTCCACACCCGGTCAGTTCCCCGTGTGGACAGCACCTCAGGCACGTCCGGAATTGGTGTTCGCTCCCCCATGTCCGGAAGTATAGGCCGCGTTTCCGGACTAGCAACACCCCCCGCACGGCGGAGGGGACGCGCTGTCCGCGGGACATGCCCACTGCTGTCCGCGGCCGGTGGACATACGACCACCCTGTCCGATGCTCTCCTCGAGGAATGAGCATGTCCCGCGGACCCCGCCGCGAACAATGAGCATGTCCCACGGGGGGAGCCGGCAGGCGGGAAGCTAGCCGACGCCCCCGGAGCTGAGCGCGGCGCGCAGCTGCTGGACCGCCGTCGTGCCTCCCGCGATGAACCAGTCGAGTCCGTTGACCCGCACGACGTCGGTCGCGCCGCCGGCCGCCTCGACGATGGCCTTCCCGGGCAGCCAGTCCCACTCGGGGCAGCTGTGCTGGAACCAGCAACCGAGCTCTCCGTCCGCGACCCGGCCGAGGTCGCAGGAGCCGGACCCGAACATGCGCAGCGCGGCCGCCGACGTCGCTGCCGCATGCCAGGGCATGGCACACATCGGATCGGCAAGCCACGTCGGGTGGATGTAGGTTGCCGCGCCGAGGTCAGACAGCGGCGTGTCGGAGCGTCCGGCGCTTCCAGACGCTCCGGGCACGAATGTGACCAGTTTTTCGCCGTTGAGCGTTGCCGCCCGGGACGTCCCGCCCAGCCAGAGTTTGTCCTCCTCCGGCTGGAAGATGGCGCCGAGCCCTGCACCGTAGGAATCCTTCAGGGCAATGGCCGAGCACCAGTACGTGGATCCATGCAGGAAGTTGAAGGTCCCGTCGACGGGGTCAATGACCCAGGTCCGGCCGCTGCTGCCCGCCACAGAGGCGCCCTCCTCGCCCAGGACGGCGTCATCGGGCCGGCAGCGCCGAAGCTGTTCCAGGACATAGGATTCGGCGGCGTGGTCGGCGGCCGTGACCACGTCCGAGACCGATGTCTTCTGCCTGCCCTCAAGCCCGGCCTGCCGCATCAACAGCGCCAGCGTGCCTGCCTCGCGGACCAGGGCCTCGGCCAGTTGGTAGTCATCCAGTGAGGGGTCGAGATCTGCGGTGCTGTGCCGGCCGAGCCGGTGTTTTCCTAGTTCGGTCACGCATCCCAGACTATCGGCGCCCGTTGGCAGTGAACAGCCGGCGCGGACGGCCGGGCAGACGGCGGCGCGGAGGGGTGTGCAGGACGGGCGATAATGGAGCCATGGCCAAGACACCCGCGCAGCGGATCAAAAAGCACGGCGCCAACGCGGCGGTCCCCCAGCACCATCTTCCTCCGGTGATCAATCCGACCACCAGCCGGACACCGCAGAAGGCACAGAGCAACAGCAATCTGATTGTCATCGCCGGGGTCGTGGCCAGCCTGTTCCTGTTCTGGTATCTGCACCTGCTCACCCTCAACCAGCTCACCCAGTTGTCGGGCGGCCAGGCAATGCCCGACTCGTTGGTGGGCGGCTTTGACCTGGGGTTCGTGGAGCAATTGCGCGCGGCCATGGACGCCGATGCCCGGGGCCAGCTGAACTATGTCCACAAGACGGCCGGGATGCTCTTCCCGCTGATCTTTGGCTTCACCTGGCTGCTGCTGATCGGAACCAACGTGGCACGGAAATCCCTGCGCTGGGCGCTGTGGTCGCTGCCGCTGCTTTTTGCTGCGGTCCGGCTGTGGGGCAACACGGTGATCGATGAAATGATGTCCGCCGACACTCTCGACGGCGGTCAGGTCGCCCTGGCCTCCGGGCTCACCGTGGCCGGCTGGGTCCTTCTGGCGCTGAGCGTCGTGGCCGGCGTCGCCGCCGTGTTACTCGGACGCAAGGCTGCCGCGGCTTCCCCCACCCCGGGACATGTCCAGTCCTGATTCGCGCGGCAGGGCTAATTCTCTATTCCCGGCATAGGACACGGGACATGTCCATTCTTGGTCACGGCGGCAGGGCCGTTTCCCGATCCGCGGCATAGGACACGGGACATGTCCATTCTTGGTCACGGCGGCTGGGCTGTTTCCCGATCCGCGGCATAGGACACGGGACATGTCCATTCTTGGTCGCACCGGCAGGGCCGTTTCCCGATCCGCGGCATAGGACACGGGACATGTCCATTCTTGGTCACGGCGGCTGGAGTCGCCCCTCGAACCGGGCCTCGAGCGCGGGACATGTCCAGCGTTCGGCCCGGCAGGTGGACATCTTGCCATTATGTCCATCCCTCAAGTCCAGCCGAGGGCATATCCATTTCGATGCGAAGTCAGGGTACTTCGGTCAGGAATTCAAGGGCCTGTTCCGCACGTTGGGAGGCTCCTGCTTTCTGAAAGTAGTCGGCGGCCTCCATCAGGTAGTTCGGGGCTTCGGCCCCGTTTCCCAAAGCGGCGTGCGACCGGCCCAGAAGTAGATACACCTCGCCCAATATTTGCGGTGACGTCTTTTCGGGGACCGGGAAAATGTCAACTAGGGTATCGACGGCCGATTTCTGATCCCCCGCCAGGAAATTCCAGTGGCCGCGGTTCAGCTTGAGCAATATGTGATCTTCCTCGGTGCCGCCAATGACATCCGTGGCTAGTTCCGCGCGTTCAATGCAACGCAGGGTGTCCGCGTCCGCAACATCGGCGGCAAGCCGCATGGCAGCGGAAGCCTTGTTGAATTTGGCCCAAACGGTGAGGTTCCTAGCCGGCGAAAAGGTGCCAGCGGCGAGTTCGTGATAGTGCAGCCCCTCGGCGACTTTGCTGCAAAGAAACGCGACGTTCCCAATGACCCAATACGCCTTGCCCACCAGCTGGTCATCGACTTCGCCCGAAATGATGTCCGCCATGATGAGGCTTTCCGCCCACGCTTCGTCAAGCCTTCCACTATCGGCGAGCGCAGCAATGAGGGCCTGCCTGGCCTTGACTGCGATCTCGACGTCATCTTCGCCATTCATGAGGTCGGCTGCAACTCTGGCCTCGTCGGCCGCCTGTTCGAGTAACCCCAGGCCCTGACGGCTCTGGGCCAGCAGGATGTGCACTTGGGCCTGAAGCTGCAAGTTCCCGTCCCAGGGTTCAGCAACTAGCGCGCTGGCAACCTCCGCGCAGGCTTCGAAGTCACCGGCGGCAAGGAGGCTCTCCGCCCGGAACAAGGTCATGTGCCACCACGAGGACGAATCGCCTTCGGCATTGGCAATGTCCGCGGCCGCCTGCGCAGCGATGGCCGCCTGCCCGAACTCGTGGTTGGACCGGTGTTCGCGCGCCTGCAGCTCTGCAGCAGCGTACGAGGGTGAAACGGAGCTTTGTTGCATATCTCAATTATCCGTTGCCGCAGGAGCGGAAACGAACAAACCGCGCAAGCAAGACCTGCGCAATATTGACTCAGGTCTTCCGAAGCTTCGCGCGAATAACACGAAACCATCCATTGCAGAGCGAATCGTTATACAGCGGCGTGTCGTTTGGCCCTATACTAAATCTGCACCACAAGTCACATGAGTCACATCAGCCTCTTACGTATCAGGAGTCCTAATGAAGAAGACCCTTGCAACACTCCTCGTCGCCGGTGCGCTGGCCGCCGCTGGAATGTCCGCCTCCGCAGCGATTTCTGCTGCAGCTGACACCTCCGGCCAGAGCTCAGTCGTAGCCGTCGGCTGGTGGCCGGACTCCATCAAGAAGTAACGGAGACTGCATTGACAGGCGGCGGGTGTCGGAAGTGATTCCAACACCCGCCGTCGCTGTTTAAACTTTCGGAAGTAACCAACGGGTCATCTTCCTTGAACTCACTTGTCCCCCGCAAACAACGCCACAATCTCGCCCGCCGGCGCAGGCCGGCCAAAGTAGTAGCCCTGCCCGCTGCCGCAGCCCATCTCGCGCAGTACTTCCGCCTGTTCCGCCGTCTCGATCCCCTCGGCCAGCGCCTTCAGGCCGCAGGCGTGGATGAGGTGCAGCACCGCGGCTACGAAGTCCCGCTGTTGCTCGTCGTCGCCGAGGCCACTGATCAGGCTCCGGTCGATCTTGACCACGTTCACCGGCAGCTTGCGCAGGTAGCTGATGGAGGAATAGCCGGTCCCGAAGTCATCGATCTCGAGCTGCACGCCGAGCCGGCGAAGGCCGTTGAGCGAATACTGGTCGACGTCGCCGCCGTTGACCGCCATGGACTCGGTCAGCTCCACGATCAGGTTTGATGCATCCACGCCGGTCTCCCTGAGGATGTCCCGCACATGTTCGATCAGCTCGAGGTTTTGCAGTTCGGTGGTGGAAATGTTGACCCGGACATTAAAGGTGCTGTCCACCTGCAAGTCCTGCTGCCATTTGCGCAATTGGCGCACGGCATTGCGCAGCACCCAGTGGCCCAGGTCCACGATCATGCCGGTTTCCTCGGCCAGGGGAATGAACTGATCCGGCATGAGCAGACCGCGCCCGGGGTGGTTCCACCGGACAAGCGCCTCCACGCCCTCGATCCTGCCGGTCGCGAGGTCCACCACCGGCTGGTAGTGCAGGGTCAGCTGGTCCTGCCGGATAGCTTCGCGCATTTCCGTAACCATGACGCTCTGCAGCCGGCGCGCGTACAGCAGGGCCGGCTCGAAGACTTTGATGCTGCTGTGCTGCTGCGCCTTTGCCGCGTACATGGCCGTGTCGGCCTCCATGACCAGGTCATCGACGGACTGGCCGGGTTCCGCTATCCGCAGGCCGATGCTCGTTCCGCAGGTGACTTTCAGGTCCCCGACGTCGAGGCTTTCACTGAGTGCCTTGAGGATCCTGTTCGCCACCCTGCGTGCCCGGACCAGATTGGACTTCGGCAGCATGACGGCGAATTCGTCGCCGCCAAGGCGCGCCACGGTGTCAGTCTCGCGGACGGCGTCCTGGAGCCGGCGTGCGATGGCCCGCAGGACGTCGTCGCCGGCGCTGTGCCCCAGGGTGTCGTTAATGCCCTTGAAGGAATCGAGATCAAGAATCAGGAGGGCCGGCGGCATTTCGCCGCGTGAGGACTCCGCCAGGGCGTGGCTCAGGACCGAGTTCAGTGCGGTGCGGTTGGCGAGTTGGGTCAGGGGGTCGGTCAGCGCCATGCGTTCGAGCTCCACCTGCGCCTCGCGCAGCATGGCCGTGCGGCTTTCGACCCGCTCTTCCAGCTCCTGGTAGATGGTCTGCAGGTCATCGGCCATCAGGTTGATGCCGGCGATGACGGCGGCGACGTCGTCGCGGGCTCCCGAATGCGGGATCCGGGTGCTCAGATCGCCTCCGGCGATCCGCACGATGCCTTCCACGAGGGCGTGCAGCCTGGGGTCCGGTGCTTCATTCTTCACGGGTGTACTGCCTTAGCCACTCAACGGCCGCGGATTCGGAGGTGAAGAACTGGGCCGGGATCGTCTCGCTTCGGGACCGCAGGAGGTAGTGGGCAATGACCCTGTCCACCGGGCTCTCGCCCACCAGGGCGAACGCTGTGGCCGCTATGGAACCGCTGTAGACCCGGCGGGCCTCCATGCTGACACCGACGACGCCGGTGATCACCAGGAGCACCGGCATCCGCCGTCCCGCGGCGAGCGTGCGGACGATGTCGCCGGCGATGCGCGCCTCCGGACCCTCGATCTCCTGGTTGGCGGGCAGCAGGACCTCGATGATTCCGCCGTCGATCATCCGCACCCCGATGCTACGGGCGGCACCGTCGGTCGCCCGGGCCGCGGTCACCGCCGCCGCCCCCAGAACGACGCCGGCCGCGGCCGCTGCCGTGTTCGGCAGGCCCTCCGGCAGCCACCCTTCGGGCCCGGCCAGGGCCTCGAGCGTCATCGGACCGCAATTCGACGGCGGCGGTCCGCGGAGCCTCGGAGGTCACGGTTCAGCCGTCGGTCGCCGTGATAGAGAATCGTTTCCCAGTCGACTTCCTCGGCTGTCTTGGCAATCACGGGACTCTCCTTCACTTTCTTGGGCCTGGGACTGACATACAGCCAGTTAACCACCCCGAGGAAGACATCCACCGCGGAGTTGAAGGCGCTGTTGGGGCTGAAATGGTCGCGGAAACCGCGAAAGGCTCCTGGGCGGACCACACACATTAGGGTCGAAAGCGTCAGGAATATTACGACGACTGGATAGGAAATCGCCCCAACCCGACGCCCGCGAACTGCGTTCGGGTGGTCGGCGTGCGCTTTCAGGGCGGTGGAAATAACGTAGCTGGTCGGAGCGGTCAGCGGGGTGAGAATTCCTAGCCGAACAGTGACCATTTTGCACATGAACAGTCTCAGATGACCAAGCGACAGCGCCCCGGGACGAACTTCGGGGCCCCACTGACGGGGCCGGAACGCAACCTTTTGTTCGGTCGTCACGCTGTCCGCACCGAAGAGCGGCAAGACTCGCTGATTTAACATTCGTCCCCGTATGACTGCAAAGTCTGCATACTGGCGCGTTGATGGACAAACCCACACGCCCGCACCGGGATGTTCCGGTGGGTGCCCTCATGATAATGCAAGGTCAGACCCCTGCCGGTTATCTGACACCCTGAAGCCCTCAGCGGGCCTGGGCCCGGGCGAGCTTGCGTGCCGTGCGTTCGTGCTGGACCCGCTGGGCGATGACAAGACCGGCCGCGGCGACGCCGACGGTGATGGGATAGCCCATGAGCCGTTCCAGGGCACCGGGTTCCGGCACGTGCATGCCCGTCAGCCCGCCCGCAATGAGCGCCGCCAGGGACACGGCCCCGCAGCCCAGGATGAACCACCCGAGCGGCGTCTGCCGGAGCCAAAGCCAACCGAGGATCAGGAGCGCCAGGGCCCCGGCGGCGAAGTACATCAGGGCGCCGGCCACGTGCCAGGCCGATCCCGTGTCCTCGGGCACCAGCCCCACGATGACCGTTCCTGCCCCGGCGGCGCCGGCCAGCAGCCGGGCGGCGGCCGCTGCCACCACCCCTGCGCCCCAGCGCGCGCGGCCGTGCGGCCGCCCCGGCACCCGGCCGCGCCGGAGGGGCACGCCGGTCCGCGCGGCACAGCACAGGAGCGCCGAGCCGAGCAGCAGCGCGCCGACCACCATGCCAAGGCCTTGGACCACAAATGACGCGTTCATCAGGAGGTGCGCCGGCGAGCAGACGTCCCGGCCGGAGAACTCTCCGCACGCCACGGCGCCGAGGTCGCTGATGTAGCCCGTGCGGCGGCTGTATGGCTCCGCTCCCGCCCAGGCACCGATCACAGCCGACTCGGCCACGAAATACTGCAGCACGCTCAGCTTCGCCAGGGCCCCGACGTAAAACCTGGTCGCGGCCACATCGGGGTAGTAGAGGGCTCCGGCGGAAAGCTCGGTGGTTCCTGCAGTCATGCCAAGAGCGTAGTACGCGCGCTCACCTTGTATGCTTATATCCGTGTCCGACCGGACCGGCCCCGGCCGCCCGCGGACATCCGCCCTCGTAGCTCAGTGGATAGAGCACGGCTCTCCTAAAGCCGGTGTCGTTGGTTCGATTCCAATCGAGGGCACTTGAACATTCCTGCCCCGGACGAAACCCCGGACACGGGTCCGGACTTTGACCTCCGCGCCTACCTGCGCGGCTCCTGGTCCGTCGACCGCACCCTGCTGGACCGCAGCACCGGCACCAGCGGAACCTTCACCGGCGTCGTACGCTTCACTGCCGACGACGACGACGGCGGACTGTGGTGGCGTGAAGAAGGCACCGTGCGCTGGGCGGCCCTGGGCGGTGCGCCGTTCGCCGGCCCGGCGAGCCGGGAATATCTGCTGCGGCCGGCGGACACCCCCGATGTCCTGGACGTGTACTTCCCGGACGGCCGCCCCTTCCACCGCATGGGCTTCGCCGGGCAAACCAATCAGGACGAGCACTGGTGCGACCCTGACACCTACCGCGTGACGTACACCTTCCGCGGTCCGGACCAATGCGGATACCGCTGGGACGTCACCGGGCCCGCCAAGGACCATCTGCTGGAGTCCGTCCTGCGACGGCTGAAAGCAAAGCCAGACGCAAGACCAGAGGCAAGCCCAGGCCCGGATCCCGAGACCAGGCCAGGCGTGACGCCGGGAGTAACCCCGGATATGACCCCCGATGCGACGCCGGATGCCGCGCCGGATTCAGGGCGCGCCGGGTGAACCCGCGCATCGTCGTCTCCGCCGTCTGCGTTTTCGATCGCTCCGGACGCCTCCTGACCGTCCGCAAACGCGGCACGGACAAGTTCATGCACCCCGGCGGCAAACCCGAGGCCGGCGAAACAGCGGCCCAGGCTGCGGCGCGCGAGCTCCAGGAGGAAGTGGGGATCGTGCTGGCCCCGGACCGCCTGGACCTGCTGGGTTGCTGGCTGGCGGATGCCGCCAACGAGGCGGCCACCCAGATCGAGGCAACGGTCTTCACGGCGCCCGGGGTATGGAGCGCCCGGCCGTCGGCGGAAATCGCCGAGATCCGCTGGCTGGACCTGTCCGCCGAGCTGCCCGGCGACCTCGCCCCGCTACTGACGGACCATGTGCTGCCGGCCCTGTCCGCCAAGCCGTCCGGCTAGGACCCGTACCGGCCAGGGCCTCCAAAGCCGGCATCTAAATGCCGGCTTCCAAACGGCGGCTCAGTAGCCGGGCACGGATTCCTGGGCCACCGCGCTGGCCTCGGAGAACTGCGTCCGGTACAACTCCGCATAGCGGCCCTCGGCGGCGAGAAGCTCCCGGTGGGTACCGCGCTCCACGATCGAGCCGTCTTCCACCACCAGGATCGCGTCCGCCGCACGGATCGTCGAGAGACGGTGGGCGATCACGACGGCGGTACGGCCTTCCAGCGCGGCGCCCAGCGCCTCCTGGACGGCGGCCTCATTGGTCGAATCCAGCGCGGCGGTGGCTTCGTCGAGGATGACCACCCGCGGCTGGGCGATCAGCAGGCGGGCGATCGTCAGGCGTTGCCGCTCGCCGCCGGAGAGCCGGTAGCCCCGCTCCCCCACCACGGTGTCCAGCCCATCGGGGAGGGACCGGATCATGTCTTCGAGCCGGGCACGGCGCAGCGCATCCCACATCTGCTCTTCGGTGGCCTCCGGCCGGGCCAGACGCAGGTTGGAGGCGATGCTCTCGTGGAACAAGTGACCGTCCTGCGTCACCATCCCGAGGGTCGCGCGCATCGAGTCGAACGTGAGGTCACGGACGTCCACGCCCGCGCCGGGCGTCGTGCCGCCGAAGCGGATGGCGCCGGAGTCGACGTCGTACAGGCGCGACAGGAGCTGCGCAATGGTGGACTTGCCCGCCCCGGAGGAGCCGACGAGGGCCACCGTCTGACCCGGCTCCACCCGGAAGCTGATGCCGTGCAGCACTTCCTCGCCGCCGCGGGTGTCCAGGGTCCGCACGTCCTCCAGGGAGGCCAGCGAGACCTTCTCCGCCGAGGGGTAGGCGAAGCGGACATCGTCGAACTCCACCGAGAGCGGACCTGGCGGGGACGCCACCGCATCCGGCTTCTGCTGGATGAGCGGCTTGAGGTCCAGGATCTCAAAGACGCGTTCGAAGCTGACCAGGGCGCTCATGATCTCCACCCGTGCGTTCGAAAGTGCCGTGAGCGGCGCGTACAGGCGGGTGAGCAGCAGCGCGAGCACGACGACGTCGCCCGCGTTCAGCTGCCCGGCGAGTGCGAGCCAGCCGCCCAGGCCGTAGACCAGTGCCAGGGCCAAGGCCGAGACCAGTGTCAGCGCCGTGACGAAGGTGAATTGCAGCATGGCGGTGCGGACGCCGATGTCCCGGACGCGGCCTGCCCGGAGGGCGAACTCGCGGGATTCCTCCTCGGGGCGGCCGAAAAGCTTGACCAGCGTGGCGCCGGGCGCGGAGAAGCGCTCGGTCATCTGGGTGCCCATGGTGGCGTTGTGCTCGGCGGCTTCGCGCCGCAGATCGGCCAGCTTGGAGCCCATCCGGCGGGCCGGGATCAGGAAGATCGGCAGCAGGATCATGGCGAGCACTGTCACAAGCCACGATTTGTTCAGCATCACCGCGAGGGTCAGCGCCAGGGCCACGACGTTGCTGACCACGCCGGAGAGCGTGCCGGCGAAGGCCGACTGCGCGCCAATGACATCGTTGTTCAGCCGGCTGACCAGGGCCCCGGTCCGGGTCCTGGTGAAGAACGCGATCGGCATCTTTTGGACGTGGTCGAAGACCTTCGTGCGGAGGTCCACGATCACGCCTTCGCCGATCGTGGAGGACAGCCAGCGCGTCACGAGGCCCAGGCCCGCCTCGGCCACCGCGACGATGGCGATCAGGACGGCCAGCCAGATCACGGTTGAGGCCTCCGCGTGGGCGATGATCTCGTCAACCACCTGCCCGGCGAGGACCGGGGTGGCGACCGCCAGGAAGGCCATCACGATGGACAGCAGCACGAAGGCGATCAGTTTGCTGCGGTGGGGGCGGGCAAAACTGAAGACGCGCTTCAGGGTCTCCTTCGAGAACGGCTTGGACCCGCTGGAGGCGCGGGTGATGTTGTAGAGGGAGCTCCAGGCGACCCGGTCCATGCTCATTTGGTGTTGCCTTTCGGGGCATCGGCGTGCAGTTCGGTGACGACGCCGTTCTCGACGTTCCAGCGCACGTCCAGGCGGACGTTTTCCAGCAGCCGGCGGTCGTGGGTGACCAGCAGCAGCGCGCCGTCATAGCTGTCGAGGGCTTCCTCGAGCTGTTCGATGGCGGCCAGGTCAAGGTGGTTGGTGGGTTCATCCAGCACGAGCAGGTTCACGCCGCGGGCCTGCAGCAGCGCCAGGGCTGCCCGGGTCCGTTCCCCCGGGGAGAGGGAGTCCACGGTCCGATTGGTGTGATCGGCTTTGAGGCCGAATTTGGCCAGCAGGGTGCGCACCTCGGCCGGGGTCTGCTCCGTCAGGACGGCCTCAACGGCGTCTGCGAGCAACAGCTCGCCGGCCAAGAGGCCGCGCGCCTGGTCGATCTCGCCGACGGCCACGGACGCGCCCATGGAGGCGTCACCGGAGTCGGGCAGCTGGACGCCGAGCAGGAGCCGGAGCAGGGTGGATTTGCCGGCGCCGTTGGGACCCGTGATCCCGATCCGTTCCCCCGCATTCAGCTGCAGGTTCACCGGGCCCAGGGTGAAGTCGCCCTGCACCGCGACGGCGTCGCGCAGGGTGGCCACGACGGCGCTGGAGCGGGGCGCCGCCCCGATGCTGAACTGCAGCTGCCATTCCTTGCGCGGCTCTTCCACTTCTTCGAGTCGGGCGATGCGGGACTCCATCTGCCGGACCTTCTGGCCCTGCTTCTCGGAGGACTCGGTACTGGCCGCCCGGCGGATCTTGTCGTTGTCCGGGTTCTTCTTCATCGCGTTGCGGACGCCCTGGGAGCTCCATTCGCGCTGGGTGCGGGCCCGGGAGACGAGGTCCGCCTTGGTGTTCGCGTACTCCTCGAAACGTTCCCGGGCGTGCCGGCGGGCAACGGCGCGTTCCTCCAGGTAGGCCTCGTAGCCGCCGTCGTATACCGCCACCGAGTTTTGGGCCAGATCCAGTTCCACGATCGTGGTCACGCAGCGCGCCAGGAACTCGCGGTCATGCGAGACCAGGACGGCGCCGCCGCGCAGGCCCTGCACGAAGGCCTCGAGCTTGGCCAGGCCGTTGAGGTCCAGGTCGTTGGTGGGTTCGTCCAGGAGCACGATGTCGAACCGGCTCAGCAGCAGGGCGGCGAGCGCCACACGGGCCGCCTGGCCACCGGACAGGCCAGTCATTCCGGCGTCGGGGCCCACATCGAGACCAAGGTCCGCCAGGACGGACGGGATGCGGTCCTCCAGGTCAGCGGCGCCGGAGGCCATCCAGCGGTCGAAGGCCAGGGAGTAGGCGTCGTCGGAGCCCGGAGCGCCGGAACCCAGCGCCTCCGCGGTGGATTCCATCTCCAGGGTCGCCTGGGCACAGCCGGTGCGCCGGGCGATGTAGCCCGCGACCGTTTCGCCGGCAATGCGTTCGTGTTCCTGCGGCAGCCAGCCGACAAAGGCGTCGGCGGGGGCCAGGCTCACGGTGCCTTCCTGCGGACCGTCGACGCCGGCCAGCAGCCGCAACAGGGTTGACTTGCCGGCACCATTGGCGCCGACGACGCCGACGACGTCGCCGGGGGCTACGGTCAGGGACAGTTTCGAGAAGAGTGTGCGGTGATCGTGTCCACCGGAAAGATCCTTGGCAACAAGGGTTGCAGTCATTACTTCATCCTCTCACTGCGGCCCAAAACGGGCCGTCCCGTCTGGCAAAAACGGGCCGTGCTGACTGGCAGAAACGGGCCAAAACCCAGCCGGGCATAGAAGAACCCGCCGGTCCGGACTTGGGGGGTGTACGGACCAGCGGGTTCGACCATTTAGCATAGTTGAATTAGGACCTCACGCAAAATCCCAGCCCGCACCGCCACACCGCCGCCACCCCCCGCCTCAATCGCCGCTGCCCCACCGCATGCCAGTAGCCATACTGCCCGTCGACTCCGCAGGAAGCCCTAGATGCCACTACCCGCAAAGGCGTTCCAACTCTGGCTTCACCGCGTTGCCCCGTCCGCGAGCACAGCCGATCTCTGCCGGATCTCCGGGATCAAGCGCACCACCTTCGCCCAGCAGTTGGTCCGCGGGAAGGTGGCCGAAACCACCCTGGTCAGCATCAGCCGGGCCCTGGATTTGAGTCCGCTGGCGGAACTCGCTTCCTTCGAGCACTATGCGGAGCTGGCCGCCCCGCCGCAGCCGCCGACCCCGGCCGAACTCGTCAGCCAGGTCGCCACCATGGACCTGTTGCGCGCCGTCATTTCGCGTTCTTCCCCGGCCTACGGCGGCTACGGTGACCAGGGCAGCTCAATGACCCCGGCCCTGAGCCCCGCACCGCACGCCACGTCGGTCCGGAACTGGGTGGATGCGATTGACGACGGTGAATTGCGCCACCGGGTTTCGGCCGCCACCGGGGTGGCACCGCAAAATTACTCCGCGCAGCTCACGGCAAACCGGCTGTCCCCCGAGCTTGCGGTCGCGACGGCCCGCGCGGCGGGCGTAGGCTTCACGGGCGGGCTCGTCGCAACGGGCCTGATAACCGAGGCTGAGGCCGGCTGGACGGCCGGGGCGAAGCAAGCCGCGTTGGATGCTCTTTCCGACGGCGACCTTAGCGCCCTGGCCGGGGAACGTCTTCAGGCGCTCGGAAAATCGCTGCGGCGCCATGAGCAGGAGCAGGCACAAACACGAAAGATTTGGGAGAACCTCGGATGATCGCGATCCTGCAGTGGACCACACTGGCGATTTGCTGCGTCGCCACGCTCGTCCGCGTGCCCAGTGTCCTGCGGGGTGAAAACCGGTCCCTGTTCTGGATCCTTGCGCTGATGACCCTGGCGATCCTGCTCAGCATCGATGCCCCGTATCTGGCCGTGGACCAGGCCCTGGGAGGCATGAACATCGCCAACCTGCTGCTGCGCTTCGTCATTTTCGCCGTCATCTTCTTCCTTGGTCTCCGGATGGCCCGGGGCTTCACCGCGGACGATGCCCTGCGGCTCATCACCGGCCCCATCGGCATCGCAGTAGCCGCTGCCGCCTCGGCTGTGGTGGTGGTGGTCTTCCTCATGATGGATACCGCCGGCTCCTCGGCGGGTTTGGTCGCCGTTTTCGCCAAGGATGATCGCAATGCCGCCTTGGTGGAGTATTACGGGGCCGCCGGGCGCCTGTACCCCGCGTTCATCACCGCGGCACTGTTTCCGGCGATGCTGCGGACCCTGCGCAGCGGACTTCCGGCCCTTGTCCGGTCCAGCGCCGGGCTGCTGGCCGTGGGCACCGTGGCCATCTGTCTCAGCCTGCTCTCCCCGGTCGTCCCTCCGCCCCTCGGGTTCATGCGGTTCGTCATCAACTACTCGGCGGTCTTGTGCCTGGTCCTGGGACTGTGCATGATCTGGCTGGCTAAGACGCTTGCGAAGCATGCACCGAAGAAGCATGCTGGCATGATCTGACCACTTTGGGGCTGAGCAGGCAAGCGATGTGGGAGAACCGGGAATGATTGCAACCCTCCAGTGGGGCACGCTGATCATCTGCACCGTGGTGCTCCTCCTCCGCCTTCCGGATGCGATCCAGGGACGGAACAGGACCGTCTTCTTGATCCTGGTGCTCGCGACCCTGTGCAGCCTGCTCTCGGTGCCCGGCCCCTATGAGGCGATCGATGGGGCGCTGGGGGGATGGAACCTCGCCCACCTGATCTTGCGCTTCCTCGTATTCGCCGCGGTCCTGCTGGTCGGTCTGCGCGTGGCGCGGGGCCTGGCAGACGAGCCCGGCTACCGCCTCATCGCGGGGCCGGCCGGGCGCTGGGCCCTGGCTCTCAGCGCCGTCGCCGTGGCGTTGACCTTCTTCCTCATGGACACCCGCGGGTCCTCGTCGGGCCTGCTGGGCATCGCCGACAAGGGGGGCCCGAATGCAGTCCTGGCGCCGTTCTACGCCGCCGCTGGCCGCACCTACCCTGCTTTTGTCTCCCTCGCCCTGCTGCCGGCATTGCTGGCCACCGCCCGGAGCCGATTGCCGCGTCTCGTGCGTGCGGCGGCCCTCCTGACTTGCCTCGGTGCCCTGGCAACCGCGTTCACCATCCCCGCCTCCTTCGCCACGAAAGACTGGCTCCTCGCGCAGCAGACCGTCAATTATCTGGCCGTCCTGGGCTACGTCCTGGGCCTGGGACTGTTCTGGGCTTCCGGGCTCGCCGCCAAAGAATCTCATAACGCTCGCGCAACATTTCGCAAGAACCAAAAGTAGGCATTCACAAAATCATTAGACCGTGAGAGAATCATGAATGTGTGAATGCGGCAATCGCTTCGTGTACGGAAGTCAGCCGTGCGAAGCAGAGGCAGCCGTCCAAGCGCCATTGGGGGGATGAGTGGTAGCGGTCCGGTAGGACCGCTCCCACTCAGCCTGTTTAAGGGGTTTTCCGGTTGTTCCCGACAACATTCGGATTCCCCGACACTGCCGGCCGGATTCCCCTGCAGGAAAGGCGGCGGCAGGCTGCCCTGGCTGTCAGCGCACAAACCTCAGCGTGACCAGCTGGAAGGGCCGCAACGTCAGCTCGGCGGAATTGCCGCCCGCCGTCACTCCCGGAGCATCGACGGGCCGTTCCAGCAGATCCACGGCATGCAGCCCGCGGACCGGGAAATTGGCCTTCACCGCGCCGGTGGACCGCTCCCCCAGTGCTTCGTAGAGCCGGACAATCACATCCCCCGAACCGTCTTCAGCGAGTTTGACCGCTTCAATGACAAGGGCCTGGTTGAACACCGTGACCAGCGGCTCCACCCCGTGGGCCCCATGCACCACCCGCGGTGCCAGGTTGGTGCGGTAGCCCTCTTCGACGGCGTCGGCGATCGTGGCGCCCGGACGGACCGTGACGTGCAGCTCGTGCCTGCCCTGGTCCGCGCCGGGATCCGGAAACTTCGGTGCCCGCAGGAGCGAGAGCCGCACTGTGGTGGTGGTGCCGCCGTCGTCCTCCCGGACGTTGCGGGTGACGTCGTGGCCGTAGCTGGAAGCGTTGGAGATCGCCACCCCATAGCCCGGCTCGGCGACGTGGATCCAGCGGTGGGCGCAGATTTCGAATTTCGCGGCCTCCCAGGACGTGTTGACATGGGTCGGGCGGAAGACGTGCCCGAACTGCGTCTCCGCCGCCGACCGGTCGGCCCTGACATCCAATGCAAAGCCCAGCTTGAGCAGCTTTTCGCTCTCCTGCCAGTCCACGGCCGTGGTGATCGCGAGCGAGTCTGCACCCGGCGCGAGCGTAATCCGTTGGGTCACCGCGGAGGACCCGGCCATCCGCTCCACCACCACGACGGCGTCCGGGCTTTCGCCCCGGTGGTCGCGCTCTGGTGCCACCGAAAGCGCCTGGTCCAGACGGACGACGTTCCTGCGGTAGAAGGCGTCGATGTCCCACGCGTCCCATTCATTGGGCGTGTCCCGGTGCAGCTCCAGGAGGTTTCCCACCTCGCCGGGAGCAATCGCCTCTCGTCCGGAGGCCCGGTCCGCGAGGGAGACCAGCAGTCCGCGGGCATCCACCACGGCACGGATGATGCCATTGTCCAGGATGTAGCCGCCGCCGTCCTCAGTGATCTCTACCGGCTGCCCGGGCCGGACCGGTTCGGCAGCCGCCAGGGCAGGCACGCCCAGGCGCTCGTGCGGGGCAGCGTTGAGCAGGAATTCCCGGCTGCCGGTGCCGAGGGCCGCCGCCGCGGCGTTCGTGATGACCGCTTCCAGTCCCCGTTCGACGGCGGCATAGTTCCGTTCGGCGTCCTGGTGGACCCAGGCGATGGAACTGCCCGGCAGGATGTCGTGAAACTGCTGCAGCAGAACCAGCCGCCAGAGGCGCTTGAGCTCCGCAGCCGGATAGCGGTGCCCGGTCCGCACAGCCGCCGTGGCACTCCAGAGCTCGGCCTCCCGGAGGAGGTGCTCGCTGCGCCTGTTCCCCAGCTTGGTCCTGGCCTGGCTGGTGTAGGTGCCGCGGTGCAGTTCCAGGTACATCTCCCCCACCCAGACCGGCAGGGGCTCATACTCGGCCTGGGCCTGGCTGAAGAAGCTGGCCGCCGAGCCGATCCGCACCTTCGGAGATCCTTCCAGATCCGCCGTGCGCTGCGCTGCGGCCAGCATCTCGCGGGTTGGGCCCCCGCCGCCGTCGCCGTACCCGAACGGAACCAGCGACGTGCCTCCGCGTCCGTGGTCCCGGTAGTTCCGTTCTGCGTGCGCCAGGTCCCGGGCACTGAGGTCGGAGTTGTAGCTGTCCACAGGTGGGAAATGGGTGAAGACCCGGGTGCCGTCGATTCCCTCCCAGTTGAAGGTGTGGTGAGGCATCCTGTTGACCTGGTTCCAGGAGATCTTCTGGGTCAGGAACCAGCGGCTGCCTGCGGCCTTGATGATCTGCGGCAGGGCGGCGGAATACCCGAACGTATCCGGCAGCCACGCCTCCTGGCAATCGATCCCGAATTCGGCCAGGAAGAAACTTTTACCTTCGAGGAACTGCCGTGCCATGGCCTCGCCGCCGGGCATGTTGGAGTCGGATTCGACCCACATCCCGCCGACGGGAACGAACCTGCCGGCGCGGACCTTGTCCCGGATGCGCCCGAAGAGCTCCGGATAGTACTCCTTCATCCACGCGAGCTGCTGGGCGGAGGAGCACGAAAAGATGAAATCGGGATTCTCGTCCATCAGGGCGACGACGTTGGAGAACGTCCGGGCGCACTTGCGGATGGTCTCCCGGACCGGCCACAACCAGGCCGAATCGATGTGGGCGTGGCCCGTGGCCACGAGCTGGTGCGCCGAGGCATAGGCGGGCCGGGACAGGGCATCGGCCAAGGCGGCCCGTCCGGCCTCCGCGGTCCCGGCAACGTCGTCGGGGTCCATGATGTCCAGCATGCGTTCGAGCGACCGCAGGATGTCGTGGCGGCGGGGCAGGTCCATGGGCAGTTCGTGCATGAGCCCGCTGAGCGTGAGGATGTCCTGCTGCAGTTCCCAGACAGTCTGGTTGCGTTCGGCGATGGCGATCCTGCCGAGGCGGTACTTCGGCTCGCTGCCCGACGTCGCCTTGTCGCCGTAGGGGGTGGCGGCGAAAGTCCAGTTCTGGGACAAGTCGGGGTTGGCCGCGGCTTCGACGTAGAAGTCAACGGCCATGCCACTGCCCAGGAGCTTGAGCGGGATGTACTGGTTCCGTGGCGAGATCGCCTTGATGATGGTCCCGTCGGACCGCCAGGCAATGCCTTCGCACTGGAAACCCGGGAGGTCGCCGCTGAAGCCGAGGTCCACGAGGACTTCCACGGAGGTTCCGGCCGCGGTTCCCCAGGCGTCCGGCACCTCACCCCGGAGCCGGAGCCACTTGGTGCTCCAGGGCCGGCCCCAGGCCACGCCGTGTTCCTGGGGCGTGAACTCCTGCCGCAGGGCCTCGAGCACCGGCACGGGTTCGTCCGGTGCGTCCCAGCTGCTCAGCGTCAGCGGCACGTTGCGCGGGTAGACGGCCGGGCCGATCCGGTCACGCAGAAAGCGGTCCAGCCGGACTTCCGTAAGACGGCGGTCGTCGTGCAATGTGATCCTCTTCAGCGCTGGGGGGTCCGATCGACTCCAATCGATGGATAAAACTTACGCCGCGGAGAACCCATTGGCCAACTGTTGCCCCTAGCCGGCGGCAGGCGCCGGAACCGCGACGCGTTGCTGGCCCGCGTACACGTTCAGGCTGGTCCCGCGGCTGAACCCGGCCAGTGTCATCCCGCTGGCCTCGGCGAGCTCGACGGCCAGGCTGGAGGGGGCACTGACAGCGGCGAGGACCGGGATGCCGGCGAGGGCCGCCTTTTGGACGAGCTCGAACGATGCCCGGCCGGACACCTGCAACACGGTGCCCCGGAGCGGGAGCAGGCCCTCGCGGAGCGCCCAGCCCACCACCTTGTCCACCGCGTTGTGCCGGCCCACGTCTTCGCGCAGGCACAGCAACTCGGCCGAGCCGTCGTCGGAGATCCTGAAGAGCCCGGCGGCGTGCACGCCGCCGGTGACTTCGAAGACCTCCTGGGCGGACCGGAGGGCGTCCGGGAGGGCCGCGAGCGTTTCGACGGGGACGGTCAGCGGATCGTGTGCCGGGCTGTAGTGCGAGGACTTCCGAACGGCATCGATCGAGTCAGTGCCGCAGATGCCGCAGGAACTGGAGGTGAAGACGTTGCGTCCGGTCTCGGGCCGGACGACGTCGGGCCTGAGCTGCGCCTCCACCACGTTGAAGGTCTGCATGCCGTCGGCGTCTTCGCCGGCGCAGAACCTGAGCGAGACCAGCTGTTCGGGTGCCCAGATGATCCCCTCCGAGACGAGGAAGCCTGCGACGAGGTCGAAGTCATTGCCCGGCGTTCGCATGGTGACGGAGAATGACATGTTGCCGAGCCGGATTTCCAGCGGTTCCTCGACGGCAAGGACGTCCTCCCGGTGCCGGACCGGAAATTCGAGGGCCTGCGGGGACCCGTCCAGGACGATCTTGTGCACCTTGCGGCGCTGTGTCACACGGCCCATCCGGTGCTCCTAAGCAACATTGTGTGCCGCTGTTTGAAGCTAGCGGCTGTTTGAATCTTTGGTTGGTTCCATCATTGTAAGTGCCTGATCCTGGCGGCGTGCCTTGTCCCGGTGCCGTCGCAGCAGGCCAGGGCTCAGCCCAAAAGGGCACTCCAGTCCACCGGACCGTCGCTGGCCGCGGTTTTCCTGGCGGTCCGCTTCGCCGCCGGCTTCTGTTCGGCGGCCGCCGCCGAAGCGTCAGGCAACGGCGCACTCCACGGGAGGGCGAAGGCGGGGACGAGTTCCCCCAGCTGCACGCCATGGGGCGGGACCACCAGCACACCGTCGGCGGCGGCCAGCCCCCGCATCATTCCGGGGCCGGTGTGCTGCGCCGGCGATGCCATGCCGTAGAGCAGCCGGAAGGGCATGAGCCGGGTCCGGCCCGGGTCGGCGTCAATCGTCGAGCCGCAGAGCACCTCGCTGAGCGGGGGGATCACGCCGTGCCCGAGTGCCGCCAGGAGTGGGGCACCGATCGTGGACAGCGCCATCATGGCCGCGAGCGGGTTTCCTGGCAGGCCAAGGATGTAACGGCCGTCCGGCAGTTCGGCCAGCACGGCGGGGTGGCCCGGGCGCATGGCGATTCCGTCGATCAGCAGGCGGCCGCCGAGCTCGGCGACCGAGCGCCTGAGGTGGTCTGTCCCGGAGCGCCCCGTGCCGCCGGTGGTGATCACGACGTCGGCAGGCAGGTTTTCACCGGCAGGATCGGTGTCCTCGAGGGCGGCGAGCCACTCGGCGTAGGTATCGCCGACTTTCACTTCTTCGGTGCAGATCCCGCCGAGCATTCCCACCACGGCGGCCAGTTGGGGTCCGAAGGTGTCGCGGACCTGCCCGGGTGCCGGTATCCCGCTCGTCACGACCTCGGAGCCAGTGAAAACGAGGCGGACCACGGCCTTGCCGAGCACGGGAAGGGCGTCACTTCCGGCCAGCGCGGCGAGCGCCAGATGGGCCGGATTCAGGACCGTGCCGCCCTTGATCAGGACGTCCCCGGCGGCGGCTTCCTCCCCGGCCTTCCTGATGTGGTCGCCGTTGCGCGGGTCTCCCGGCTTCGCGGTGCCGCCCAGCTTCAGGACGGGCAGGCCGTCGTCGTCGGCGTCGATGATGCCGCTTTCGCTGCGCAACACTGCCTTGGCCCCGGGCGGGATGAGGCCGCCGGTGGCGATCGGGCTGGCCTGATGTGGTGCCAGGCGCTGACCGGGTTCGGCCAGGATCCAGGGCCCGCTGCCGTTGACGGCCCAACCGTCCATGGCAGAGGAAGCGTAATGGGGCATGTCCTGCCGGGCAACGACGTCCGCCGCGAGCGTCCGGCCAAGCGTCTGCCGCAGCGGAACAGGGGCGGCCGGGATGGGAACGGCGCACTCGAACGCGAGTTGCCGGGCCTCCTGCCACGTGTGGGCCAGGTGCCTGTGCGGCTCCGCGGCAGTGTCCTCGTCCCCTGAGTCCTGGTCCGCGGTGTCCTGGTGCGCGATGTGAGGGCCTCCAGGGCCGTCTACGAGAGCCTCTCCACCGCCATCTCTGACGCCATTTCCGCCGCTATCGTTGACGCCATCTTCACCTGCGGCGGTGGCGGGGCCATTGCCGTCCGGGGCCGCAGCCGTCATGCCCCGGAAGTTTCGGCGGCTGCGTAGTCCTTGGCGAGCCGGCGGGCCACGGCCATCGCGGACTCCATGGACACGGAGTCCGTGGCCTGCCCGGAGCCGGAGGCCAGGCCGGCCGCAAAGCCGGCAATGAATGTGGTCAGCGGTGCCGCCGGGCGCACCACGGAATGGGCGGCCACGCCGGCCAGGGCGAGGACCTCATTCACGTCAATCTCAACGTCGTCCAGCTCCAGGGCCTGGAGCAGGGCACGGCACCAGTCTTCCAGTGTTTCGTCCTGGCTTTTCACCGTTTGCCTCCATGGTCGAGTTCAGCTGTGCAGAGCCGGGCCGGAGCCCGGACCGCCGTCGGGAATCCTGCCGGATACCCCCAGTGCGGACGCGTCATCCCAGGTGTCGACGTCATCCGTGGAACCCGGGGGAACGCGAACTTCCCGCACGTCCAGCCTAGCAAGAAGGGCGAACACCGACGCGTTTTCCAGCCGGTCCCGGGACGCGGCGTCCGCGACAGAACGTTGTAGCACGGCCGTGCCATAAAAGCCCACGAGCGGCTGTTTCCGACTGTCGGCCGAGACGGCCATGACGCCGTCGGCCCCACCCCTTTCCGGTGTGCCTGCAGCAGACGCGGCCAGCGCCTCGGCCAGGGCACGGACCGCGCCGGCCGACCGGGGCATGTCACACGCCAGGACGAGGGTATAGGGCGCGGCTGCTGCGTGCCGGCTCGCGTGATCGGCGGCCAGGGCGGCCAGCCCCGCCGCGATGGCTGCGGCCGGACCCGCGAAGGGCGGCTCTTCCCGGCAGGTCAGGACGCCGCCGGGCAGGCCCCCGGGGTCGGGGCCGACGACGACGGTGCGCCCCGCCGCGCCCGCGGCCCGCAGTGACCGCTCCAGGAGGGTGGCGCCGTCGTAGATCAGCCCGGATTTGGGCACGCCGCCGAGGCGTGAGGACCGCCCCCCGGCGAGAATGATAGCATCGAACTCCATCGGTTCAGCCTAGCGCGGCGCCAGCGGCCACTGAACAAGCCGTAATGTGCGCCGGCAGCGTCTTCACCGGCTGATCAATCAGCTAGGAGGCCGATCAGGCAGCCGATTCAGGCAGCAGGAACGGATCCCAGGCCGGCGTCGGCTTCTCGAGTTCCTTGATCTGCCAGATGGCACCTTTTGGCGGGCCCGGAACAAAACCGATCTTCCAGCCCATCTCCGCCGGCGTATGGTCGCTCTTGGCGTTGTTGCACCGCAGGCACGCCGCCACCAGGTTCTCCCAGGAGTCGGCTCCGCCCCGCGATTTGGGCTGGATGTGGTCGATGGTGTGGGCAGCCTTGCCGCAGTACGCGCAGCGGTGGGCATCCCGGCGCAGCACGCCGCGGCGGCTCACCGCAGTCATCGTGTTGTACCTTGGCCGGATGTAGCGGTTCAGCAGGATCACGGACGGGCGGCCCAAAATGTCCTGGGGGCCGACCACGGGGTCGTCCCCTTCGGCCACCACGCTGGCCTTTCCGGTCAGGACAAGGACGAGCGCCCGGCGGAAGGTGATGACCGCCAGCGGTTCATATCCAGCATTCAGAACGAGAGTGCGCATCCGCATACCTCTTCACGGCCGCACCCGCCAGCGGCACGAGGGCCGGCTGCCCTCTGCATGGTCGGGCTATGGATCGACAACACAAGAGTAAACACTCAAGTGCCGGATCACCGAATATTTTTTCACCGGCGCGGTCCTCAGCGCGGAAAGTTCACTGCGCGGCAACGCGAAAGACCCCCGCCTGGAGGCGGGGGTCTTTCGGAATGCTGGGGTTCGTGCTTAGGCGCCGACGCGGATGAAGACCGGGCCGGAGCCGACGTTGACGCTGTACAGCGCGGTGGTGCCGCCGTTCCAGCCGCCGTGCACTGCCATGCCGTTGCCTACGTAGACCGCGATGTGAGCCATGCCCACGCCGCCGTTCTGGTAGTAGGCGAGGTCGCCCGGGCGTGCCTCGGCGGCGCTCACGGTGCGGCCCAGGGACAGGTAACCTGCCGGCCAGCCGTGGTAGTGGATGCCGGCCGCGGCCAGGGCGTTGGTGGCGAGGGCGGTGCAGTCCTGCGCCACGCCGATCTGTGCGTAGGCAGCAGCGGCGATGGTCGCGCCTGCGCCGCTTCCGATGCCCGCGGGGGCCTGGGCAGCGACGCCGCCGCTGACGCCAAGCTCGGTGCCGCCGGCGCGGGTGGCTGTAGCCGTGGCCGTGGCGTCCTGGACCTTCACGACGGGCTTGGGAGCCTCGACGACGGGAGCCGGCGTGGTGGTCACGGCGGGCTTCTCGTAGGAGATCGCGATGGTGGAAGCGGCCGAGATGGTGGCCGGAGCTGCGGACTGGACTTCCAGGGCCGAAGCGGAGGTGGATTCGCGCTGAACATTGGTTTCAGCAGCGTTGGCTGCGATTCCGCTGGTCAGGACCAGACCGGAAGCTGCGGCGATGACCGCGGCCTGACGGCCCATGCCGCCGGCGTTGTCGCCGACAGCCTTAGCAATTACAGCCAGCGAGTTGGTCTTGGTGACCTCGGCGCGGTGCCGTGCAACGTTTGCACGAGTAGTCATTAAGTTCTCTCTTTCGTGATCCTTGGACCGCGCGCTTTCGGGCACGGACTGAGGACGCTCCGGCATCTTGGGGGTACGCCGGATCGCCCCGAAATGGGTTACTTAGCGAAGGGTGTACTGCGAAGACGCGCCAAAAGCGGAAACTGCATGCTGTCCGGGCTCGGTAGCGATTGAGCCTGCGGAACGTGATCCAATCCGGGCGCCGGCAAGGGCGGCACGTGATGTGGATTCCAGCGGGCTCGACAGAGCCTCGCCGGTGCGCATGCGCGCAGAATTATGGCGTGAAGACACGAAAGTAGCCTCTCCCAATGCCTACGAGGTGAGCTGTCGGATTCGGATGGGAGTCACCCGGCCGCGCTGCTTCCTGGGAAGCTTTGCGACTTAACCCCAAGGCCTTCTTTCGAAGGCCAAAATTGGTTCCCCCGCCCCTGCCAGACGATGTAATGCGAACGGACCTTGAGCGGTGGCAGAGCTAGGCAATCCACTCAAGAGCGCCAACTTCGGAAAAGTTGGCGTGCTTCAAACCCTACAGCAGTCCTGATCCAATGTCACATTCAGATCACGGCGTGTCACAGGAAGTTGAGAGCAGCCCATCGTCTTTTTAGAGCCAGCCGAGCGGGTCAACGACATCGCCGTTGACCATCACTTCAAAGTGGAGGTGGCAGCCCGTGGAGGCGCCGGTGGTTCCGCTCATGGCGACGACGTCACCGCGGGAAACCTTCTGGCCGACCTTGACCGAAGCCGAGGACAGGTGGTTGTACGTGGTCTCCAGGCCGTTGCCGTGATCGATGACCACGCGGTTCCCCCCGCCGAAGGGATGCCAGCCGTTGAACGTCACGGTGCCGCTGGCGGCCGCGTGGACCGCCGTGCCGCACTGGGCGGCGAAATCCTGGCCGCGGTGGAACTCCCCCGCGCCCCCGGTAATGGGGCTGACACGGTAGCCGAAGGGCGAGGCCGTGACCAGCTGGTCGAGCGGCGCACCCAGGGTGCCGGCCGATGCCGCGCGGGTGATCGTGCCCACAGACTGGGCGCTCAGCAGCTGCTTGAGTTTCCCGTCCGGATCGCCCTTCGTGGTGACGGCCGTGCGGTTGAAGTCGACCTTGGCGGCGGCGGCAGCGGTGACATCCGGCTGCACGGCGGCGGAGAGCGCGCCGGATCCGCCCGGATTCGAAGCCATCACCGGGCTCGTGACGGGGACCGTCACGGTAAGAACCAGACCAGTTGCGGCCAGTGCGATCCCGGCCTTCTGCCCGACTCCGCTTGCCGCGGCAAAGTCCGTGACCTGGCGGAACGGACTGCGACGGCGACGGCGTTCATCGCGGTGCACGTCCCGCGGGCGTTCGGCCGTGTGTGCGACGACGGGACGCGGCTCCGGAGCGGGACCGGTCGCGCGGCGACGGCCCCTGGCGGTCTGGGTGGTCAAGAAGGGTTCCTCTCTGGATGGCCTGCGAAGTTAGCTGTCGGATTCGGGTCAGAGAGATCAAAGACCCGGTCCGCCGTTGCAGGCAGCCACGCACAGAGGCATCCCTAGGGGATCCTTCGGTGGAAGCTGCTTGCCGCTGACGGACTTCACCCCAAGGCTGCCGAAGTAGCAGCCGAAAGTGGTTCCCCCGCCCCTGCCAGGAGGTAGTTCTGCGACTGATCCGCTGGCAGGGCTCGGCTTCGGATCAGGTAACGCTTTGGTATCGGTACTGGGCACTAACTATAGGCGATTAAGCCGCCCGGTAATAAATCCGTAACCGCAATTGTGGACAACTCGTGGGTCGTCCCATGACCGGCGCGTAGTGGCTGGTCAGGCGACTGTTACAAAGACGTGCGCGGCAACCTCGGGCGGCAGCTCCAGGGCACCTTCGATATCGGGGACGCGGACCGAGATGTACTCCCCCACCCGCTCCAGCGAGACCAGCGCGCCAGGCCTGATTCCGCCCTCGTCGAGCTGGGCCAGAAGCTCCGGCTCGACCTGGATCGGCTCCGCGAGCCGGTTGACCGTAACCCGGGAAGTTACCCCGTAGCCGGCCATGGCCTCCAGCAGGTTCACGGGCCTGTCCACGGGGGCGCCGTTGGGCACGCCGCCAAGATCCGCAAGCCCCGGAATAGGGTTTCCGTAAGGCGAGACTGTCGGGTGGTTGAGCATCTCGAAGATTCTTCGCTCGACGCGTTCGCTCATGACATGTTCCCAGCGGCACGCTTCCTCGTGGACGTAGGCCCAGTCGAGCCCGATCACGTCCGCGAGGAGGCGTTCGGCCAGACGATGCTTGCGCATGACACCGATTGCACGTTTCCGTCCGATTTCCGTCAGTTCAAGGTGCCTGTCGCCGGAAACAACCACCAGCCCGTCGCGCTCCATCCGGCCGATCGTCTGGGACACAGTGGGGCCGGAGTGGCGGAGCCGTTCGGCGATGCGGGCGCGGAGGGCAACGATGTTTTCTTCTTCAAGTTCCAGAATGGTCCGAAGATACATCTCCGTAGTATCGATCAGATCCGTCATTCAGCTCAGCTCCTCGAGCGCAGTCCTAGCGTCATTCCCACCGTACCGCGTGCGGGCTGCATGCAGGATGCGCCCAGGCGGGAACCGCCGTACGTTCGCATGCCAGCCTAGCCTATTTTGAATTACTCCGGATAATCTTTCGATCGACCTGAAGCTATTGTCCCAGCCCCAGCCGGCCGGCCGTCCCGGCGTCTCAATGACCGGACTATGACAGGCCTTTTTCTGTATCGCCGGGAGCTGTCAGGCAAAATAAGACAGGCAGAATGAAGAGGGGTGTCCGTGGTAGCCATCCCTGCCCGCCACCTCCCAGCCACGCTACGAACCAGCCGAAAATTGGAGCCACTGTGAGCGACACCAGCATCACGATCCCCGCCAACCTCCTGCCCAAGGACGGACGGTTCGGCGCCGGCCCGTCCAAAGTCCGGCCGGAACAGATGGACGCCCTGGCCGCGGCATCGTCGAAGCTGCTGGGGACCTCCCACCGCCAGGCGCCCGTGAAGAACCTGGTCGGCTCGGTGCGCAGCGGCCTCAGCGAATTCTTCCGGGCACCGGAAGGCTATGAAGTGGTGCTGGGCGTCGGCGGATCTACCGCGTTCTGGGACATTGCCAGCTTCGGGCTCGTGGAGAACAAGGCGCAGCACCTGTCCTTCGGCGAGTTCGGCTCGAAGTTCGCTTCCGCCACCAACAAGGCGCCGTTCCTTGCCGAGTCCTCCATCATCAAGGCCGAACCCGGCACCCGCCCCACCGCCCGGGCGGAGGCCGGCGTCGACGTCTATGCGTGGCCGCAGAACGAGACCTCAACCGGCGTTGCCGCCCCCGTCCAGCGGGTGGCCGGCGCCGACGAGGGGTCGTTGGTGCTCGTGGACGCGACCTCGGCCGCGGGCGGGCTGGACGTGGACGTGGCGGAGTCGGACGTGTACTACTTCGCGCCGCAGAAGAACTTCGCGTCCGACGGCGGCCTGTGGCTGGGCCTGTTCTCCCCGGCCGCGCTGGAACGGGCGGCACGGATCAAGGCCGGCAACCGCTGGATTCCCGACTTCCTTGACCTCCAGACGGCGATCGACAATTCCAGGCTGAACCAGACCTACAACACCCCCGCGCTGGCCACCCTGGTGACCCTGGACGCCCAGGTGCAGTGGCTCAACGCCAACGGCGGCCTGGACTTCGCCGCCGGCCGGACCGCGGATTCTGCCGGCCGCATCTACGGCTGGGCCGAAGCGTCCGAATACGCCACGCCGTTCGTGGCCAAGGCCGAGGACCGCTCGAACGTGATCGCCACGATCGACTTCGATGACTCGATCGACGCCGCGGCCATCGCCAAGGTGCTCCGCGCCAACGGCGTCGTCGACACCGAGCCGTACCGCAAGCTGGGCCGCAACCAGCTGCGCATCGCCACCTTCGTGGCGATCGAGCCCGACGATGTCTCGGCACTGCTCGAGTGCATCGATTTCGTCGTGGCGGAACTGAAGAAGTAGCCCTGCGTCCGGCGTCGTCACGGCCCCTGAGGACCTAGGCCGTGACGGCGCCGTCGTCGTTTCAGGTCCGTCCGCCCTGCTATGCCTACGGCCGCGGGTCCCTGCCGGCACCGGCCGCGCCGGTCCGGCTTTCGACGCGGAAGTACCGCAGCCCGTGGGCGCGGCGGTTGAAGTGGAGCCGCAGGTGCTTCGCGCGGATGATCCACGCCAGCCCGATCAGGGCCGCCAGCAGGCCGGCGCCCGCCGCGACCGCCATGGACCAGCGGGGGCCGGCGGTGTTTGCCACCCAGCCGACGAACGGTGCCCCGAGGGGAGTTCCGCCCATGAAGATCGCCATGTAGAGGGCCATCACCCGGCCCCGCATTACGGGCTCTGTGGTGGTCTGGACGTACCCGTTTGCGCTCGTCATCATGGTGATCGCGAACAGCCCCACGGGCACAAGTGCGACGCCGTACCAGAAGTAGTTCGGGGCCATCGCTGCGATGCCCGAGGTCACGCCGAAGGCGGCGGCCGCCCCGAAGATGACCCGCAGCCGTGGCTTGCCGCGCCCGGCGGACAGCAGGGCCCCGGCGACGGATCCGATGGCCATGATCGAATTCATCAGGCCGAAGGCCCCCGCGTCCAGGCCGAATTCGGTCCCCACCATGGCCGCGATGAACAGGGCGAAATTCAGCCCCAGGGTTCCCACGATGAAGATCGCCACCAGCACCACGACCAAATCCGGACGGTACCTCACATAGCGCAGCCCCTCCCGGATCCTGCCCCTGCCCGCCGGTGCCCGCGGCAGCCGGCGCAGCGACGACGACGGGATTTTCGCCAGGCTCAGCAACAGGGGCACAAAGGTGAGCGTATTAATGAGGAAGACCCAGCCGGGCCCGACGACGGCCGTGAGCACGCCGGCGACGGCCGGACCGATCATCCGGGCAACATTGAAGGACGCGCTGTTCAGGGCCACGGCGTTGGGGAGGTAGTCGTCCTGGACCAGTTCCGAGACGAAGGTTTGCCGGACGGGGGCGTCCAGGGCGGAAACCACCCCGAGCATCAGGGCGAAGGCATAGACGTGCCAGAGCTGCGCCGCGCCCGTGACCACCAGGATGCCCAGCCCCGCGCTCAGCAGCGCCATGGCGGACTGCGTCAGCACCAGGAGCCGCTTGCGGTTGAACCGGTCGGCGACCAGTCCGGCCACGGGTGCCAGGAAGAGTTGCGGGCCCAGCTGCAGGGCCATCGTGATTCCCACCGCCCCGGCATCGTGCGCCGTCAGGTGGGCGAACACCAGCCAGTCCTGGGCGGTGCGCTGCATCCAGGTGCCAACGTTGGAAATAAGGGCGCCGACGAACCAGATCCGGTAGTTCAGGATGTGCAGGGATTTGAACGTGGACATCAGCCCCAGCCCTCCCCAGACACGCTCCCGGACGCTTCCAACCGCTAGTCGGCCTCGCCCGTTGAGCGTTCCCGCTCGGCGTCGTCGGCGTCGGCGTCGGTGTCGGCGGTGTCAGCGTCGTCGGCGTCGTCGTCGTCAGCGTCATCCTGCTGGTCGGCGTCGGACGCCTGCGACGGCGCTTCGGGACCGGACGGCGCCTCGGCAGCCTCGTCAGCCTGCGCGTCTTCCGGCCGGACCCGTTCGGCCCACGGAACCCAGGCCGGTGCCAGGATGGAGTCCTCGGAGGGCAGAAGGCCAAGTTCGTCCACCGTGACCACCTTGGAGCGCGAGTTGCGTGTCAGCACGGCGTACCACTGCCACCCCAGGTATCCGGGGAGCCTGGATTCGAACAGGTGGGTCACCAGGCGGTCGCCCTCGCTCCGGGCGCCGATGTGCTCGCCGATCTGCTCGGCGGGGGCAATGCCCTCCACCGCGGTGCGGGCGACGTCGACGGCTGCGGCCAGGAAGGCGTCAGGCTTGCCGGTGCGCCAGACGGGCACGCCGGCGCGCGGACGGATTCCCTGCTTGGGGCCGGTTGCTTTAGCCCCGGCGGGCGCTGCGGTTCCGGCATCCGGCGCCGGCAACTGATCAGGTTCCTGAGTCATCAAAAGCCTTATACGTCCAGCTCGTCGGCAACCTTACGGAGGGCCGCTGCGATCGCCTTGCCCTTGTTGCCTTCCGGGTACTTGCCCGCGGACAGGGTCCCGGACAGGTTATCCAGCACGCTGACGAGGTCCTGGACCAGCGGGGCAAGGTCCCTGGCGCTGGGCCGCTTTGCCTTGGCGATGGACGGCGTCTTGTCCAGCACGCGCAGGCCCAGGGCCTGGGCACCCTTGCGTCCGTCGGCTACACCAAATTCAACACGCGTGCCGGCCTTGAGCTCCGTAATGCCTTCGGGCAGCGCGGACTTGGGCAGGAAGACTTCCTGGCCGTCCTCGCCCGCGAGGAATCCGAAGCCTTTTTCCTTGTCATACCACTTGACCTTGCCGGTAGGCACGTAATCAACCTTCTTCGTTCTGCGGGGACACGGCCGGCGGTCACCGCATCCGCATGGATACGCGGGTTCAGGGTATGACTGCCCGGACCGTGTTGGTCTGTATCTCCAAGGTTATCCTGCCTGGTTCACTTTAACGGCTTGAGGCGCGGGCGATGCCGGACTGTTAGCGTTGCCCCCATGACACTGACGCGTTACCGGCGGCCTTTGATGATCGTAGCGGCCACCCTTGCTGTGCTGTCCCTCGTTGCCGTCGGCGCTGTCATGGCCATGGCCTTCAACAATGCCGTGGCGCCGGCCTGGATTACCTCGACGGCCCTTTACGGCCTCCCGGTGGCATTCCTGCTCATGCTGGCCCTCGTTGTCGACGCGGTGGCAGCCCGGCGCCGCCCGCGCGGGCCCGGCGAAAGGTAACGTTGGAGCGATGTCCCTCATCCGCGCGCTCAGCAAGGAACTTCAGGCACGAAGCGACGAATCGTTGCGGGCCCTGTTCTCCGCGCGGCCGGACCTGATTTCTCCCGGCGTCCCGGACTTCGCCGCCCTCGCCGCCCGCGCCAGCGGACGCGTCAGCGTGCAGCGGGCCCTCGAACGGCTCAACCGCCCGCAGATGCAGGTCCTGGAAACCCTGCACCTGTGCACCAACGCCGATACCGGGCACAGCGCGTCGGCGGCGATGCTGAAGAAACTGATCAACGGCTCCTCGGTTGCCGCCGTCGACCGGCTCCTCCATTCCCTGCAGGAACTGGCCCTCGTCCACCGCGCCGATCCGCCGCACGGCGCGACCCCCGCCGCCGCCAAGCAGCGCCACTACCTTCCGGTCGGCAGCCTCAAGGACGTGATTGGCATCTACCCAGCGGGGCTCGGGCGCAGCTACACCGAACTTGTGCGGCTCCAGCCTGCTTTTGCACAGCGCGTGGTGCAGCTGGTGGGGGAACTTCACCGCGCCGGGGCGTCCATCTCCCCCGCCACGACGCCGATGGAAGCCGCCCTGTCCCTGCAGCACTGGACGGCAACACCGGAATCGCTCCAGCAAATCCTGGCCTCCGCACCGGACCGGACCGCTGCCCTTCTGGCCCGCTTCGGGAACTGGGCCATGGGCGCCGTCCCGCAGGCGCAGCGCCGGGCGTCCGTGCTCCACGAAGGCGCCGACGTCGGCCCCGTGGACTGGCTGCTGGCGCGCGGGCTGCTGGTACCGCTGGACGCCGCGCACGTCGAACTGCCGCACAGCGTCGGAGTGTCGCTGCGCGGCGGGTTTGTCATCGAGAACTTTTCGCTCACGCCGCCCGTCCCCCGGCTGGGCAACACGAGCGCAGGGCTGCGCCGAAACGCCGCGTTGGGCGCCATCGCCGAGACGCTGCGGCTCGTGGGCGAAGTGCTCTACACCGTGCGCGAACAGCCGCTGGCGACGCTGCGCAGCGGGGGCGTCGGGGTCCGGGAGATGAAGCGGCTGGCGGATTCCCTGCGGATGGAAGTGCACGAGGCCGGTGTCCTCGCGGAGCTCTGCGGAATGGCCGGTCTGCTACGCCTGGACGTCGACAGTTCTGCGTGGGTGCAGCCGCCGCAGCTGGAGTGGCTGTCGCTGCCGCGGCAGGAGCAGTGGCTGTGGCTGGTCAACGCCTGGCTGGCCAGCGAGCGCGCACCGTCCCTCGTGGGCCAACCGGTGAATGCTGCCGCCCCGGGCCCGGCAGGGCACCGGGGCCCGGCAGGGACCACCATCAATGCGCTCTCCGCCGAGGCGCAGCGGCCGGACGCCCCGGTGGTCCGCAAAAGGGTCCTGGAAATCCTGCACGAACTCACCCTTGAGGCCGTGGCGCCCGACGGGCAGGCCCCGGTCCTCGATGCCGCCGCCGTGCTGGAGCGTGCCGAGTGGACGCAGCCCCGGATGGCCAGGCGCTTCAGCTCGCTGATCCGCGGCATCCTCGCGGAGGCCGAGATGCTCGGCCTGATCGGCTCCGGGGCGCTGAGCCAGCTGGGCGCCGCGATCGCCGCCGAGCAGCCGGACGACGCCCTGGGGATCCTGGGCGAACACCTGCCGGCGGCCCTGCAGCATGTGTTGCTGCAGGCGGACCTGACGGCGGTGGCGCCGGGCTACCTCGACCCCGAACTGAGCGAACGGCTCCTGACCATGGCCACGGCCGAAGGGCAGGGACCGGCCACCATCTACCGGTTCTCCGTCACCTCCGTGCGCCGTGCCCTCGACGCCGGCCAGGACGCCGCGGCGATGCTGGACTTCCTGCGCCAGCATTCGGCCACCGCCATCCCGCAGCCCCTCCAGTACCTCATCGAAGACACTGCCGCGCGCCATTCCCGGCTCCGGGTGGGGGCCGCGGCCAGCTTTATCCAAAGCGAGGACGAGGCTGCCCTGCTGGAGCTGCTCAACGCCCCGGCCGCGGCCGGCCTCGGGCTGGTGCGCATCGCGCCCACCGTGGTCGTCTCCCACGCCGCGCCCCGGGAAACCGCCCAGGCCCTCCGGGGTCTGGGGCTCGCCCCGGTCCTGGAGGAAGCTGCCTCCGCGATCGTCCGGCTGCGCCGCAGCACCCCTGCGCCCGGCAGCGGCCGGCCGGTCTACACGGCCCCGCGGACCGCTCCGCCGGAGGCCGACATCGAGGCCCAACTGGCCGTGCTCCGCGCCAACGGGTCCCGGGCGCCGGGCTCCGGCGCCCACCCGCCGGCGGCACCGGGCAGCGAGGAAGCGACCCAGCTGGGCCTCGAGACCCTGCTGAAGGCGATCCGCCTCAGGCAGCGGGTCATCATGAACGTCGTGGACAGCATGGGGAATGCCACCCGCGAGACGGTTGTTCCGGTAGCTGTGAATGGCGGGCGGGTGCGGGTGTTCGATCCGGACAAGGAGATCGAGCGGGTCCTGTCCATCCACCGCATTATCGACGTAGAAGCTACAGAGGAATTGTTCCAGTGAATGACGGGCCCCTGATCGTCCAGAGTGACAAGACCATCCTGCTGGAGGTCGACCACGAACTCGCAACGGAGGCCCGGCACGCCATCGCGGCGTTCGCCGAGCTGGAACGGGCCCCGGAGCATGTGCACAGCTACCGGCTGACGCCACTGGGGCTCTGGAACGCCCGGGCGGCCGGGCTGGACGCCGAAAAAGTGCTGGACACCCTGCTCACGTATTCCCGTTTCCCCGTGCCCCACTCCCTGCTGATCGACGTCGAAGAGACCATGTCCCGGTACGGCCGGCTCCGGCTGGAGAAGGACCCGCAGCACGGCCTGGTCATGCGCACCTCCGACTACCCGGTGCTCGAGGAAGTCAGCCGCGCCAAGAAGATCGCCCCGCTGCTCGGGCCACGGATCGACGGCGAGACGGTGGTGGTGCATTCCTCCCAGCGCGGCCAGCTCAAGCAGCTGCTGCTCAAGCTTGGCTGGCCGGCCGAGGACCTGGCCGGCTACGTGGACGGCACCCCGCACCCCATCATGCTCAACGAATCGGGATGGAAGCTGCGGCCCTACCAGCAACTGGCCGCGGAGAACTTCTGGGCCGGCGGCAGCGGCGTCGTCGTCCTTCCCTGCGGCGCCGGCAAGACGCTGGTCGGGGCGGCCGCCATGGCCACCAGCTCCACCACCACACTGATCCTGGTGACCAACACCGTCGCCGCGCGGCAGTGGAAGGACGAGCTCCTCAAACGCACGTCGCTGACCGAGGAGGAGATCGGCGAGTACTCCGGCTCCGTCAAGGAAGTCCGGCCGGTCACGATCGCCACCTACCAGGTCCTGACCACGAAGCGCGGCGGGCTGTACCCGCACCTGGAGCTCGTGGACGGCAACGACTGGGGCTTGATCATCTACGACGAGGTCCACCTGCTGCCCGCGCCGATCTTCCGGATGACGGCGGACCTGCAGGCCCGCCGACGGCTCGGGCTGACCGCCACGTTGGTGCGGGAGGACGGCCGGGAGGGCGAGGTCTTCAGCCTGATCGGTCCGAAACGCTACGACGCGCCGTGGAAGGACATCGAGGCCCAGGGCTACATCGCCCCGGCCGATTGCGTGGAAGTCCGGGTGGACCTGCCCCGCGACGAGCGGGGGGCCTATGCCATGGCCGAGGACGCCGACAAATACCGGCTGTGTGCCACCTCCGAGACGAAGACCCGGGTGGTCGAAGAACTCGTCGCCGAACACGCCGGGGAACAGCTCCTGGTGATCGGGCAGTACATCGACCAGCTCGACGAGATCGGCGAGCGCCTGGGCGCGCCGGTGATCAAGGGCGACACGTCGGTGAAGGAGCGCCAGCGGCTGTTCGACGCGTTCCGCGCCGGCGAGGTGCAGACCCTGGTGGTGTCCAAGGTCGCCAATTTCTCCATCGACCTGCCCGAGGCGTCGGTCGCGATCCAGGTCTCCGGTTCATTCGGGTCCCGCCAGGAGGAGGCCCAGCGCCTGGGCCGGCTGCTGCGCCCGAAGAAGGACGGCCGCTCCGCCCGGTTCTATTCGCTCGTGGCCAGGGACACCCTGGACCAGGATTTCGCCGCGAAGCGGCAGCGGTTCCTCGCCGAGCAGGGGTACGCCTACCGGATCATGGACGCGAAGGACGTCGGCACCGCTGGCTAGGCGGGTGCCGGGGATGCGGCCATGCAACACACAACCTCCATTCAGAAAACTCCCAGAGTCTGGGAGCATCATGGGAACATGAAGAAGAACGGTCCCGAAGCCAAGCTGCTTGTCGTCGATGACGAACCGAACATCCGCGAGTTGCTCTCCACGTCCCTGCGCTTCGCTGGTTTCGAAGTCGTCTCGGCCGGCAGCGGACGCGAGGCACTGGCTGCTGCTGAGTTGCACTCCCCCGATCTGGCGGTGCTGGACGTCATGCTGCCGGACATGGACGGCTTCACCGTTACCCGCCGCCTGCGCGCCGCCGGCAAGCACTTCCCGGTCCTGTTCCTCACGGCCAAGGACGACACCGAGGACAAAGTCACCGGCTTGACCGTGGGCGGGGACGATTACGTCACCAAACCGTTCAGCCTCGACGAGGTGGTGGCCCGCATCCGCGCCGTACTCCGGCGCACGCAACCCCAGGTCGACGACGACGCCGTGATCCGGGTCGATGACCTTCAGCTCGACGACGACGCCCACGAGGTCCGGCGCGGCGGGACCGTGATCGAGCTTTCGCCCACGGAATTCAAGCTCCTGCGCTATCTCATGCTCAATCCGAACCGGGTCCTGTCCAAGGCCCAGATCCTCGACCATGTATGGGAGTACGACTTCAACGGCGACGCCTCGATCGTGGAGTCCTACATCTCCTACCTGCGCCGCAAAGTGGATATCGATCCCGATGCCCCGGCACTGATCCAGACCAAGCGCGGCGTCGGCTACGTTCTGCGGACTGCCGAGAAGCGCTGACCTTGCTGTACCGCTGGAAATCGGCGTCGCTGCGCTCGCAGCTCGTGGCCATCATGATGGCGCTCATGCTGGTGGCCCTCACGGCTACCGGGGCGGGCACGCTGACGCTGCTGCACAGCTTCCTGCAGGGCCAGGTGGATGACAAGCTCCGGGCCGCCGTCGAATCCGCGCGCCAGCAGCAGTCCTTCAGCCAGCTGCAGGAGACCAACTCCACCGTTCCCACCGACTACTCGCTGATGCTCTTCAGCCCCGGTCTTCCGCCCTACACCTTCGGCGGCGACAAGGAATCCCACCCCGCGCTCAGCACCTTTTCCTCGGTCGAGGCCCGGGAACGCCAGCAGATGCCCTTCCAGGTCCGCGGATCCGAGGGCGGCAACTGGCGGGTCGTGGCCGTCAGCGTGGTGGACAACAACAACCGTGGCGCCGTCGTGGTGATCGGGCTGCCGCTGGACCCCGTGGATTCGGTGATGGAACACGCTGCCCTGGTGGTGGTGGGTGTGGGCCTGCTGACGCTCGTGCTGGCGTTCTTCATTGCCACCTGGACTGTTTCGCGGTCCTTCCGGCCGCTGGCCCGGGTGGAGAAGACTGCCGCCGCGATCGCCGCGGGAGACTTGTCCCAGCGTGTGGAGGTGGAGAACCCGGGCACGGAGGTGGGCCGGCTTGGGAGCTCGCTCAATGCCATGCTCGCGCACATTGAGACGGCCTTCGCCGCCAGGATGGCGTCCGAGGCGCGGATGCGGCGCTTCGCCGCCGACGCCTCGCACGAACTGAGAACCCCGCTGGTGACCATCCGCGGGTTCTCCGAGCTGTACCGGCACGGGGCGTTGTCCACTCCGGAAGACGTGGCCACGGCGATGGGGCGGATCGAAAGCGAAGCCAAACGCATGGGAGCCATGGTCGAAGACCTGCTGCTGCTGGCCAGGATCGACGAACAGCGGCCGTTGCAGCAGAAACCCGCAGACCTGCTGCTGCTGGCCAACGACGCCGTGGTGGACACCCAGGCGAGCGACCGCAGCCGCACCATCACCCTCACCGGGGTTGACGGCGCAGCCCCGACCGCCGCCCCGGTGCTGGGCGACGAAGCCAAACTGCGCCAAGTGGTCAGCAACCTGGTCGGTAATGCCCTGCGCTACACGCCGGAGGGCACCCCTGTCGAAATTGGCGTCGGGGTCCGGACCGCACCGGACGGAACACGGCAGTCCGTGATCGAGGTCCGGGACCACGGACCGGGGGTTCCGGATGACGAGGCGGCCCGGATTTTCGAGCGCTTCTACCGCGCCGACACCTCCCGGACCCGGGAGACCGGCGGCAGCGGACTTGGCCTGGCGATCGTGGCCGCCATCGTCGGCTCGCATTCCGGGTCCGTGCGGGTCGGGAAGACCGACGGCGGTGGTGCCACGCTGGTGGTCAGCATCCCGCTCCTGGACGAAGAGGCCACGGAACGGTCCACAGCGGACTTATCCACATAGGGGCCGACGGCGGTGTCCGGCCGGCGCGCCGCCCGCCTACGCTCGAGGTGTCCGGAAGATCCGGATGAGGCAGCCGCTCCCCCGCCAGCTCTCACCGAAAATGTCAGCGCAATACGTCACCGCAGACCCGCTGACGGTCACCGTGCTCCGCCGGGCCGCGGCCGCCTCCCGAGCATTCGAGAGGCCTTTCCATGAGCATCATCTCCGTCGATACGGAACTCCTCCAGCTGAAGTCCGCCAACGTGCAGGCCACGGTGGAGAGGATCAGCGCGGACGTCCACGCCATGAAACGGGGGCTGGACGAGCTCCAGGGCAGCTGGCGGGGCTCCGCGGCGACTAATTTCCAAACCCTCGTGGCCGAGTGGACGCTGACCCAGGGCAGGGTCGAGGCTTCCCTGGCGTCCATCAACCTCGCGCTGAACTCCGCTGCCGCCACCTATGCGCAGGCGGAACAGGGCAATGCGCAGCGCTTCACGTGAGCCGCACGCGCCCTCAGGCCTCGGGTGTGCCCTGGTGGAAGCGGAGGCGCCATTGCGCGCCTTCAAGGACCCACAGGGAGCTGCGCAGGGCCGATCCCTCACGGGTGTGGCTGCGGTAGGTCAGGAGGATGGTCTTCTCACCCAGCCGGTCCGCGCCCAACAATTCCAGCTCCACGGCTCCGCCCGGGTTGTCCTCGAGTGACATCATCATGGCGTCGCGGGTCCAGATCCGGCCGGAGCTGCCGATTTCGGTGAAGTCCGGGTGGAGCAGCACGCCCGTGCGGCCCAGGTCCGCCCGGGTTTCGGGGCGGAGCAGTTCGCGTTCGAGGGACTCGACGACGGCTTCGGCGCTGGCCTCCGCCCGGTCTACGGCACGTTCTTCTTCGAGTTCGCTGAAGAGGTCCGGTTCGTCGTAGGTCCCCGGCACGCCAAAGAGTTCCTGCTGGCCGGCTGGCGCCGGGGCTGCCTGCGGCCGGGCCGCGGGGGCGGCGTCCGCAGGGGTGGCGGCGGGCTGGGCGTCGGGATGCAGGGCGGCGGGCTGCATCTTGTCCTGCTGCATCTTGTCCTGCGGTGTCTTGCCCGCTGACGGTTCGCCCTCCGGGTTGCCGAACCCGGGACCCTGCCGGACGGCCACGCCCTGCTGGTACGCCGTGGCCGCTGCCCGGGCGCGGACGTCCGCCGCCTCGTTGAGCTCGTGCCCCGCGTGGCCCCGCACCCACTCGAAGGTGTACTTGCGGCCCACGAGCGCCTGGTCGATGTCCTTGAGGAGGTCCACGTTCAGCACCGGCTTGCCGTCGGCTTTGCGCCAGCCCTTGCGTTTCCAGCCGGGCATCCACTTGGTCACGGCGTTGATGACGTACTGGCTGTCGCAGAGGATCAGCAGGTCTTCCCCGGGCATGTGCGCCGTTTCCCGGAACAGGTCCAGCACCGCCATCAGTTCGCCCTGGTTGTTCGTGCCGTGGGGCCATCCGCCGGCCCGCCAGCAGTCGTCATTCACGTACCAGGCCCAGCCGGCCGGGCCAGGATTTCCTAAGGCCGAACCGTCGGCCGCTGCTGTAATCGTCACTGACCTATCCTGCCAGAACCCGCCGACACCCACCGACGCTCCCTTGGCCAGGTGCCGCGCTTAACCGGCGACGGCGGCCCCACCCGAAGGTGGGACCGCCGTCGTCGAACAGCCGGTGATGGCTGGCGCGGGTGGTTAGAAACCGCCCATGCCGCCCATGCCGCCCATGTCGTCGCCGCCGCCCATCGGGGTGCCACCCTTCTCGGGCTTGTCGGCTACAACGGCCTCGGTGGTGAGGAACAGGCCGGCGATGGAAGCCGCGTTCTGCAGGGCAGAGCGGGTTACCTTGACCGGGTCGTTGATGCCGGCGGCCAGCAGGTCGACGTACTCGCCGGTGGCGGCGTTGAGGCCGTGGCCTGCGGGCAGGCCGCGGACCTTGTCCACGACGACGCCGGGCTCGAGGCCGGCGTTGAAGGCGATCTGCTTCAGCGGGGCGTCGATGGCAACGCGGACGATGTTCGCTCCCGTTGCTTCGTCACCGGAGAGCTGCAGGTTCGCGAATGCCTTGGCGCCGGCCTGGATCAGGGCAACGCCACCGCCGGCGACGATGCCCTCTTCGACAGCAGCCTTGGCGTTGCGGACGGCGTCCTCAATGCGGTGCTTGCGTTCCTTGAGCTCGACCTCGGTTGCGGCGCCGGCCTTGATGACTGCAACGCCGCCGGCCAGCTTGGCCAGGCGCTCCTGCAGCTTCTCGCGGTCGTAGTCGGAATCGGAGTTCTCGATCTCGGCGCGGATCTGGGACACGCGGCCGGCGATCTGGTCGGCGTCGCCTGCACCCTCGACGATGGTGGTCTCGTCCTTGGTGACAACAACCTTGCGGGCCTTGCCAAGGAGTTCGAGTCCGGCGGTCTCAAGCTTGAGGCCGACTTCCTCGGAGATGACCTGGCCACCGGTGAGGATGGCGATGTCGGCCAGCTGCGCCTTGCGGCGGTCGCCGAAGCCCGGAGCCTTGACGGCGACGGACTTGAAGGTGCCACGGATCTTGTTGACGATCAGGGTGGCCAGGGCCTCGCCCTCGATGTCTTCGGCAATGATCAGCAGCGGCTTGTTGGACTGCATGACCTTTTCCAGGACAGCAACCAGTTCCTTGACGTTGGAGATCTTGGAGTTGACGATCAGGATGTACGGATCCTCAAGGACCGTTTCCTGGCGCTCGGCGTCGGTGACGAAGTAGGCGGAGATGTAGCCCTTGTCGAAGCGCATGCCTTCGGTCAGCTCCAGCTCGAGGCCGAACGTGTTCGACTCCTCGACGGTGATGACGCCTTCCTTGCCGACCTTGTCGAGGGCTTCGGCGATCAGGGCGCCGATCTCGTTGTCGCCGGCGGAGATGGACGCGGTGGCGGCGATCTCTTCCTTGGTCTCGATTTCCTTGGCGGAGGCCAGGAGCTCGATGGTGACCGCGTCAACAGCCTTCTCGATGCCGCGCTTGAGGGACAGCGGGTCAGCGCCGGCCGCGACGTTGCGCAGGCCTTCCTTGACCAGGGCCTGTGCCAGCACGGTTGCCGTGGTGGTGCCGTCGCCTGCGACGTCATCCGTCTTCTTGGCAACTTCCTTGACCAGCTCGGCGCCGATCTTTTCGTAGGGATCGTCCAGCTCGATCTCCTTGGCGATGGAAACACCATCGTTGGTGATCGTGGGGGCGCCCCACTTCTTTTCGAGGACGACGTTGCGTCCCCGCGGGCCGAGGGTGACCTTGACGGCGTCGGCGAGGATGTTCAGGCCCCGCTCAAGACCGCGGCGTGCCTCTTCATCAAATGCAATGATCTTGGCCATAACGGCAGTAGTCCTTTCGGGACAGTCGTTAAGAATGAACCTTCGCTGTGGTGCCCGCGACGGACGATCCCAACCCCGCGGCCTCTGTATGCCGCCGGGTCCGGGATCTCACCCCAGCAAGGTGTTTCTTTAGCTCCTGGACCGGCTGCCCCACTTCGCGGCCGGGCGGACCGGGCGTCGTGTTAGCAGTCAGTGCGCTGGAGTGCTAAATCAATAATTAGCACTCCCCCGGGGAGAGTGCAAGCAGTGGCCGGCCGGAACCGGCCGCCACGCGGGCACAATACGCTACCAGCGATCAGCCGCCGCTGCTGCTCGCGGCTTCCGTGCCGTCCACAGTGGGCAGGTTGTCCTCGCCGTAAGTCGAGACCATGTAGTTCGCTTCGGTGATGTCGCCGTGGGCATCAAAGTTGATCCGTCCGGACTGGCCGTCGTAGTCGGGCCGCTGGCCTGCCCGGAGGACGCCGACGCAGTCCTTGTAGCTCGTGCATGACTTGCTGGGCGGCTGGCTGCCGCCGGCCCCCGTTCCGCCTGCCGCGGGGGTTCCGCCGGAGACCGCGACGAGGGACGCTGCGATGGAGGTCCCGGCGTCGTCCTCTGCTGCGGCGGCGGCGACGGCGGCCAGGACGACGGCGTCGTACGTCTCGGCGGCGAACACCATGTCCTTCAGCCCGGGATCAACGGCCACGAGGTCCGCCTGGAAGGCGGCGGAGGGAAACACGCCGGGCAGGATCCCGCGTGCACCCTCGAGCGCCCGGGCGCCCAGGCCAGCGCCGTACTTGCTGACTGCTCCGTCGCTGAGGACCAGCTTCTTGCCGGCGAGGCCGGCGTTGTTCAGCTCGGCGATGGCGCCCTGTGCGCCGTCGCGCGAGACCAGGATGACGGCGTCGGGGTTGGCGGCCTTAGCGGCGGCGACAGCCTGCTGCGCCTGGCCGGGGGTGAACTCCGCGTCCGCCACGACTTCGAGTCCGGACTGTTTCGCCGCGCCGCCGACGGCGGCGGCGACGTCTTTGCCGTAGTCGCCTTCCTCATGCAGCACCGCCAGGGTCCTGGCACCGCCGTCTTTGACCAGTTTGGCGAGGACGGAGGCCTGGGCGATGTCGGCGGCCGAGGTGCGGAAATAGTAGCCGCCGCTCTTGTAGTTGCTGAGCCCGGCGGCGGTGTTGGCCGGGGAGATCACGGCTACCTTGGCGTTGGCCAGCACGTCGATGGCGGCCGGGGCACGGCTGGAATCGGTCGGGCCGATCACGACGTCGGCCTTGGCGGCAACCAGCGCTTTCGCCTGGGCGGCGGTGTCCGTGCTGATGGTTTCCGGCAGCAGCTCCACCGGTCTGCCTTTGTGCCCGCCGGCAGCGTTGATCTCCTTGACGGCAAGTTTGGCCGCCGCGAGCTCGGAAGCGTTGAGGAAGTTCTGCTTGCCCGTGTTGTCCAGGATCAGGCCGATGCGCAGGGTGCCGTCACCGCTGGCGTCCGCGCTGGCCACGCGGGCGCTGCCCGCCGGGCCCAGGCAGCCCGTCAGGGCCAGGGCCGCTACTGTGCCCGCCGCCAGCGCGCGGCCCAACGGCAAATGACCTCCGCGGCGCCCGGCCGCGTTCCTTGGGGCGTTCGTGACGGCAGCCAGTACCACTAGGCGGGCCGGACGCTTTCGGCCTGCGGGCCCTTTTCGCCCTCGCCGACTTCCAGTTCCACCCGCTGGCCCTCGTCCAGGGCGCGGTAGCCCTCCCCGACGATCGCGGACCAGTGCACGAAGACGTCGTTCTCGGAACCGTCCACGGAGATGAAGCCGTAGCCCTTTTCGGCGTTGAACCATTTGACGGTTCCCAGTGCCATGGTGTCCACACTTTCAGCTAGCTTGCGTGCGGCCCACCTCGATGTGCGCCGCGGACTGCGAAGAGAAATCCGCAGATACTGTACCCACAGCGTCCCCCAGGAACGCCGGCGGCGGGCAGGGCCGCCGCCTAATAGTTATTGAGGCGTAACCGGATTGGCTACTGGTAGCCGGGGCCGAGCACGACGACAAGGGGCATGTTGAACTCGGCAGAGTCCACGAGGGTGTCCACGCCGAGGAGGGCTCCGAGTGCCTCCGCATTGTCCTTCTGCTCGACGCCGCTGTAGAAGATCACCGACGTCTGTTGCGGGACACCGCCCCAGTTGCCTGTCTCGCCCAGGACCCAGCCGTCGGAGGTGACGGTGCCGCCGACGCGGGTGGCGAGGCCGGCGGTGGTGGTCGCGTTGTAGATCGTCACCGGCTGCGTCTTGTCGACAGCGGCGGCTGTGGCGCTCGGCGTAGCAGACGGCGAAGCCGCCGGCGCGGCGGCGTCCGTGCCGGCCGGCTCCGGGCTCGTCGGCGTGGGACCGGGGCTCACGGTGCTCGTGGCGGACGGGCTGCTGCTGGCAGATGCGGACGGGCTGGCACCGGCGGTCACGGCCGCGGCCTGGCCTGCGGAGAAGCCGAGCTTCGGCAGGATCAGGAAGGCCACCAGGCCGATGGCCAGGGCTACGCAGCCGGCCGCCAGGATCGGCGCCAGGCTCCGCCGCCGCGATGCCGCGACGGCCCGGTGGACTCCCTGCCGGGCAGAGGTCTCCGGGACCCGATCAAATTCATCCCGAGCGTATTTGGTCATGGTAAAACGACGTCCTTGCTGATTTCATACGGGGTGCCCGAGGCCGGAACGGACGCAACAGGACGTGCGCATCCGGCTGCTCGTGACGCGACTTTACGAATCTGTTCCCAGACGACGGGCAGTGCGGGCACGTTGGCGTGATGTACGTAGTCTACGCAATCTCTTGACCAGCATGGGATCGTGGGCCAGCGCATCCTCGGTATCGATGAGGGCATTGAGGATCTGGTAGTAGTGCGTGGCGGACAGATCGAACAGCTCGCGGATGGCCTGTTCCTTGGCCCCGGCGTACTTCCACCACTGCCGCTCCAAGGCCAGCATCTGCTGGTCGCGGGCGCTCAGCGCAGACTCCGCCGACACCCCGTCCGGGCCCGCGCCGGCGGTTGGGAAGACGGCAGAATCCCCCGCGAGCACGTGCTCTTGCGCTGTTTCGGCCACGACACACTCCTGGTTGATTCCGAAAAACCTGGCTGGATCCGGTAAAAAGTCAGTCCCCATGCTACGGCCGAATGACAGGGTTGTCATTCGGGAGGGCGCAGAAACGGGCCGCAGCTGGGGAAGAATGGGTGCTGTGTTTGATGCCGAGTTTGACCCCGCCAGTGAACCCGACGCGCTGTTCGAGCTGGAGCCCGCAGCCGCGGACACCCTCAGCTTCGCGGACCTGGCCCGCCGGCCGCTGGACGCGCTGGTTGCTCCGGACTGGGCGGAGCCGCTGGCGCCGGTGAAGGCGCAGTTGCGCGAAGCCCTCGCCTTTGTCGCGGGCGAAGTGGCCGCCGGGCACGGCGTACTGCCCTCGCCGACAAACCTGCTGCGGGCTTTCCGGCAGCCCCTGGCCGGCGTCCGCGTGCTGGTGGTGGGCCAGGACCCGTATCCGACGCCGGGGCACGCCGTGGGGTTGTCCTTCGCCGTGGACGGCGCCACCCGGCCGATCCCCCGCAGCCTGGCAAACATCTACAAGGAACTTCAGGCCGATCTCGGCTTCCCCCCGCGCGTCCACGGGGACCTCAGCCACTGGGCTGACCAAGGCGTACTGCTGCTCAACAGGGTGCTCAGCGTCCGTGCCGGCGCGGCGGGCTCGCACCGGAACAAAGGCTGGGAGGCCGTGACGGCGGCGGCCATCCGGGCCGTCGCCGGCCGCTCGTCCGTATCCGGTGCGGGCCATGCCCCCCTGGTGGCGATCCTGTGGGGGAAGGATGCCGAGTCCGTGCGGCCGCTGCTGGGGTCCGCCGCCGTGATCGCCAGCGCCCACCCCAGCCCGCTATCGGCCTCGCGCGGCTTCTTCGGGTCCCGGCCCTTCAGCCGGGCCAACGCCCTGCTGCTGGAACAAGGCAACGGGACGGTCGACTGGGAGCTTCCGCCGTTGCCGTAACAGGCCTCCGCGCAATGCTCCCGCCGGGGGTTCTTGGTTAGGCTTAGCTGCATGACATCCGTCCCCGCAGCCACCACCGCCACCCGGAACTCGCGCCCCCAGACCGATCTGACGGTCCTGCGCAGGGAGCAGCTCTCCCCGTACATGGTCCGGATCATCGCCGGGGGCCCTGGCTTCGCCGGGTTCGTCAACAACGACTATGTGGACCGGTACGTCAAGATCGTCTTTCCGCAACCCGGCGTCGAATACCCGGATCCGCTGGATTTGTGGGCCATCCGGGAAACCATGCCGCGCAGTCAGTGGCCGCACACCCGGACCTATACGGTCCGCTGGGTGGACCCGGCGGCGCAGGAACTGGCCATTGACTTTGTGATCCACGGCGACGAGGGGCTCGCCGGCCCCTGGGCGGCTTCGGCCCAGCCCGGCGATCGCCTGACTTTCACCGGCCCCGGCGGCGGGTACAACCCGGATCCGGCCGCGGACTGGTACCTGTTTGCCGGCGATGAATCAGCGTTGCCGGCCATCGGCGCGGCGATCGAATCCCTGCCGGAGGATGCCCGCGGCCTCGCCCTGCTCGAAGTGGACAGCGACGCCGACGTCCAGGCCATCGCCGGGCCGGCCGGCGTCGAGCTGCGCTGGCTGCTGCGCGGCGGCGCCCCCGCCGGTGAGAGCGAACTGCTGGTCACGGCGGTGCGCGACGCCGAGTGGCCCGAGGGCCGGGTGCAGGTCTTTGCCCACGGCGAGCGGGGCTACATGAAGGGCCTCCGGGACGTGTTCTACGTGCAGCGCGGGCTGGAGCGGGCCCAAGTGTCCCTCTCGGGCTACTGGGCCAAGGGCCGGGTGGAGGACGACTTCCAGGCGGAGAAGAAGCTGCCGATAGGCAAGATCTAACGGCGCAAGATCTAACGGCGCAAGATCTAACGGCGCAAGATCTAGCAGAGCAAGATTTGGCGCTGCGGAGCTTCCCCACCTTTGCCACCACGACGCCGGGACACGCCGGCGCGGCGGGCCGACACACCGTCGCGTCCCGGCAAAAGTGGGGAAACCCGGCGCCTTAGGGGACCCGGACGGGCATTCCTCGCAAGATCTAGCGGCGGCGGGCCCTGCGCCGTTCGTTGCTCGCCAGGCTCCGCGTCAGGGGCCGCGCCAGGGTGTCGCCGAGCACGATGCCGGCAGCGACACCGAGCACGATGGCCCCGGCGTTGAGCATCCCGCCGGCGCCCATGAGAATCTCCGATTCCTCGATGGTCAATACATACATCGACCGGAATATAGTGAGCCCGGGGAGCAGGATCAGCGCAGCGGGAACGGCCACCACCAGCTGTGGGGCGCCCATCCGGAGGGCCACGACGCGGGCCAGCAGGCCGATCACCACGGCAGCGAGGGCCGGGGCGAAGCGGGATCCGATGCCCAGGGCGTCGCCGCCGATGAGGACCAGGTAGCCCACCACCCCCACGGCCGCAGTCGGCAGCAGCAGCTTCCAGCTGGTCTGTTCCGTGATGCCGATCATCAGCACCGCAATGGCGATCAGGATGACGATCACCCACAAGTCATACTTGGGCGGGAATGTTTTGGTGACGTCTATGGGATCCATGCCGGTCATGTCCCCCACGACGAAGCCGACGGCGATGCCGGCGACCAGCGCCCCGAAAGTCAGCATGGTGGACAGGAACCGTCCGGCCGCCGTGACGGGGAAGCCGTTGATCGCATCCTGCACCGAGGACACCAAGCGTCCCGTCGGCAGGAGCAGCAGGATCCCGCCGACCACCACGATTTCGGGGGCAATCTGCACTCCCAGCGGGCTGCCGAAGCGCCACAGCAGCAGGGCGATAATGGTCACCAGGAACGAACACGAGGCAGTGATGAAGAAGTCCGGCGTACGCCAGCGGCCCAGCTGGCGGGCCAGCAGGCTGACCAGAAGGTTGGAGAGGAACGCGACGACCGAGGCGCCCAGTCCGCCGCCCAGGACACCGACGAAAACGGCAGAGAACACGCCGAAGGCCACGGTGACCATCCACCGCGGGAACGGCTTGGCGCTGCGGGTGATGTCCTCAAGCCGGCGCACGGCTTCCTCGCGGCCGACGCCGCCGGCCACGATGTCTGTCACCAGCTGGTGCACTTGCGAGAGGCCCGCGTAGTTGTTGGTCCAGGACCGCACCACCCGCAGCAGTGAGATGGGCGTCTGGTCCTTGGGTGCGTAGTTGATGGCCACCGACTGGTTGGTGATGTCCACCTCGATGTTCTTGAGGCCAAGCGCGGCGGTGATGGCGATGATGCTGGTCTCGACTTCGAGGGCGCCGGCCCCGTACCGGAACATGGATTCGGCCAGCTTCAGGGCGAAATCGATGGTCTTGCGGGCTGCGGCATCCACCCCGCCAACCTGAATCATCGGGTTGGCGTAGGGGCTGCCGGCGAGCCGGTCGACGATGCTCATCGGCGCGGTGGGCGGGTTTTCGCCCTGGACCAGGCGGCGCAGCATTCTCTTGGCGGCGGCGTTCTGGCGCACCTGCATGGCCGACATCGGCTGGGTCCGGGGCAGGCCGTCCGTGGGTGGCCTGCGGTGGCCGTCGGTTCCGTTGTTCATTCCGGCCTCCTCACTGTCCTGGCTGACCTTGATTGTCTTTGGCTCGGTTTAGTAAAACTGCTGGCCCGTGCGCCGGGTGTAGACCTGGCGTGCGACGCGCTCCCCCGCCGTCATCCAGGCCTTGTACTTCAGCGGGCTCAGAACCTGGTCATAGCAGCCGACGAAGTCGGTCACGGTCTTGCTGAAGCTGGTCTTGAAGAGCCCCAGCCCATGGAACGGGTTCGACGTGTCCTTGAGCTTGTGGCTCGGCGGCGTGCCGCAGAAGTCGTATTCGGTGCAGCCGAGGTCCTTGACCTGGTTGATCGCGGTCCACTGCACGAGGTGCGAGTCACCGTACTGGCCACGCTTCTGCAGGGAGCCGCCGTCCTTGTACGTTCCCTTGCGGCCGTAGTTGATCACGAACGCGCCCACCGAGGGCACCCCGTTTTCGTACACGAAGAGCAGCCTGCCCTGGTCCCGGGCCAGGAAGTTGGTCCAGAACTGGCGGTAGTACTCGTACTCGCGCACCCGGACCTGGGACTTGGCTTCCACCGTGGTGGTCATCAGGGCATACATGGCCCGGAAGTTCTCTTCCGTGGGCTCGACGTTGTGGACTTCCACGCCCTCGCGGATGGCGCGGCGCACGGCGTTGCGGCCCCGGGAATGCAGGTTGCGCAGCAGCTGGTTTTCCTCGGGCGCAATATCGAGCAGCGCCGTGGAGTCGTTCGGCTGCAGGTTGTGCGTCTTGACCAGGCCGGCGCCCTCAAGGATCCGCGCGGCGTCGTCGGACAAGACAACATCCGGTTCGATCTTGATCGCGAAGACGCCCAGCTTGGCCCTTTTGACGAAGTCCGCGTTAGCCGCGACGATCCCGGGGATGTCCTCGACAGACGCCACGTCGGGTCCCTTGATCAGGTACCAGAGCTTGCCGAGGACCGGAAAGGACTTCTCCAGGACCAGGTTGTAGCTCGTGTAATCGGCCGACTCGTACACCAGGTGCAAGGGCTTCCAGCCAAAGTGCTGTTTGACCTCGGCGAAGGCTTCCGATTGCAGGAGATTGCCGCCGTTGGGGTTCGCGGTGACGTGGGCATCCCAGTTGGCAATCTCTTCGGCAGAGGCAAAACGGGCAGTGAATTCTCGCAAGGGTGCGGTATCCAATCATTGCGGTACGAGCTTCGGCGGCATGCGAACATGCAGCCCCAAGTCTATCGGTCCGCACCCTGCCGCCGGTCCGGGTCAGGCGGTTACGCTGGTCTCATGCACGCTCAGCAACAACCGCTGGAAGGCCGTCCCGGGGCGCCCGGCGGCCACTCTAAGGGCGTCGGAAGCGGCACGGGCGGTGGCTACTCCCAGGTGGTCGCGCTGCTGCTGTTCCTCGCCGCGTCTGCGCTCGTTGCGGCCTTGGGCGGCCTGGCCACGGCCAACCACGTCAACGGCTGGTACGCCACCGCGGACAAGGCCCCGTGGTCCCCGCCGAACTGGGTTTTCGGGCCCGTCTGGACGGTCCTGTACGCCGCCATGGCCGTCGCGGCGTGGCTGGTCTGGCGCAGCCGCGCCCCGGGGTCCAAAGCGGCCCTGACAGCCTACGGCGTGCAGTTGGGGCTGAACCTGCTCTGGACGCCGGTCTTCTTCGCCCTGTACCCGGCGCTCGGGACGCCGGCGCTGTGGATCGCGTTCGGGATCATCGTGGCTTTGGCCGTAGCCGTGGCCGTGACGGTGGTGCTCTTCGGACCGATCAGCCGGACAGGTGTTCTTGTCAATAGGGCAAGGGTGAGCGGTCCAGGGCTGGTTTGTCTTGGACCGCTCTTTTCGTATCCGTTCTTCGGCGTCGTCCGGTTGGCTGGCGCGTCATGTTCGACGAGGGAGCGCTGTCTGGCTGATATGCGCGGGTTGGTTACCGCAGGACGAGGTGTTCGGCTGGAGGGGTGCCGCTGGTCTAGGAATGTCGGGCGTCACCGGTGTTAGCCGGTTGTCCATAGTTGTGTCGCGGGTCTCCTCCACGCTGCCGGGCCTTGGGGTCGGGGCCGGGAACGGTACGTCTAGTCATCCGTCCATGGGTGTTCCTTTTGGACGGGGGCTGCCAGGGACCAGCACCAGCCGGCCAGTTCCCGGGCGATGGCGACGTTGGCGATGACCCGGCGTTTGTGACGGGTTTCGAACTGTTCCCACTTGTGGTGCAGCCGGTGGTTTCCCTGGTGGCCGCGGACCCGGGACGCTTCGTCGGCTGCATCCCAGCGGGAGCGCATGTCACGACTGGCATTGTTGTACGGGCGGCGGTGGTGCCAGGCGGCCTCGACCAGCAGACGGCGGGCATGGGTGTTCCCGGTCTTGGTGATCGCGCCCTGGGACCGGGACGCACCCGAGGAATGCTCCGAGGGGACCAGGCCCAGATACGCGCCGATGGTGGAGCCGGTGAAGCGGTTCCAGTCGCCGATCTCCACCGCGAGCCCGAAAGCGGTCAGCACCGAGACACCGCGCAGGCACATCAGGGCCCGCACCACCGGGGCATACGGTTCCGTTGCCGCCATCGCGGTGATCTTCGCATCCAAACGATTTCTGCGGTCCAGCGTCAGTTCCGCCATCTCCAGGCCGGCCTCGTATGCGGCCTGCAGGGCAGGGTCATCGAAATGTTGCCGGTGCAGCCAGGTGTGGTGGGCGTCGGTCCAGGCCTGGCCGCCGGAGTAGACCAGGCCGTGGCGCAGCAGAAGCTTGGAGACCCGGTGCCGTGCTCTCATCAGATCCGCCCGCACGTCCTCGCGGGCACGCACCAGATCCCGGGCGGCCTCCTGGGAAGGGCCCGGGACCCGCACCGGGGTGATTTGCCCGAGCAGGGCCAGCCGGGCGAGATGTTCGGCATCCCGGGCATCGGTTTTCACCCGGTCTCCGGGAGGGCGCTGGAGCTTCGACGGCGCCGCGACCACGCATTCAATCCCTGCCGCATTCAGAAGCCGGGCAAGACCGAATCCGGTGGGTCCTGCTTCATAGACAACCAGGACCGGGCTTGGTAACCGGGCTACCCACTCGGCGATCCCGGCATCGTTGGCGGCCAGGCTCTGGCGCAGAATTTCGCCGGTTTCGCGGTCGATCGCGCAACCCTTGACACTGCGCGCATGGACATCCAAACCGACGTAGGTACGCTTGTTCATGGCTGGAACCTCCAGACGTTCAAATGTGGCTCTACCAGTCCACACCCGCACCAGAATGCGGAACAGACCGTGGGCCGGCAACCCACGAATCTCTTTGAACCCGGGGTTCCAGTCCTACTTCAGGCAACCACCACACTTCATATTGTCTAGGG
>NZ_JBFUAU010000019.1:0-70475 GCF_056406115.1 Arthrobacter sp. P1_D4 | reverse complement strand
CGAATAAGTCAGCGTGGGCGCCCTTGGAATCACGCCGGGCCAGCCAACCAAACCGCCACCCCACAGACACGTCAGAACGCCCGGCCAAACATGCGGCGCGCACTGTCATGCCCGGAGCATGCACTTGACACGACCTATAGCCAGCTAGGTAAAGGGAGCGATGAGATTGCCGTCATCGCCGTATTACCGGCACGGAAAGTTCGTGATGATGCCGGAAGTGAGTCCAAGTGTCGTTGCGCAGAAGGGTTGCAATAACGGTGCAAAAGTCGGCCGCATCACGGCCGGCGACTACGAGGACCAGGGCGGGACGAGGGCTCAATGAGCCACCGCAGTTGTGGATAGCCTCCAACGCTGTCCTCGCCCTTGCTGGCGCGATTGAGCCCTAAAAGTTCTGCATTGGCGGCCGTTTGGCGTTCCTTAGGCAGCGGAGGACCTGGCAGTGTCCTCCCACCAAGTACAGCCTTGAGCAGGGCGAGCAGTTCGTCACCGAGTGGCCTGACGGCTGGGTCCATGCTGACGGCATGTCGGATGCTTGCCTTCAGCCCTCGACTGTCCAACTGATATGCAGCTTTCGCGCTCGCGAAGAACTCGTCGGCATCCTGCCAGGGATGCTCGCTCTTGGCTCCCGGTGACCGGGCCGACGGATCGACCATCATCAAGCCCACAGGCACATTCGAATCTCCGGTGGGCGGCGGATCCGTCGCATTCAGACGGAGGAAGAGGTCCCGGACTCTTACACGAATGCTCTCCCCGTACGTTTCGGAGTTAGCTGTCTTCCCCCGGGATCTAGCACCACGTCCAACGGCATCGAAGACGGCGTGTCCCATCTCGTGAGCAACCGCCTGCTCGCTCGCGTCTTCCGGGTCGATTATCAGTACCGGCTCTACGCGCCAATAGGCGAAGCGCGTCGTCGCCGCCCTGGTCGGCGTCGCCCCGATCCCCGCGTCCTCCGGGAAGACCTCCCGTCACCGGCTCAGCCGCGCCGGCGACCGGCAGGCCAACAAAGCCATCCACCGCGTGGTCCTCGTGCGGATGCGCTACGACAGCAGGACCCGCGCCTACGTAGCCAGACGGCGTCAGGAGGGCAAAAGCACCAAGGAAATCATGCGCTGCCTCAAACGCTACGTCGCCCGGGAAATCTACGACCAACTCCTCCACCCGCGCCCCGCCCCCGACGCCGGAACCCTCCGGACAACACGCACAGCCAAGCACCTGACCCTTCAGCAAGCCGCCGACGCTCTGCACGTCTGGCCCACCACCCTGTCCCGCCTGGAACGCGGACTCAGCCGGGATGATGTCTTCCACCAGCGCTACGAAACCTGGCTCAGAGAACATTGACGTCTATAGGAGCATCAATGTACACACACTGTATTCCCAACATCGAACCCTTGCTTCGCTCAGGGATTGATTTTTTTACGCCCTTCGCTCGTTCAAGAAGTACGGGGCGCATCTCCAGGAAACCTTGGGGTGAAGCATCCGCATCGGTCCGGAGGATGGTGTCTGAGCCTGCTGTGACTCCGTCAGACCATTGCTGTCGCAATTTGTTTGGCTGATGCTGAAAATCGCGTTTTTGGCACGGTATGCCATCAGGCCCTGGAAAGACGCGTCACGAGCTAAGTCAAAATCAAGCCTCTAACCAGTAAATCTTGAGATGAATCTGAGAGACTGCTAAGTGAAACTAAGCTGCCAACGTTGGTGGACCAGATCAGCAGGAGCCACTTCATGGCCGGATCGAGAGGAGCTGATTTTGATGGGCACGGTGAATTCCGGCGGCTCCGAGGGCTCGAAAGGGCCGGACATTGGGCCGCCTACCCAGACAACCTTGGTAATTCGAGTCTGGAGGGAAACGGAAAGCCCTGAACCCTTCCGTGCACGGCTCATCGCGGGGTCGGCAGACGGAGACGAACCTACGGTTACTTATGCTCGCGGTCGGGCGGAAGTGATCGCAGCGGTGAACCGTTGGCTATGCAACTTCCCTGCTGAACAGGAACTGCCCGATCCCGCCCTGTCAAAGGAAGGGTTTTTCCCGAGAAAACGTCGGGAAGCCCTTGTCATTGCTCGGCGTATTACGTCCGCGGCAGGCTCTTTCCCCGATTGCAATGCGATTACTCTTGCGTGTATCCGAGCGAAGAATTTATACGTTTCTTTGTGCGGTTCGTAGTGACGGTGATTCTTTGGTGAGCGTCATGCCAGGCGCGGCTCTTACAGAACGTCAGCTACGAGTTGCAGGATCCCCTCCGAGGGTGCAAGGCCCATGTCATCGTTCAGTTTCGCTCGATACTTTTCGAAGGCTCGAAGCGCGGCAGCATTGTTGCCCTGCTCCCGTTCCGCCTGAATGAGAAGTCCGACTGCCCTTTCATAGAGCGGTTCAAGTTCCAGTGCCGCCTCTGAGGCCTCCAAGGCAGATTCATAGTCACAGCGCACCAGGGACTCGCGAGCAATGATGAGGAACGCATGGAGCCGCTCCTGCCGCAACCTGCTCTGTTCAAAGAGCACCCAGTCCTCATACCAGCCAGGGAGCAGTTCCGCATCGCGTAACAGGTTCAGGGACGAAGCAACATTCCCGTTAAGCCCGGTTTGATTTAGCTCTCGCACACAGGACCGGACCCGGTGCAAATCGACGTCCACCAAGTCGCTTAGGGATAGCTCGGCGCCCCCGTTGACCAGCAGCCCCGGGACCTGCCGTGAGACCAGGTGCAGGCTCACACGCACACTCTCCATGGCCCGGCTCTCGCAGCTCTCCGGCCACAGGAGCCCAGCCAAGTAGCTTCTGGGGCGGGTGCCGTGAATAGCCAGCGCAGTGATGAGCCGCTGTTGACGCGCCGCAACATGCATAACGCACGAGTCCCTGCGGAGTTTCCACGATTGGAACAGGCTCAGCTGAAAATGGCAAAAGTTGCCGCTTACCATTGGTACCCCCAAATCCAGCGCGACTGCGAGCTAGAACAGTCCTAGCCACGAGGATCCGCAATTCAGCAAGGGATGTCAATGACCCGGCGCATCCGGCAGTGTGTGACGCGAAATAGCGCGAGCTTGGCACCTGACAGATCGTGCACAAGGACCAGCATTTAGAATTATCCCTTGAATTCGGGCCAAAAGCCCTTAGTGACGATGTTTCTAAATAGGATCAGCCATCTCGATTTACCTATGCCCAACCCTGAAAAGTAGTCCTGGGGTTATCGCCCTCCGCCAGCTTTTCCGGATTTACCACTTCGTCGCCGGCGACGGCCGACGTCCCATCCCGGCTGGCCATAGCGGACCGCGGGCTTTTCCGTGAAATAGGGCGCCTTGCCACATGAGGCACAAGCCCGCCACGCTTCATCGCCAATATCGATCTCCACCTCGACGACCCGCACCCCAACCGGCCGACTTCCGTTGACGCCAGTAACCCGTGGCGGCCGATGAAACCGCCAATGCTTCGTCCGAAATCTCCCTAGCTGCCCGGAAACGGAAGCACCCACCGTTCGACGTGATCCGCCGCTGCGAAACGATTCTGCCAGGCCCGCAGCTGCCGAACATGCCCGAACCAACTATCTCTTGAACTCGATTCGGACCGAGTTGTCGTCCTGGAGCACTATCACCGTTCCATCCCGCGACGTCCAGCCGTCATGCAGGAAGAAGAAGCGTCCGCCGCTGAACACCAGCAGGCTCAAGCCATCGTACCGGCCTGGGCGTAGTCCGCCGTGCAGGAGAGAGCCCAGAGCCGGATGGAAGTGGAGACTCAACTGCTGTCCGATAGCCGGCCGGCTATCGGACAAGACCGAGTGCATCGACCATACGAGCCTGTCATAGTTCAGTCGCCTATTAAGAGAGCCCGCACGACAATCCGGTGCGGGCCGACCACTTCCGCCTCTACAGCCCAGATCTCCTGAGCGGCGAGCTCGTCGAACAGGGTGGGCGGAACGATTGCGGTGTACTCGCGCCCGGCAGCGTCCGCCATCAGGTGGATGCTGCCAGGCACGGCGGCCGCCCGCTCGACAAGGACGGCAAGGCTGGACCAGCCGGGTGCTGGGCCTGGTTCCGGTTTGCCGGCGGGGACGCACCACACCCGCGAGCGGTTCTCGATCGCTTGGACCATCGCACCTCCTTGTTCCGGATCAGGCCGTGTCCCGTCCAGCCAACCACGTGACGAGGGAACGGGCAATCGGCAGCCCGGTCGGTTCCTCGAAGCAGTTGTAGGCCGGTGACGGATTCACCTCGAAGCACCACCATTCGTCGTCCTCGTCGCGCAATAGGTCGATGCCCGCCAGCGGCAGGTCGAGCTCTTGGGCCAACCGGATGCACCGCGCACTGACCTCTTCAGGCAGGCTGATGGCTGCCATGCCTGCGGGCGGGCCGCCCTCGGCGTAGCGGTAGTCGATCGTGGCCGAGTCCATGGCACATGCGTGAACTTCGTGGTCAACGACGTGGACGCGCACGTTGGTGCCAGTCAGCAGCCGCTGGAACTGGGTCGGCAGTGCCCGCACGCGGTCGAGCTCATCGAGCCGGCGCCCTGCCAGTTCGTGGACGATGGAGCGGACGCCGCTCACCGACTTGTAGACGATCCGGCCGTGCCGACCTCTGAAGCGGCGCACAGCGTCGGGATCGCTGGTTACAAGGGTCTCGGGGACGCCGAACCCCAGCGCCCGGATCAGCGCCGCTTGGTAAGGCTTGGAGTTGTTACTGGCCATCGATCTGGGCCGATTTGCCACCCGAAGCGGTGCGACATCGGCCCAAGCCGTCAAGAGGCCGATCGCCGCTGCATGCCGCGCCTCCTGCAGCGGATCCGGACGTAGGCCCGCGACGGCCGGGGCCGTCAAACGAAGGTACAGGCCGGTCGCCTCGGTCAGGTCGATTCGCTCGCCTTGATGCGTTGAGTGGGCGTGGATCCTCCCGTCATCGACGCCTACTTCGAGCTGCCACGCGTCCGCCTGTTCCTCGGCCAGAAGCAGCACTTCGACGCCGGCGTCGGTGGCGCGGTCGAGCAGGAGTTCGATGGGGCCCTCAGTGGGGCTGCCGGCGACGACTATCATGCGACGGCCCTTCTCCGGTGTTCGGCAGCCCGCTGTTCCAAGTAAACGGCCAGCGTGCGCACATGTGCGCCGGTGGCCAGAGTGGGGACCGGGGCTACGCCGAGGACGACCGGCAGCCCTGGCCGCTGAGCGGAAGGCGCTAGCCGGATCTCGGCGACGTCGAGATCAAGGGCGCGGGCAAGGGCGAGTATAGGGCTGTGGAGGGGAGGTGGAGCGTCGATGACGTCGCCGCCGCAGACGAGGACATGCAGGCGCTCCGGGGCGACAGTCTCGACCCAGGCCGTCGGCAGTGCCAGCGGCGGGCCGTCACCGGTCGGCGGGAGGAGGTCCACATCGGGGGGAATAGTTCCCTGTGGCCAGGCACGCCGGTCGCTATTGGGCCAGCCCTTGCGTGGAACCCGAGCGGCGTCCGTGGTGAGGAGCAGGTCGGGAGTGGACAGTCCAACGTCCGCACACGCCCGGGCGATACGCAGCAGGTCGGGGACGGTGCCGCAAAGCGTGCCCGGTGTGGGCCGGTTGACCAAGACGTCGCGGCGGGTCCATAGCCAGGATAGGCCGAAGGCGTGGATCTCGGCAGCGGCATAGTCGGCGTCGGCCGCCCGCTCAAAGGGTCGGACTGCGAGCGTCGCGGCCCGACAATAGATGACATCGAAGTCCTGTCCGAGATCAAGGTCATCGGCGTGTGGGACGCTCTGGGACGGCGACGGGTCAGTGGCCCTGGCCCGGGCCGATGGCCGCCCGGATTCGGGGTGGAGGGTGACCGGACGCCGGGAGAACGCCGAATGGTCAATCAGCATCACCCGGCAGGCGGCTCTGCGGTTCAGGACGGCGGCCAGCGACAATGCCCCCATATCACCGCCCTGCGTGATCAGCAGGATCGAGGGGATCATGCGACCAACTACTGAGGTGGCAGGGAGTCGAACTGGACCTTGGCGTCGTGGGAGCCTGCCTCCATTTCTGCACGAAGGGACTGCAGGTCGGGTCCGCCGCTGTCGTGGCCGAGGTTGGGCCGCTCCTTGCTGCCGATGAAGGGCTCGATGACGCCGCTGGAGTCCCAGCCCTGGCCCGCGGTCGGCGTGCGCAGTGTCTCGGCGAGGACCCGGACGATCGCCTCCAAGGCGGCCAAGCGTGAGCTGATGTCACCGCCGGCCTGTGGAGAGACATAAGCGAGTGGCTCCTGCTGGGTATAAGCGGCATCCGGCTGAAGTGGGCGGTCTGCGGGCTTGTCAGCAAGCTTCTCCTCGCGGATCTCCTTGAACTCCTTGGCGTCCTTCTCCTTGAACTCCTTGAACTCCTTGGCGTCCTTCTCCTTGAACTCCTTGAACTCCTTGAGGTCTTTGATCCGGTCCTTGAGCAATTCTTTGCCCAGTTCTTTCGGCCGTTCCTTGATGTTGTCCTTGGCATCCTTGCGCTTTATGATGCACTGGACAGCCAACCGGACGGACATCGCTGTCGACGGCGCAGGGATCCCCGTGATGGATACGCACGTCTCTGAGCCCGCGAACGACTTGCTGTTCGGTGTCGTCGAGGACGTGAAGGAGGTGTTGTTGGCAGTGCCGGGGAATGGGTCGCCGGGGTCGCCGCGGTTGGCGTTGAGCTCGAGGTCCCTCTTGCCGTCCGCCTGGAGCAGACCGACCTTGTAGTGCGACTCATCGGTGTTCCCGCTGATGGCCTCGTCGATGTGCCACACGAGCAGGCCGCCCCCTGGCAGCGATGCATCGTAACCGTCCTGTTGGCGGTTCTCGATCAGGAAGTACTCATTGCCGCCTGTGCCGTTCTTCCAGAGACGGTAGGCGGTCCGGCTCGCCTTGATGTCGTTGATCGTGACCGTCGCGTTCGCGGTCTGCACGATCTCGCTGGCCCAACCCTGGTTCACCTTGCACCAGGCCGACGGGTGCGTGGGTCGATCGCCACCGAGACCCCAGGAGCCGCTGCCCATGAGACACCAGTTGCCGACGCCCTCGGAGCTGCCGTCTGTATCGTAAAGGTCCGGCCACCCGAAGAGCAGATGGCCGAGTTCGTGCGCGGAGACGCCGATCTTCGCGTCCTCGGGGATCGTCAAATATGCGAAGACCTTGGTGCCGTCTACCGTGCGTTCGGTCGGCAGGACCCACTTGTGTGACCAGATGTCAGCGGCGGCACCCGTTTCTTCCGCTCCGCGTCCGGCATGAACGACGATATAGGCGTCCACATACCCGTTACCGTCGTTGTCGTACGGCGCGAAGTTCACGTCGGCGTCTGCGGCGGTCAGGGCGTCGTTGGCCAGAGTCCGTGCATTCGGCTCGGCAGCCTGTAGGCCGTTATCGCTGCCTGCGTAGGCGGCAAGCGTCCGGGGCATCCGATACGGTCCGACGACTTCGCCAGCGATCGTCACCAGGCCGCCTGCGACATCCGTGAAGTATTCCGTGACGCTGCCGTTGGGCAGGACGCCGCTCGAGAAGAACAGCGTCTGAAACCGATCATGGACATTCGCCGCCATCGCGCGATCGGAAAAGTCGACCAGAACCACGATGACCCGTATAGTGCCCCTCAGCGGCGCCCGGTCAAGGGCCGCGCGCTGGGCGATGGCGGCAGTCGTTCCGACCGGGTAATAAGTGCCCGGGTAGATGAGCCCGTCATTCAGGCCTACGCGCCGGGGGCTTCGGCGGCCGAGCTGGCGGGCAATGGCCTGAGGGGCGCGTTCACGCAACCTTTCGAACTGTTCTTTGAGCTTGTCGTTCAGCTCGGGGGCGGGTGCGACGACGCACAAGTCGTCGATCTGGTGCACTGGAACAGTGCAGAGATTCCGCGCGCGATTGAGGCCGTTCATGATGCCATCTCCTCCGGTCTTTACGGTAGTTCTAGCGTGCAATGGTCATCTGGGGTGCTGAAGTGGGTCGACTGTGGATGCTTCGAGGAAGTCCTCTGCTCCCGGCTTCGCCGAAAGCACTAAAGCAAGAGAGGTGTTACCGCACCGTTACCGATTGGGGGCCGGCTGTCGGATCTGGTGTCGGTGGGTGTGCGGACGCGGCTGTTCCCGCCGGGTCTTGTGGACGAGGTCATAGCTGAGGCCGTGCGGACGGAGCGGCGGCATCGGTCGTTGCCGGCGCGGGTGATGGCGAACTTCTCGATCGGGATAGCGCTGTGTTCGGAAGGCGTGCTGGCTCAGCTGACCGACAGGCTGCCGTGGGCCTCGGCTACGCGCCGCCGTCCAAGTCGGCACCCGGCCCCCTTCTCCATGCCGAGCACATCCTGTTTCCGCGGAGCGGCCAGCAGGCTGGCTTCCGCGAGCGGTTCCGTGCGACGGTCGCTCGGATAGAGACGCCAGACGCGGCAGACAACTTGCTTTCGTTGCGCTGCTGAAACTGATGTGCGTTGGTCCGACGCGGTTCGCCCGTCACGCTCGACGACGTGCAGGCATGCTCGATGGCGCTCAGGATAATGGGATTCCTTCGCAGTCTGGCACTCGCGGAGGAGGGCACGCGCTTGCTCTCGATGTACGTCGCCGTGAACGAATCGGGTGCGTAAGGAGATGCCGCGCGTCGCCGAGATCGTCCCCACCATTCCCGTGGGGCGCGATTCAGCCCAGCACGACCCGCCGGTCTACCGGATCGGCGGGCCCGCCACCCCTTGTCGCGGGCGCGCCGGTGTCACATGATAGTCGCATAGGGCAACGCCGCTCCTTGTGCGATGTCGACGGAGCGCCACTTCGACACGGAGGTCACCGCTGCGATGACGACACTGCTGTTCGTCCACGGCACTGGAGTGCGGGAAGAGAAATACCGGGCCACGTTAGATCTCATCGAGAAAAAGGTCGCGTCATTTGGGCTGGGCTTGCATGTGCGGGGGTGCTACTGGGGCGCGGAGTCGGGCGCGGAGCTCGCGCTCGGAGGAGCCTCCATCCCGACGTATGCAAACACCGGAGGTGAACCGCCGACAGAGGAGGAGGAGGCGGTCGCGCTTTGGCGGATTCTTTACTCGGATCCATGTTACGAACTGCGAATTCTGCGCCTGAAGCCCACAACAACGCAGACATTCGGCCAGCCGCCCGGAGACGCCCTCGTCGGGCAGCTGAAGAAGTACTCGCCGTCCGTTGAACTCACGGCTAAGTTCGACGACGCCCGCCTGGCAGACTATCTTGAGCGCGCGATCGCCGATATCGCTGGGTCTCCCGAACTCGCGAAGGCCGCGGCGACCGCTCCCGCTCAGCCGCTGGAGCATCGTCAGGCAATCGCGCGCGCGATCCTCGCGCAGACGATCGTTTCGGCAGAGGACGCTGGCCTGCCCGATATCCCCGGCGCACAGCGCGACGAGCTCGTGAAAGCTCTCGGTTCGGAGCTGGGCGCATATGGAATGGGCGTCGGAACGTGGCTCAAGAACGCCGTCAGGACACTCGCCGCCGACGTATTCCTTACGCGGCCGCTCGTGGCGCACCGCGGAGCCCTATCCGATACCACGTCTCCGTTCGCAGGCGACATCCTAAGGTTTTTGGCCGATCCGGTCACCGCCACCGGGCTCCTACGCGCGACCCTCGCCGATCTTGCGGACGAGCGCGTCGTCCTCCTCGGTCATTCCCTCGGCGGCGTCATGTGCGTTGACTTGCTCGCGCGGGAGCAGTTCTCCCACGTCGCGGGTCTCATCACGGTCGGATCGCAGTCCCCGTACTTTTTTGAGATCGGGGCGTTGCCCGCCGTGCGGCCGGGCGGGCAACTCCCGGAGAGCGTCCCACGCTGGCTCAACATCTACGACGTGCGGGACGGGCTGTCATACGTCGGCGCCGAGGTCTTCCCCGGCCGCGTCACTGATGTCGGGGTCGACAACGGCCAGCCCTTCCCCCAGTCGCATAGCGCGTACTGGAGCAACCCGGCGACGTGGACGGGAATTGCGGGCTTCCTCGCATGACGACGGATCCCCCTCCCCTGCCCGCCATCAACCCAGCACGAGTCTCGGTGCTCGCGATCGGACTAGAAACATACGGCGACCTCGACGTCGACTGGGACTTGCCCGGCGCCGCTCTGCACGCCGTGCGATTCGCAGAATGGGCGATCGGCAACCTCGTCCCGCCCGATCGTGTGCGTCTCGGTTGCACGTGGGTGGGAGGCATGGAGGACCCGCGCGCGACGGTGCTCGCGGCGAAGGGCGTCCGGATCACCTCGACGGCCACCGACGGCATCAAAGCTGCCGCTAGTGACCTTGTGCGCAATGGTGGCGACCTCCTGCTGGTGTACTGGTGCGGTCACGGGGCAAGTGTCAGCCGTGAGCGCCGCCTCCTGACGACGGGCGCCGTACGGGTTCCGCCGCAGCTCGCGAACTTCCGAATCGACGATCTGCAGGGTCTGCTCGCCGCGAAGTCCGAGGAGATCGCCGGCTTCCCCCATCAGGTCATGTTCTTCGACGCGTGTGCCAACGAGCTAGAGGGCCGTCGACTTCCGAATCCTGGTGACTGGGGCGAATTCCCGGACGGCAGACCGCAACAGCTGCTCTACTACTCCACTGACATCGGTCTTTACGCGGAGTTCGACAAGGACGCGGGCCACGCCGCCTACTCGACGGCACTGCTCAAATGGCTCGAGGACCATCCGGACACGTTCCCACCCGACTTCTCGCGCCTCTCGAACGACGTCCACAGGCTCTTTCGCGAGAAGCGAGACGAGTTCCTCAATAGACCTGTGCGCCTCTACACCGGTGTGTTTGAAGAGGGAGGGGCCGATCTCATTTACGAGTCGGCATCCCTCGCGCTGCAACCATCCCAACTGACGATTGTCGAGCGAGCAGTCGAGCAGTCGCGCACGGAAGCGCCCGAACTGATGGTGAGCGAGAGCCAGAGCGTTCGCGTCATCTTCGCCTCTGGCGCCGGCGACGAGTTTGTTCGTGCGATGTGGGATCGTGCCACGGCATCCGGCAGCGACCGGCTCATCCACGCCGCGGCGCACGTGTGCGAGAGCTATGAACGACAGAAGTGGATCCTGGCACCTCTCCGTACGATCGACAACGTCGACCTTGACACTCTCCGCGCTGCCTACCGCGGCGCGCGACAGGGATCCGCCGACGATTTCATCGTGGAAGGCCTCGTTCAGACGCTCGATCACGCCGCCTCGTTCGTTTCTCCTCGGCGCTACGACGAGGCCGCACCGCTGTACCGCCTGGTCGCACGGCTCGAGTGGAAGACGGGGAAGCGCGTCGACGCGTGGTTCGAAAATGAGCTCGACCACGACGCCGTCACCCGAGTGCGCGACTCATGCCGCCCAGGAGAGTCACCGCCGCACACCGTTGTCGTGTTCGACCTCACCGAAGCTGTTGAAAGCAGCGAAGCGCCGCCGCAGCTCAAGACCCACACATGGGTCGCGAACGAGGAAAACCCGCACGGATGGTGGGAGGCATCGAGCCCGCGCGCGTGTGGGACGACCAGGGAGGAGGTCGCGCGTGCAGTTGCCGAGGAGTTCCGCGAGGTCTTCCACACCCGCCACCCCGACGCCGACCCCGACGCGGCCTCAGTCGGGTTCATCCTCACGCCAGACCGCATCTTCTGGCGGCCGGAGCTTTGGGAGGTTCCCATCTGGGACAAGCATATGAAGGAAGTCATGGCACAGTCGTTGCCGGTGGTGCTGCACTTGCGCCGCCGCGAACGGTATGCGGCCAAGTGGCAGTCGCGCCTGGGCGCAGTCCTTCAACGCGCGCGCACAGGGGTGCCCGCCGTGGAGTGGCTGTCCCCCGGCGCGCGCCCGGAGGCGCGAATCGACACCGACATCTGCTGCTCCGCACTCGATTACCGGCCCTTGGTGCAAGCGGGGGCCGGGCCGTTCGAGGCGCTCTTGCGCACCGGTGCCCCGTTCATACTGTGGTCCGATGACGACCCGAGCGACGCGGCGGCGGCCCGCGACCGCATCACGGCTGTCGTGAAAGCCGGACTCAGGGACTTCCCCGATCGGCTTCGAGACGATCTCCGCGAAATCGCCGCCGACACCGGCTTTTCACTCCGCGTTGTCTGGGACCATGAAGCGCGACTGCCCCCGAATCCGAACTCCCGGCTTCCTCGGAATCCGAACGCCCGCACAACCGAGGAGGTCCAGTGAGCCAGTGGAAGATTTACACCGGGAACGCCGACCCGCATGAGCCGGAGCTGCCTGAGGCGCCGCCCTGGCGCCGGTTCCCCGCAGACATGGACGCCGGCTCCGCCTTTAGGGCCACCGAAGAGATGGCCGAGGCCGTTAATGCAGCGCTGCACCTTCGCCGGCCACTCCTGCTGACGGGTCGTGCGGGCTCCGGCAAGTCGTCCCTCATAGACTCCGTCGCGCGCGAGCTTCGACTGGGTCGCGTGCTCCGGTGGCACGTCACGTCGTCGAGCACGCTGACGGACGCGCTTTACCGTTACGACGCGATCGGACGCCTTCATGCCGGGGGGCTCGAGAAGGACTCTAAAGCGTCGCCCCCGCCGATCTCCGAGTACCTGCGACTCGGGCCCCTCGGGACGGCGCTGGTGCCGGGGCCGCGACCGCGCGCGCTGCTGATCGACGAGATCGACAAGAGCGACATCGATTTGCCCAACGATCTCCTCAACATCTTTGAACGCGGCGAGTTCGAGATCCCCGAGCTGGCGAGGCACAACGAGCCATCGGTCGACATCGCCGGACACGACGACCGGGACACGAGGTATCTCATCAACGAGGGACGGGTGCAGTGCACCGAGTTTCCCTTCGTTGTGCTGACCAGCAACGGCGAGCGCGACTTCCCCGCCGCGTTCCTCCGTCGATGTATAAGGCTCCGGATGCCGGACCCCGGGCGTGAGGAGCTCACTGCGATCGTCCGCGCCCACCTCGGCGACGCCGTGTTCGAGGACGGCCGAACGGCGATCGAGGTTCAGATCCTCGACTTCATCGAACGTCGCAAGGCTTCCGAGGTCGCGACGGACCAGCTATTGAACGCCATATACCTCGTGACAGGTCCGGTTCGGCCGGAAGGCGACGAGCGCAACACGATCATCGATCTTCTGCTCAGCGAACTCAAGAGCGACACCGCGACCGACCGGATGCCGCGCGATGATCCCTGAACTCACGTCCGCGCTACGGAAGGCCGGCTTGGCCGTCGACTGGCGCGAGCTCGCCGATATTGTGTGGCTCATGCGTGCGCGGGCAACGTACGCTGCCGAAACCGTACCGGCGGCGCCGAACGCGGCCCAGGTTTCGTCCTCTCCGGAAGGGGCCGACCCTCCGGGCGCCGCACCGCACATCCCCTCCCCGGGCGAGATGTCGCCGCCCCAGGCGACGATGTCGTCACGCGAGCTGCCGAGTGCCCCGAAAGCGAACACCGAGGCGTCGACCGTGGCGCGGATCGTCACGAGCTGGCAGGTCGACGCGGACGCGGCTGCCGACTTCTCCGTCGTCGCACCCCGTCGATTCGCGCTCCCGCGGCGACGCGAGATCGAACGCGCGATCCGCCCGCTCATGCGGCGGCAGCGGTCGTCCCGCCGCCGCGAGCTTGACGTCGCGGCCACCGTGGACCACTACTGCGACACGCGCGTACTCGTCCCCTTGTTGCGCCGGCAGGAGGAGCCGTGGCTCGATGTGGCGCTCGTGACGGACTCCGGCCCGTCTATGACGATCTGGCAGGACACGTGCAGCGCGTTCGGCGATCTGCTGGAGCGCTCGGGGGCGTTCCGGCGTGTCCGCCGGTGGTCGATCGACGCGAGCGAGACGTGCTTCGCGCTAATGACGCCGACAGGCCTGCTACACCCCACCAAGGAGCTCACGGATGTCGCAGGCCGGACACTCGTGCTAGTCCTCACCGATGGCATATCGCCGCGCTGGGTCGGATCGGAAGTCTGGGAGGCGCTGAGCCTCTGGGGAAAGTCGTCACCCACAGCGATCTTGCAGCTGGCATCGGGATCAGCCGCGAGCCTTACGACACTCGGGGAGGGCGAGCTCGTCGCGACGACACGGGGGGCGGCGACGCCGAGCGCGCGACTGCAGTTCGATTATCCGTGGTGGGTGGACGAGCCGGACAGCGACGCTGCACCGACAGTGGACGTCGTACCTCTAGTTCCACTAACGCCTGGACGCATGGCCGTGTGGGCCCGGTTCGTCGCGGGAGCCGTCGGCGCGGAAGTCGACGCGGTAGTAGCGGGCTCGCGAGACGCTGTGCCAATCGGCGGGCTCCTCCCCGCCGAAGACAACGCGGCCCGGGACCTGCTCAATACATCCCTTTCCCCGCGCTCGCGCCGGCTCGGGGTGCTACTTTCTGCTGTCGACCTGTCTCTGGACCTCGTGCGAATCATCACAGAGCGCCTGATCCCGGACGCGGATCTCTCCGACCTCGCTCACCTCATCGCGATCGGCGCACTAGTCTTCGACGAAGACCGGCTAGCATTCGCCCCCGTCGCCCAGCGCTACTTCCACGAGCTAGTAACAGCGCCTGACGCACTGGATGTTTGGATCGCGGTAGCACCTTACCTTGAGGCCACGGGTGGCCGATCGCCGTTCTCGCTGTTGTATGGAGAGAATACGGATGCCGTGGCCGACATCCCGGGCGCGGCCATCGCGGCTGAGCTCATTGAGAGGCTTGGGCTCGCTCGGACAGCGCCGCCGTTGGCCTTCCGGGAGGACTTTACTGCGTCTGATCCTTCGACGCTGGAAAGCGTCGACTCGCTCGTCGTGTCCGTCACCTCGACGTACTCCGACGGGGAAGAGTTACTTAGTTGGCAGTATGTTGACCGAGGGGAAACGATCCGCGAATACGGTGAAACGACCCGCAGCATCCGACGTCTGCCGGGGCAACTCGGCCGTGCCCGCAGCCGGGCCGAGTTCAACGAACGGGCCACAGAGGCCGTCCGGGCGCTGCGCCGGGTCGTACCATCACGGCTGTGGCCGGGGCTGAGAGACATCACGCGTTCACGGGAACGGCCGATAGTCGTAACCACCGACCTCACCGTCGTCCCTTGGCACCTGTTGCCGCGAAGCCAGAGATCTGCCCGATGGGATTCGTGCATCGGATGGCGGTCGCCGGTCACTGTAGTTCCGCAGCGGTGGATCAATCCATATGAAGGTGACCTGTTCGCCGACGACTTCGTCGTCTTGCTTCCCCCGCCAGGAAGCAAGACACTCTCCCGCGCGCGACAGGAAGGTCGAGACCTGGCCTTGGCCTACTCGGTTCGACCGGTATTCGCAACAGATGAGGTCGTCCCAAGCCCGATGGGTGGCCCGCAGGTAATCCACGCTACGGTAGCGACGATGGGCAGCTTTGACCTCAGGCAGGGCCCGCTCGTATTCGTAAACGTCGGCTCCACGGCCGCCTTCGCAACCAGCCTGCTCGAAGGCGGCGCGCGCGCCGTCGTAGCACCGCTGTGGGCTGTCAACGCAAAGGCAGCACATCGCGTCGCGGAGCGGTTCTATGCGCACCTCACGAGAGGATCGACCACATCCCACGCAATGACCCAGGTGCGGGCCGAGCTTGCAAGCGAAGATTCGTCGCTCGCCAAGACCGTCCTCGCCTTTCAACATTTCGGGGACCCGTCGCTCAGGATCAGTTTTGCGCCCCCCTCATCGTCGGCCGCTGCGGATTACCAGATGGCCGCGGAGCCGACGCCCAGCCGACTCGTCGCCCCGAGCCGGCGATCGGTGTTCGCGGCGGCCCTCGTGCTCGACCTCGGCACCAATCCAGCGGGGTCGCAGCAGGTGGACGATATCGTCCGATGGCTGGCCGACCGGGATGGCGCGAGCGTCGACGAGGATGCCGTCCGCGTGATCCGCGCGCCGACCGAAAGGGACACAGTCACAGCCGCCCTTGAACTGCTCGGCACTCAGAGTGCCAATCAGCACAAACCATTATTCTTGCTTATCAACGGGATCGTAGACAGTGCTCGGGGCGACGGACCCGTCTTGGTCGTCGACGAGGCACCCGATCAATCGGCCGTCGGCTTGCGGGACATCGTCCTGAGGCTGGCGCGTCTTCACCCAGGTGGTGTTCTGGCTGTGGCGCAAGCGAAGACAGTCTCGCGCCCGACCTTTCAGGGCACCGTCTTGGAAGCGTCTCCACACCAACCTGCCCCCTGGATGCTCGTCCTTTGGCCCGCCGGTCATCCTCTGCTTTCAACGATCACCTGGGCAATCGATGACCTTCGCCGGGGGGCACCGGTCACCGGGGACACATTGCGAGCGGCCCTTACTACGAGCCCCGAGAACCGTGGCCGACTGAATGCCCTGGAATCGGTCGCTCGGACGTTAGAGGAGTCAACCCTCGACGATGCCGGACGCGAAGCATTAGCCGACGTACAGGCCCGGATAGAGGAGATAGCCCAGGAACACGATCCGGAGGGTGTCTTGGGAGGCGTTACAGTCCAAGGGTCCGACCTCCAGCGACTGGTCATCATTGCCGGAAACGAACCCGACGGTGTCCAGTTCGAGCCGGGTCCCGCGGTCTCTTCTGCAGCGTCGTTGGAACTGGACTCTGGCGACCTCTCACTTCCCGTCATCGATCGCGTCAGTCTGCGCCAACGATTGTATGAGCTGGTCCAGTTCAATACGTACAGTGTGCTGGTTGTCAACGGGCCTGAAGGGAGCGGAAAGACCTTCGTTGCCCAGATCCTGGAGCGTCTCTCCAGTCGGAGTGCTCAATTTGAAGTGTTTATCGTCGACCTTGGCCGTACGCCCGGACTCACCCCGATGGATGTCGTCGGAATCCTGTCGCACAGCCTGCATGGCGGGACGCGGCTTGTGCCGACCTTCGACGACGAGAGTGACTTACAGGCTCTCGCACTCTGGGTCGTTCAGCAGTCCAGGGTCAGCCACCGACCGATGGTGTGGGTCCTCGACGGGATTGGTGCCCCGGGTGTTTCCCCCCGCACCAAGGAGTTTGCGAGACGCCTGGCCCTCGTAGTTTCGCGGGAGCCTCCGGCTTCGCTGGCGCTGGTCTTGCTCGACTTTGATGACCAGTCCGATGAACTTCGTGATTCGGAAGTGGCATGGGAACACCTCGCCCGAATCGAGTCCGACGACGTTCGTGCCTTCGTGCAAAGAAGGGCTTTACAAGTGGGATCCCCGATGAGCGATGAGGAGCTGGACGAGGTTACAAGCCAACTGATGTCGGGGCTTCCGGCAGGACCTGGCCGGCTCGCCGTCCTGTCCCAGCGAGCGTCGGAGTGGGCAAGGTCGGCGGATCCACGATAGTTCTGGTTGGAGCGGGCGCCGGGAATCCCCGCCGACATCGATGGGCGCCATCGCTTCAGGCCAATCGCGGCCGCCCATGCCCGCTGATGACGCGCCGGTGGCGGCGAGGGCGACGAAGTCGGACGAGCGCCCTCAGGTAGTCATGTCGACAACCACGCATGCGGTCAAGGACAGGCATGACTGGTCAACCACAGCAAGACCGGCAACTGCTGAAGGCTCTGCGGGGACGTGCCTTCCGGGCGCCCGCCCGGGCATTGGGCCGGTAACCGCTGCGGTCATCCTCCGCGTGTACTCGCACCACGGCCGGATAAGATCCGAAGCCGCCTTCGCAGCCCTTGCCGGCGTTTCCCCGCTGCCCGCATCCTCCGGAAACACGGTCAGGCACCGGCTGAACCGCCACGGTGACCGGCAGCTGAACATGGCCCTGGACATCATCGAGAAGATCCGCATGGTCCACGATGAGACCATCAGGCTCTACGCAGCACGCCGGACCGGTGAAGGCCGCACCTACCGGGAAATCAAACGCGTCCTGAAACGCTACACAGCCCGCGCCATCTTCCGCGAGCTGCAGACCCTTTTTGCTTGACAGAACATCATAGAAGGGTCATAAATACCTCCGCCAACGGCGGATGCATTGCCTCATTGAAAACCTCTGGCAGGTTAGGGTTGTCAGGCCGGCGGTTGGTGGGACACCCTTGCCGCAAAATTCGTAAAACTACGTCAGGTCTGCACCCCTTGGATTACTTGCCTAGCGCTCTCCGGGGCTGCTTCTGGGTCGATTTGAGAAAACGATCCTACGATTGAGTGCCTCTGCCCGAGCTTGGCAGGGGGCACATGGAGGAATGCCGAGAGCGGCCGTTACCTGTTTAATTACGTCACCTAGTCCGACTTCGCCAGAAACTGCGAAGGGAGTCGGTATTCGCACCACAGTGGGGTATTGAACTGGCAGCTTCATAGTCGTAATTCTCCTACTTCGAATTCTGAAAGCTAGCGGACGTACCAAGCCCGCATCGGCCCTATTGTGGCGGGTACGACATCGTCGACGGATACCGTGAACCTGTAGGCGCGGCGGACAGACTCACCGGCACGCTCGGGGAAGAAAAATAAGAGCTTTACATCCCAATAGCTACTTCCAGCCGGAGCCAGCGGGCTTGGCTCCACGCTGATAGTGTCGAGCTCCATATTCTGGGATATTGCTGCCTCGAACACGCGCTCTGCTTCGAAGGCATTCGTTGCAGCATAATTCAATGCCCTTTCCCACGGTTCTCGTCCGAGATTCCTGATTTCGTAGTAGACCCGGTCGAGAAAGTTCTTCATACCTCCGCGGATATCGTCATCATCATTTTCAGCGGCGTCAGCTGGCCGCAGACTGTCAAGTAATGCGGCTGTTGTCCAGCTGTACATTCCTCGTACGTCCGGATTAACGACTGGAATCTCAACACCCGAGCGGTGTAGTACTGATCCGGTAACAACGCCGGCCAGCGACACGCGCTCGGCACCTTCATCTACTTGATCTCGCAGAAAGGTGCGCAATAAGTTGTACGTCTCACTCGCGAAGGGGCCCTCTGGTTTGAGGACGTAGAGCGGCATTCCGTCGATGTTAAGAGTCCATTGCAGCGCATCGGCGTCGGAGGGCGACGTGACAAGGTGATCCAGGAGAACCGATGGATTCTCCGGTCCCCCGGCGACTCGCTGCTGAAAAGATAAGCGGCGGGCGGCACTTGGAAAGTCGTACCCGACAGTACCTAGCGCATATACAAGCTGTCTTTCTGACAGGCTGGACTGCTCACCACCGTGGGCAGAGGGAACAACGGCCATAGGTCCTAAGGCTGACGGGGCCGTCTGAACCTCGTCGGACCAAGCAGGCTCGCGTTCCCAGTCAGGCAAGGTTGTTGAGTCCTCTGCTTCCTGCGACATGTGTATTCCTTCCCTTAGATTTTGGCTGAACGAATTCCGTCGGCCTGCAATCTGGCGTAAGTGCGGGCTACTGACTACTGTGCAGATAGTGCGGAACCGCACAAAGGGACTGGCTTTGTGAAGTCCCCGTGTGAGCTTGTGGAAGATTGCAGGTGAAGCAAAGAGACCGTCACGTGGGTCCGCACTGACCGTTACGTACCGCAAATTACCGAGCTCGCCAGGACCTGCCTGATCAATATCAAAAGATATGTCGCCAGTTTTGGAAAGCTTTCGTGCTCCGTCGGCAATGCGCTCAACGGTTGCAGCCAATGAAGCGCCTCGAGCGGGATCCTCATCATCAGCTTCTGTCAACCACTGCTGCAGGCGGTGATTAAATTCTTCCAAGAGCTGAGTCCTGCTCGCGGGGGGCAATCCCGCGGCGCTGCTGGCAAGTCGGCGACTCACGATGGGTGTAACAGCGTTTAGGTAACGCTGTTCTGACAGCCCGATGCGTTGCTGTAGCACGTGGCGCAGCAATAACCAAGAGCCCGCGGAGACAACCTCACCGACTCGATTCCTGGGGCAGTAGGTGTCCACGAAGGCGGCCAGGACGTCGCCCAGCGTTTCCGGAGTCCATGCCATTCCGCATCCCGGTTCCAGCGGCCTTGGTGCATTGGAATCAGCGGGCTTGCCTTGGCGCGATGCCGCATAGTAAGTGTTATATTCGCGCTCGCTCAGCGGACGAATATCAGATAGCCCTAGGCCTGACAATCTCCAAAGCGGGACGAAATCAGTCTCATTGGTGTCCGCCCACGGCAGTTCAAACTCCTCCTCGTAGGCTTCTGTGAATGATCGCCATAACTTGCCGTCTTTGTCCTCGAGGATGTCACCGAACGCGGCAGGATTGTGCGGAACATTCATAGCAACGTTGATTACAATCATCTTATGGACGCTGCAGTTTGTGTACCAGTCGAGGTCTTCAAGATAGTTAGCGCCCCTCAGCAGATCACGGTAGTACATCAGGATTGCGCGCAACTCGAAGACACGACAATTGATCGTGTCTACCGTGTCCGGGACACGGGCTCGCCCGGCAATAACGGCGTCGACCATCCTCGCGTTGCGATTTAAAACGGCTGGCGGAACTCCTGCTAGCTCGAAAATGTGCACGTTAGCCGGATGCTCATCAAGATTGAGCTGCATTGACGACTGACGGTCTCCTCGCCATCGAGAGTGGCCTGAGAGGGCGTGACTCGTTCTGCCTCGACCTAAATAGGCGCCAATATGTCTCTGCCCTAGGTAAAGCTTGGAACGGTGCGGAAGCTCAGCAACCCGCAGACGATGTTCCTCGGGGTGTATATAACTGAGTATTGCGTATATGTCGTTGTCGTCGCCAATGCCCTGCGCTCGGCGCAATTCCTGGTCGAGTGACTTGCATCCAGACACAACCTCATCCGAGGCCGGTAGCAGTCTCATGCCCAGTCGGTCGCCACATGGGTAATGTAGATCAGCGACGTCTATGGATCGGCCTCCACTGAGTTCGACAGTTGTCGTCCCAAAACGGTCAGCGCTGACGCTGGGGAACTGATTTTGCACCTTTGGTGACCGGTCATTTAGCCTCCATGGACCCACGTAAGTAAACTCCTGACCAGCGGGATCTGGTTGAGACGTCAGCTGCTCGGCTGGCGTCTCAATGAACTCGCCCGCGTCCGCAATCCAGAAACCGGTCAAACTACCAAAGGCCATAAGGCGCTGTCGGACATGTTGCGCATCGAACCGTTCATTGCGGTCATGCCGGTCCGCGGCGATCAGCGCCGCTGCCCGCGTGACGAGGGCACATGCGAAGCTGCTTCCTGAGACCGCGGCTACACCTCCCCCCGCAAGCGCCGCATTGTAATAGGCAGGGGCAGCAATACAGGAATTCCCCATACTGCTTTGCCTCACTCGAACTGTGGCGTCCTGCGCCTCCACTGCGACGACTCCCGGCAATTTCGCCGGAACCTGCGACCCATAACATCCCCCGTCACCCGCGGCCGCAATAATGAGTACGTTCGAACGCCGGCAGTGCTCCACGGCAGCGGCGAGCTCGGGATCGACAGCGGCTCGGCTGTCCGCCTGGCCGGCGCTGATGTTGATGATATTGGCTCCGCGCCGTGCCGCGAGTCGAATCGCACGGGCAAGGGACCCCGAAGTTGGCTTCTCCGCGGCTGCTTGATCCCAAAAGATAGGTATAGAGATGCCTCGGAACCGGCGCAAGAACTTGACGTCGGACTGGCCGTATCGCCCAAAAATTAAGCTCGCGACCGCGGTTCCATGGCGTACCGGCTCTCCAACAAGCGCATCAACATCCGGATCAATGTCCTGTTCGATGATGGCCCCATGGAGCGTAGGGTGGTCACGCTGGATTGGCCCGTCGAGTACGGCGACAGTTATTGCAAGCATTGCACCTCACGAACGCACGCGCTGTCCACCCCCAACCCGTATGTCCTCGACCCGGCCTGCTTCCGTTCGGATAGCAACTTAGTGGGCTTCGTTGAAGCCACCCCCGCTGGCTTCAACTCGGGGTAACGGGAGCGAAGTTTGGTGGGGCAATGCCAAGAGTGCCCCTGGTCGGCTCTATATACGTAGGAAGGAGAGCCTCCGTGTTGTCGTGATCTGAAAGAACTTTCGAGGTCACGATGAGTGTTAGAAGTTTCTACTTCTCCACCGTTCCTGATAACGCCCCAGGGATCTATCTTTCACACCCGTACGGCTGGCCGGGAACGCCCGGGCTCCCCGGGTACTTGTTGGCACACCACTGGTTATATCCACAGGTGCCATGGTAGCCAGAATTGAAACAGGCGACACACGACGTCGCACAAACACCAGTACCGGGCGGAGTAGGACCTCCGCCGCCCCCACCCTTGCCGAGCGGGATGATTGCGGTGACGTTCATGGTAAGGGGAGCCATCTGGTCAGCCGCGTAAATGGAAGGGCTATGAACAGAATTACCGCAGAACGGAAGATTCACGATACGCCTCCTAGAGTCATCTTCTATATGGGTCCTGAGAAATTGCAGCCTAGTGGTCTGAGCGTTATTACAGCGTTACAGCATTCCGGGCGAGGCGTCGGTCTATTCGGTTTATGTCCTGGGCTCATCTGGACGATGGATCGCCTGATCTGCCAGCGGGCGAACGGCAGGTTCGAAGTGAGGATCAGCGAGGCGTGCTCGTAGCATGACGATGCCCCACTCCCGCTGGGCCTACCAACTAGGGTAGGGCTTGGACCTTTATGTGGCGGAAGGCTATACGGCCGACATCGGACTGTAGACCGACAAAGCTTGGTACGGCAGCGCTACTGGGAAGACCTCTGTCCTGCATCGTGTTCGTGACCTCCGTGCTTTGAATTCCACTGAGCTTGACACTGTATGTCTGGCCTATGACGTCAACCTCCAAGTCATTCCATTGCCCGGCGGCAGGCATGCCACCCGATTGTAATTCGGATTGTCTATGCCGCAGATGGCTCCGGTGCGGTGACTGTCGGCTCCATCGGGACGGGCCAGGTCATCGATTTGAATCTCGAATCCGAAATGGGCCGGTACCCATGCTCGATTGTTGTAGCCCTTGCTATCCGGGTCCGGGAAGGTGCCGCACAGGCCGAGGGCAGGAAAGCGCAGTTGCCCAGCCCAGGACTGCGTCCTACACCATCAACGGGGAGCTAATAATGGAGACAGCAACAAGCCGCTTCACCTTCTAGCCAGACTTTTCGAGCCAGCCGGTGGGAATCGAACCCGCGATGCCGATCTGAGAAGCCGGAGCAGCCGCTAGACCATGGGAGCGTGTGCTGCTGGTGAATCTCGGTGATGCATACCCCCATGGTGTGTGAACTCAGGACATAGGCGACGGATGTCTCGGGACATCCACGACAGCTGATACACGACACATGTCTCGGGACATCGGCGACGCTCTTCGGCGTGTCTCACGACACCGGCGACACCCACGGCGTCGAGCATGGTCCATGTCGAAGAACAAGGTCATCGTCCTGGCCGTACTCGAGGGCGGAATGTCCAAATCAGAGGCCGCCCGCCGCTACGGCATCGGCCGCCAATGGGTCCACGAACTCTTCACCAGATACGCAGCCGAGGGCGATGCGGGCCTCCAGCCCCGCTCCCGCAGACCCCGCACCAACCCCCAAGCAACGAACGAAACCGTGCAGGCCCGCATCCTTGCCCTGCGCACCGAGTTAACAGCAAACGGGCTCGACGCCGGGGCCGAGACCATCGCCGCCCACCTCGAACGCGAAGGCCTCACCCCGCCGCCAGGCCACGATCCACCGCATCCTGCGCTCCGCGGGCTCCGTCGCCCCGGAACCCCACAAACGCCCCCGCTCCTCACTGCGCCGATTCGAAGCGCACCAGCCCAACGAAACCTGGCAGTCCGACTTCACCCACTGGGCCCTCGCCGACGGAACCGACACCGAGATCCTGAACTTCCTCGATGAGCACTCCCGGGCCCTGCTGCACTGCACAGCGCACCGGCGGGTCACCGGCACCGCCGTCGTGGACGCATTCCTTCAAACAGCAGACGAACACGGGCTCCCGGCCTCGACGCTGACCGACAACGGCACGGTCTACACCACCCGCCTGGCAGGAGGAAAGGGCGGCCGGAACGCCTTCGAGAACCTGATTGCCGCTCTGGGCATCACACAGAAAAACGGCTCCCGAACCACCCACAAACCCAAGGCAAAATCGAACGCTTCCACCAGACCCTGAAAAAATGGCTCACCGGCCAATCCCGCGCGCACACCCTCGAGGAGCTCAACGAACAGCTGACCAAGTTCCAGCACATTTGCAGCCACGAACGCCCCCACCGGGCCCTGAACCGCCGCACACCGGCCGAGGCCTACACCCAAACCCCCAAAACCGCCCCCACCATTGCAGCCCAAGGCGAACACTGGCGGGTCCGCACCGACCGCGTGGACCACGACGGCAAGGTCACACTGCACCACGCCGGAAGGCTCCACCATCTCGGCATCGGACGCGCCCATAAACGCAAACGCATCATCCTCCTCGCCCGCGACAACGACGTCACCGCCATTGAACACGGCACCGGAGAAATCCTCTCGGAATTCAACATCAACCCCAGCCGCGACTACCAGCCGAAAAAACAAAACACCCCCGGTCCGAAGACCGGGGGTGTCGTCGATGTCTCGGGACACCTGTAGTCGATGTCCCGAGACGTCACAATGCATACCCCCATGGGATTCGAACCCAAGCCGCCGGCGTGAAAGGCCGGTGTCCTGGGCCGCTAGACGATGTGGGCCAAGGTGATGCGTGCCCTCGAAAGGAATCGAGCCTTCGAGTGTGGGCCAGATAGGAAACTACATTCCAAGGCAATAGCAACACAGGCATCCGTCACTTTCGAAACATACAACCCTGCCGTCGGACCTGAGCTGCTGCGGCTCACCTAATGGAATTTCGCGAAACTCTTGAGACACGCTTGGTGTCCCCCGAAGTTTCTGTACCAGCTCCCTGTTCGAGGTGAATAGGCGTACTGGAGGCCCAAAAGGGCTGTTCGTCTTTGCTTCTGCACCGAAGCTGATGGTCCTTAGTCCAGCGACACTGAGTCCCAATATTCTGTGTAGTTCAATCTGGTCCTTTACGAGCTGCTCAATGAAATCCCTCCGAAGCTCGTCCGAAAGGTCCTGTTTTTCAGAGGAACCTTGACTGATCTCCTCAAACACGAAGTCGTCCGCTTCGACTTCTATTGCCCGGAAAGAATCCCCCAAACGAACCAGTACCTCGGTCTTGAACACAGCGCCTCCTATATTGAGTGAATCTGACTGTCAGTGGACCCGGCGCGGTCGGCCACCAAGGTCCATTCCGGCTTCTCTACGTTTACTGGTGGAAATCGGTGACGCGTTCACGTATGGTCTCGTGCTCCATTGCCGCGAGAGCGGCAATGATCGTGAACAGCATCGACCTTGGACCGGCTTTGGCGATCCACTCAGAACTTGCTCGCCTTAGCTGACGGGCGCCGTGGCCGAGGAGCGGATCTGCGCGTTCTGAACCTCAGCGGTGGCGACGTCGACACCGCAACACCCAGGCCTCAAAATGGGCTACCGCGTGCCTATCCCTGTAAAGGCCAACATACGCCTGGCGGGTCGGTGTATACGACACCCACTCCCCTGGCAGCGGAAGTCTCAGGCCTGAGCTGCTCTACAATCGTGCTCTCCAAAATAGCCCGAATCTCATCTCGCTCCTCTCCGGTAAGAGGAATGCGAGGAACGAAATCATCTTTCTTGCGTTCCATTGGACTCTGCCTTTCGCCTGTGAGTTTGTTGGTATGCTATGCCGGGCTGGGCGTGATGCTAGTCCCCCACCGGAATGCAAACGCCAGGAGGGTCCTCGTAATACACTCCGACCGATTTCGGTCGAGCTGTCGCCTCCGGTCCTAGATTCCTCGCTTCCCGGTCTCTAGCGATTGCCCGTTCCAATATGGACCTTATCCGCTCTCTGTCCCCATCTGACACGTTGGCCACTCGAGGGTGCTTCAGTTCCATGTCGAATCCCTTTCACTTGTTGTGCAAATTCCGCAGTACCTACACAAGTGCCGCACTGCGGGATGTGCACGGTCGCTGCCATGGTTTCCATGGCCGGTGCGCCGGTGTGAGTCCCTCCTCAGGAATCAGTTCGGTGGACGCTATTTCGGCCCGTTGTTGGTGGATTGGTGCAGGATTGTCGCGACCGTGGTCATGTGGTGTGTACCACGGCGGCGCATACGTCACATGCGCGCCGACCCTCTTGTGCGAACCACACACAGTTCGCCCTGATACCGCAGCGTGGTAGGACGTTACTATCGCCTGACGTCACGCCCGCTTCCACGAGGATTTGTCCAATGAGTCCGCACTGATTGTCCGACCAGTTCTTGCAAGAGCCCTCGGCGCACGGCTCGGCAAAGCGGAATCGCGATTCAGGAGCCCGCCCCTGTCGCGCTATTTCCACGAAGTCATCGTCGACTGCTGGGGCACCGCCGAGGTAACGTACTGTGCCGTCTGCGTCCACGATTCCAATCAACAGCGCGCCGTCCCGGCACCTACCACTGGGACACGTCCGCTGGGAGCGCTTCGACTCGGTAGTCATCTATGCACGTGCCTCAGGAGGTTCTTCCACCCAGATTCCCCGCGTTGGCCCAGGTTGCAGATGGCCAGGGAACCCGCTATCCCTCGGCCGAGACATCCGCACGGTGACTTCCGGAGCCAGGTCGACGCTGGCGAGCTCAAGTAGGACTGCTTTTTGAACAGCCTGATCGATTCTGTCGAGCGCCGCATCGGGCATTGTCAGGACACTGAGGTCCACGACAAACTGATTCCCGGGATTTGATTTACCCATCGCAATCCTCTTTCATCGACTGATAGCGGTTGGCCAAGCCTCCGCTCCTCCGCTTGAAATATTGACTTCCCGTGAGCGCCAATTGCTCGTGAGGGCCACCGTCATCGACGCGCCTCCTTCATCAACGGGCTCAATCCGGAACTTACTGGAGCGAGCGTTACTGTGGCGTTATCGAAACCCGTCATTTCATAGACCCCACAGTGCGAATGACCATGGATCGGTTGTCCGAATACCCGTGCGTTTGTGTTGCCTGCAAGGCGCCGGCGCCGAATCGGTGTCGGCCCTGAATCGGTGCGCCGCTGGGTTGTCCACGCCCAGGTAGATGCCGGTGAGAACGGGACTGCCCCCGGTTTTGTTGACTCCTTGACCTAGCGAGCTGGTGCTCGTGGAAGGATGTTGATCATGCCCACGGCTTAGGGGGCGGAGTTCCGCCAGGATGTTATTGATGTGGCCCGCAAGGGCGAGGCGCCGTTGGCGCAGGTTGCGAAGGATTTCGGGCTTTCGGTCACGACGTTGAAGCGCTGGATCGCTATCGCCGAGCGTATGGAAACCGGGGAACGGCTGGCACCGTCAGAGTCGGCCGAGATGCGGGAGCTGAAGAAGCGTAACCGCCTGTTGGAGCAGGAGAATGAAATTCTGCGCCGGGCGGCTGCCTATTTGGCGAGGGACATCAACCCAAAATGATCTACCCGCTGGTCACGGATCTTGCCGCCGATGGTGTTCCCGTGGCGGTGACCTGCAGGGTGTTGAAGTTCAGCAAACAAGGCTATTACCGGTGGAAGGCAATCCCGGTGACGGAACGGGACTGGGAGGATGCGCACCTGGTCAACGCCGCCCGGGAAATCCATCTCGACGATCCGGCGTTCGGGTACCGGTTCATCGCCGACGAACTCCCGGAGAAGGGCATGAAGTCCTCTTTGGCGGTGTCCGCGCTGGAGAACGCTGTGCGGGCACGCCGCCCGGCAAGGACCGTGGTGCACTCGGATCGCGGATCCCAGGACGGATTCAACCGGTCGTCGCAACACCTCGATTCTGGAGGTAGCGATGGGCAGGCCGGCAGGCTGGATGAAAGTGGCGACGGGCAGGCCTGTCATGAAATCGCCCGGGAAGCCGTCATTGCGGCGGGACACCGAGCGGGCGTTCTGGCGTGAGATCGCGACGGGATCAACAAGTGAGCGGGCGGCGACAGTGGCTGGCGTGTCGCAAGCGGCCGGAACGCGCTGGTTCCGGGATCGTGGCGGCATGCCGACGTTCATGCTTGCCCCGCTCAAAGGCCGGTACCTACACCAGTGTTATTCCTGGGACAAGCGCCGGAGTAGCCGTTAGAGGGTCCGGCCACCGTACTGTGCCGCCCACCCCGACCGTCCTGATTCTGTCTTTCCCGACATCCTGGTCCAGGCCACCAACGCCGTGCCCGGACCAGCACCACCGCCCTGCTCGCCTTGATGACAACGCGCCTCGCCCTGACAGCCATCGCCGCCGTACCAGCGGTTCATCCCCGCCCAGGGCTAACAGGGTCCTGAAAGGAACCAACCATGACAACCGAGCATGACCCGCTGCACCCAGCAATTCCGGCCGGGGCCCACCATGACCTTCTCGCCCGCGTCCTGCCCCAAGCACGGGCGCAGAAAACCTGGGAACCTGACGACGGGCCGATGCCGGCACTGTTCGTCAGCCATGGTGCCCCACAAACCCTTGATGACCCGCAATGGCTTGACAGCCTTTTCATGTGGTCCCAGAGCATGCCCAAGCCGCGAGCGATCGTCGTAGTCTCTGCGCACTGGGAGAACGCACCACTGGCCATCTCCGGCGCAGCAGCGGGCACTCCCCTGTACTACGACTTCGGCGGCTTCCACCCGCGCTACTACACCCTCCAATACACCACACCGGACGCCACCCACCTGGCCCGGCGCATCGCCGCTACCCTGAGTGACACTACCTCCGTGCATCACTACGTAGACCGGGGGACTCGACCATGGCGCCTTCATCCCTCTGATGGCCATGTACCCAGCCGCCGACGTCCCTGTTGTTCAGCTCAGCATGCCCAGCCTGGACCCCGAAGCCTTGCTGAAGCTCGGTCAGCGGCTACGTCAGCTCCGTAATGAAGGCACGCTCACAATTGGCTCGGGATTCATGACCCACAGTTTCGCTGTCATGCGCAATCCTGCTCTCGCCGGACATACGAAAGCCTTTGACGAATGGGCAGCCGACACGCTCTCCCGCGGCGACATCGACGCCTTGACCGACTACCGCAACAAAGGCCCCGGCGTCGAGGTCGCACACCCCACCGCCGACCACTTCGTCCCCCTGCTTCTCACTCTTGGCGCAGGTTCAAAGCTCGCGGAGCCGGCCACCACAACGATCAACCGACTGTGGTTCGGCAACTCCATCCGATCCCTCCAAGTCGCATAAAGGCGGCCCAAGGGCCACGAGGCGCGTGCATCAACCCGTCCACGGACCTCCGCAGTTCTTTAGGACTCAGGACCCTGTTTAAATCATGCGGCAACAGTCTGAGGCTCCGGACCCGAGGCCATCTCCGACTTCTCGGTACGGTACTTCCCGTTTTCCACGAGCCACCCCAGTCTCGCGCGACTCACGTTTTAGGAAGGGCTTGAGAGAGGTGACCCGATCGACGCCGAGAGGGGAGCCCTACGCTCGGCGAACAAAATATCCGGGATGCATGGAGCACTCCCTTCCCTAGGCGAGACCTCGCCCAGGACCTGCTTCTGACAATCGTGATGCCATACGTCGCCTGGGCAGCGAGCCCAAAACGTCGTCGTGGTTGCGGGGACACAGGACGACAGCCGCAGATGCGCGGCGATCACGCGCACCAGTGAACTGCTCGCGAGACGCTGAAGGCGTCAAGCGAAGCGGCTAGGCACTGGCTTCTGCAGGATCAGCGACGGCTATGAATGGAAATACATAGCGCGGATGACGATACACACGACTCCCCTCACCCGCCTGAGGCAGCGTGGCCAAGGCGTCGCGAGATCGTAAACAGAGACACACCGTCCTGGATCAGCCAGGACGCATGCGTGTGCCGCAGGTCATGGATGCGGGGCGACTTCTTCAGTCCATGTGTCTGAGCCGCCTGAACCGCAGGAACCCAGTAGTGGTGCCAATAGAGCTTGTGGATAATCCGCTCCCCCTTAGGGGTCGTAAACAGGAGTTCATCGCCAGGGCGACTTGCCACGAGGGGTACCAGAAGTTCGACCAGCGCCGGGTTGAGACCGATGGTCCGCTTACCGGCACCGGTCTTTGTGGCCCCGATGTAGTACTGCGACTGGCCGTCCCGTTTCCAAGCCTTGTTGATCCGCACCGTGGGCGGTTTGGAGAGCAAATCGACGTCGGCTACTTTGAGTGCCGTCGCTTCCCCAAATCTGGTTCCTGTCATGACCAGGAAGTTCGTGAAGGTCTTGTACCGCTCCCCCATGACTTCAAGGATCATGTTGTACTCGGAGTGCGTGAGGAACATGGCCTCGTCCTCGGGCTTGTCAATACTCGGCAACTGAACGCCACGGCACGGATTCCGAGGGATGTAGTGCAGCATCTCGGCAGTGTTCATCGCTGCGGAGATGAGGCCATGAACGTTGTGAATTGTCTTCGGGGACTTGCCCTTCGCCATCATCGACTTAGCCCAATGATTGAGGTGCCGATAGTCGAGCTTGTCCACGGGAAGGTGGCCAATAACGTCCCGGATATGAAGGTCCAGCATCACCTGGTAGGTCTTGACGGTTCCGCTGGACGGGCGAATCAGCAGGTCGATGTGTTCTTGGACAACCTCGGCGACGGTTGGAACCCGGGCCTGGTTGGAAAGTATGGCTTGCTGGGCAACCGCGAAGGACTGGCCGTTCGCGTCCAGCAACCGCTTCAGCGTTTCCGCCTCCGCTTGAGTTGCGACAGTCAGGCCCTGATTCGCACGGGTTCCCGGGTCACGCCAGCGCACCACGAACGATTTGGAACCGTCTTTTTTGCGCGTGCTGATGCTGGCCACAGCAAAATGCTACGCCGCTGTACACACTTTTTGTAGTTTTGTACACATTCAGCGGCCCGAAGGCTGCTGACCTGCGGAAACACTGTGCCCGAGGTGGGACTCGAACTGTCTTCCCAGCCCTGAAAGCAAAGGGAACCCACGAAAACATCAGCAGTTCAGCCCAATCCGATCGACCTACCACCCGATCCGAAGCCAAAGGTGTTGACACTGTCAACACCTTCTTCTTCCCCTATCCGAACAGCTAATCCGGATCTCCTCCGCAGAGGACATCCCCGCGTCACGGCAGAGAGTTTAGGTCTGAAGCAACTTGAGGGGCTCCCCTTCAACTCGTTGACCGAATATAGTCACTGCGAACTATTGAAGGAGCAGCGCACATCACCCTTGAGGGGCTCTTCCACGGCAGCACGGGAATCCGCAGACAAGAAAGGAGTACTCCCCCACGTACTGCTGTCAGCCTGCCACAGCAACAATGAAGGCTCAGCCATCCCACACAGGTAATCTCTCCCAGTGAGGGGATTCAAGCACTGGCTGCAGCACACGGGTATCACGGTCATCTTCTGGGTGGCTGTTGCCATTCTGTTCGTTCTGGTGGTGTGCAGTTACACCATCACCACCACGGTCCCGGCTCCGGGTGAGCAACAGACAACTCCCCTGCCTTGGCTGGCTGACCTGTGCATGGCGTACATCGGTGCGTACTTCTTCCATTACCTCGTGGTGGTGCTACCGGGAAGAAGCAAACTGGAAAGCCGGCTGCAAACACTCCAGACACCCCTGACGACCATTGCCTTCAATGGTTTGGATATGATCCGGGAACTGGAACGCATCGCCAAGTGCCCGCATCGCCGTGTTACCGAGGAGCATCTCAGAACAGTCCTCAACCGACTCCAGTTCAACAAATACATCCGAACCCATCTAAGTAAGCGTATGGATAGAACCAAAGCCGCCTACCTTGCCATCGTTCCGTACGCTGCGGATCTTCCACTGGACTTACAGGAACGCATCCAAGACGAGAGCCAACATTTGGCTCACATCGCATTCAGTCTGGAGCCCGAGAAGCGGGTGAAGTATGTACATCTTTCCAAACTGCGTGAATACACCCTTACCGATTTCCCTCTGGAAGCATGGCTTCCCTACATCCTCCGTTACTACGAAACAACGGAAGCCGTCCGTGTGTCCCTGGAAAAGCACATGCCTTCCACCCGTGCCGACCTTGCGATTGAGAGAACGAGAGAGCTTGGGAAGAAGCCAACAATGCGGCCGGGAAGATCATCCAATGACTTCGGGCTATATGGAGGGCCTGAATACCCTTACTGGACGTACCCACCGTCTTGGGGGAACACAGCCAAGGAAGATGAGGATAAGCCTGCAGAGCCTGAGAAGAACGAACCCAAGGATGTTGAGGGTAAGCCTGCTGCCCCTGAAAAGAACGAACCCGAGGGCGATGAGAATAAGCCCGCTGAACCCGAGGGTGACGAAGCGAGCAAGGAGCCTGTGAACAAGTAACGGGCTGTTCCTTCTGTTCATGCAGGTTTATGTCCCAGTGGCAGAGGCAAGTCAAATACCACAATTGCGAAAGGTATCGTATGGCAATGAGGATGAACCTGCGGCAGCTGTTGTGGTCTGCTATGACGAGGAACGATATTCCGGCTCCAGAGACGGGGGTTATCACGTGACTCTGCGGAGACCCGGAATCGCCCTTTCGAGGCTGTTGTCCATGAGTGGGCAAAACGCTCTCCTTCGTAAATCTTCTGGACAACACGACTCACTTCGGGTTACCGCGCCAGCGTCAGGCATACTTTCAGTGCTGGCACCAAGCAAAGCCACGGCGCTATCGCTATGGACAGAGAGCGCCGGGGAACAGAGGAGAGCGGTTTGACGCAGCAACGAAGCGGACGGGGACCCGCAGGCAAGTCCAGGGGCACCATCCAGCCGTTCACGAGACGAACCGTTGAGCTCGCGTTGAAAACGCAGGCTGACGGCGCCATTGACCATGTGAACTGGCTGCGACCGGAACAGCCCGGCCTCCCCAAGGCAGACATAGTCAGGAAGCTTGAGGCCGAATTCTGGAAAAAAGCGCGTCGGATCGGTCGAGAATCGGGTGCGGCAGGGACACCACGCAGCACAACCGGGACAACCTCGACCGGCACGGAGACTCTGGAGGCCGCCGTGTTCTTTGTCCTCGCCGTGGCTGAAGCCTATGATTCGCCGCACTCGGAGCTTAGGCACCGTGAGGACCTGGTCCGGTCCGTCCTCCTCGCAAGAAATACGGACAAGGCCATCAGTGCGCTGGCCTCACGAACAGCGCCCCATTGGGCAGGGATGGCCGTCGCCAAAATTCCCGAGACCGCGTACAAGCCGATCAACAAGGTCCTAGGCGACGACTTCATCGTCTTGTCGGGCCAATCAGGTAGCTTCGTGATCGACGAGGCGGCCGAACGCGGGGTAGGTGCCGCTCTTGGCTGGGTAACCAACACCGCCTTCGCCTGGTGGGTCATTCGGGCCAGCCGCAAGTCTTTCAAGAGCCCAGAATCTGCCGATAACCTCGAGGCCGTGGTTGTCGAGGACATTATCGAACCTGACGATGTCACGGATGAAGGAAAGTCCGGGCCGACCCGCGGCTAAGAATCGCCCTCGCCACTGGTGACGGCTCGCGCCTGCTCCGTACACATGAGGGGCATGACATCCCTCGGCATTGATCTCGCAGACCTGGCATCACGCCCGTACTTGACGCCCCGGAACAAACACCGGCTGAGCCGGTCGATGAAGGACGCACACTCATCGTGGGTTCGACCCTCGCGAAGGCGCTCTCCAGCGTGTGGTCCGGTGCCCCGATCCCCATCGTTGACTCTCCTCCCGGCGCCGGTAAGACCACGCTGGTCGCCCAGGCGGTGGCGTATTTCCGCGAACGCTCCAAGCTGAAAATCATCATCGCGTGCGCCACCCGCCGCGCCGCCTACGACATTGCGGAGCGGATCGCTGCCGAGCTTGGCCCGGACCGGGACGGTAACCCGCAGGTCGCCCTCTCCGTCTCGAACATGGAGCCGCCGATCACTGCAAGCACGGGCGAGCTCCCGGTCTGGGGACTCTTGCGGCGGGCGGAGGATGGTTCTCCGGGAACGGCAAGCCCGGCATGTCAGGGACGTCGTAGGGCGAGCTGTACCGGCGTTCGTAGCCGTTTGGATCCTTCTTCCAGGCTGCGAGGTCCGCTTCGTACTCAGACCGCTGGTATTTGAGGTTCTCGGCGTCCCACCTTTCGAGGTGCCGCCGTTCGTAGTCCTGCTCCTTCGAGTTCTGGCGTCGTGCATGCTCGGCTGCCTGGTTTTCGCCCTTGATCCTGGCTGCCCGCTCGGCACCGGTTTTGTCGTTCCACCGACCCATTACTGTCCCCCTCGTGGCCGGCCGGGTATCCTGCCTGTATATGCTCAGGGGGAAGCGCAGTGTGAAGTTCTCCCACGTGAACTACATGTGTACGGACCAACATGAAAGCCGCGCCTTGTCGGGTTGTGTTCGGCGAACACCGCCGGGCCCTACGGGCTAGAGACCATACCCGAGGATAAGGGCCAACCTGTCCTGCTGCTGCCGGACAGGCCCCAGCTCCCAATCGTCCTCCTCCCACTCACCCACCAGTCGGGCACTGTACGCGTCATAGCCCTCGTAGGCGGCTGCCACCAGGACGTACCGCTCATCGACTGTCAGGGGGTCCATCTCCGGATCAGGCTTCCTGCGCGTCAGGAGGTTAGCGGCCCGGCTGACTATCGAATGTATGTCGAGGATTTCTGTTCCGTCTCCCGCAGGGACGCCGAGCGCGCGCCTGTCACCCTCCGGCAACTGTGCGATGGCGTGCAATACCTCGCTTAGTGCTGATTCGGCTGTTTCAGAGACGCCCTCGATGTCGTAGTTGCCATCCTGCCCGCCGATACCGCCGGGTTCGGCGGTTCCCGCCGGAGTCATACGGAATGACACGGTTGCAGCGCCGGGGACAGCAGAGCGGAGGTCGCTCAGTGCCGCGGGCAACGCATTTGCCAATTGCTGTTGCCGGAGGATCCGCAGCTGGGCAGCCAGGAAGACCTCCTGGTCATGCCAGCGGCGGCGATGGGCGTCAAGGACGGCATAGGGGTCCTGTGCCGAGCTTAGTGGTTGGTTGCTCATCATCGTCTCCTGTTGCGAGCCCGGTCGTCCGTTTTGAGCAGGCCGAATGCGTAGGGGTCTTCAATTCCGGAGAGGGCTAGATACTCGAGGTCGTAGGTGTCATCTCCAGGGAACGCGAGGCGCCTGAGCAACCTGTCCTTCTCTTCTCGAGCCCGCAAGACTGATGACCTCATGGTGTGTCCAAAGTCTTCCAACTCGTCGTCGGTGTAGTCGAATGACTGGAGGACTCGGAAGCGTTTGCGGCGCAGGGAGCTGTGAGCGATGGCACGCCGCTCGGTGATGGAGGGCGCCGAAGCATCTCCAATGAAGGAGTTGCACTGCCGACAAGCGGGTACCGTGAGTACGTGCCTACGCACCGCTTTTCCCGTGTAATTGACGGGCAGGAGGTGGTCGCGGGTGTCTGCGTATTCACCGCAGTACACGCACACACCGGCCGGATAAAGGAGCCGCTGGGGGCGGCGGAAGATCATGTGCTTCACGTCCAGGCATGATCTGCTGCCGCAGGTGGTCTCGACCCAGTACCAGGGCATGACTGTAAGGCCTGCCGCAACTGCCGTCAGTGCGGCCTGTTCCTGGTATTCCTCCGGGTCCCCGGCCCAGGAAGGGCCGGGGCAGAAGACGTCCGAATCGTCCGGTTCGTTGGGCTGCTCAACCTTGCCTTCAGCGTCGGCCGCTGCGGCCACATCATGCCAGACGAGCTCATACTCCTGAGTGGAGGTCACTGCAACTGGTTGGGGGCGTGGCTGCAACGGAGACGGAGCCATCTTTTCTGTTGGGACCGCAGCAGCTGCCTCAGCTTCTTCACGCAGCCGCAGCGCTTCCCGTACCAGGATCTCTACATAGCCGGGTTCGGCAGCGGACCGGGCCAACTTAGCCGCTTCGTAAGCGACATGCTGCAACTCGGCGTCGAGCCCCTTATCCAGTCCCCCACCGCCGTCCGTCTGTGCCACTTCCGCATTCCGCTGCTCAAATATACCTCCAGCCATGCCGGTTTCGGACGCAGGTGGCGATGCGCACGCCGAAGCATCTGGGGGTGGGAGGGGGCGGCCGCCGCCCTTACCGGGTGAGGTTCTGCAGCCAGTCCCGCAGCTTCCACGTGCTGATGCAGTCGTATTGGTTGTAGTCCTTGATCGCGGCGAAGATGAGCTTGACGTTCTCCAGCTGGGCGGTGTTCACCGCCTTCTGGTAGACGCTGTACTGGACCATGGAGACCACCGCGTTGGTGACACCGACGCGGCCGTCCGGCATGTACAGGGGTTCCAGCTTCTTGATGCTGAAGGACCGGTCGGAGATCCGCAGGGAGCCCTTCACGGTCTCGTACAGGTCGAACATCACCCCGGCTTCGATGAGCTCTTCCACCTCGTCCACCATGACCTGATCGCGGCAGGCCATCTTCCGCAGGGCGGTCACCTCGTACTGGGCGTAGTGGAAGACGTGCAGGTCCGGGTACAGCGCGCGTCGTTCGTTCACGTGGTCGACGAAGTCGATCAGCGCCTGCCGTTCCTCCTCCAGGCTGTGCGCGGGGAAGGCTACGAAGTCGTGCCCGTCCGAGGAGTGCTCGACGAGGCCGAAGAGGTACTCGATCCCCCACTCCCCCGTCGCCGGGTCCTGCCAGAGGGGGTCGCCCTCGAAGTCGAAGAATATGTCTCCGGGGCTGGGCTTCGGGATGCCGACCAGGGCCGGGTTGGCCAGGATCTTGTAGGCCACACCGTTGATCGTGTCGTCGATGTCCCCCAGACCGCACTAAAGCTTGGTCTGGTCCTGCAGCTCGGCCCACAGCGGGTCCATCTTGATGCCGACGTCGGGCAGGTCCGCGGCGGCGAACATGGCCATCGTGGTGTCCCCTGCTGCCATGAGCTTAGCCCGCCGCGACTTGTTCATTCGGCGGACCAGCATGAGGTCGTTCGCTGCTCCCATCTCGGCCTTGCAGTCGGCGCACTTCAGGCAGGCGCTCCGACGCGGATCGTCCCAGGCGGAGGCCGTCGCACCGAGCCGGTGGGCTTCCAGGACGGCGCGGAGCCGGTCCGCATTGTTCGGCGAGGACTCCGGTGAGCGCGGCGATGGCGCCGGCCTGCGATCTGGCCTGCCCGGGCTGGCAGGGTTCGCTCGTGTAGACGGCGAAAAGTACCTCCGCCACGCAGCTTTGGAGTAAGCCCCTCCCCTCCCCCGCGCTCCCAAACAGCCCCAAGGTTTACCCTGCAGCGTTGTTCATGAAACTTCGACCAACCGCTATTTGGCCGGAGTTCCGCCAATTTCAGGCCTTCCGCCGACATCGCCTGACAAATATCAGGGGCGGTGTCAACGCGCGAACGGGCGGGACGGGGCGCCGTTACCCCCCGGTCGCGAAGTAAGCGGCGGGTGTTGGAGTCGCATGCTTTTCCGTTCGGGCAACGTGTTGTCCCGAACGGAAGGTTACGGAAGGTTCCGGTCACACAGGAAAACGCCCCAAAGTATATCGGTCAGGCGACTCAGTACGCGTCCGCGGACGACGCACGCCTGTCCATCCTTACGATCCTGGACATGAGTGCGAAAAACCTACCCCCAGGAACCCCCGAAAACTACCTATTCACGCTCGAGCCGAAGCTCCACGGCCTCGACAACCCCGAGGCGCCCAGCCTCGTCGTCGTCCTCATCATCAACGGCAACATGCCGACCCCGAGCTCACGGTCGAAGCGCAAGACACCAATCGTCGAACCGGCGGCACACGATCTACCCGCCAGCGACTCATGCCCGAGGCCTAACAAATAGTGGCCCGGATGGATCAACCGCGTCGCTGACTGCCCAGCCGACCTCCACGCGGCCGACATGGAGCAGGAACTAGATCATCGGGTGGCTAGGTTCCCGTAGGGTTATGGAACAACAGGGTAGAGCAGAACAGAGAGTCAACATAGATGCACCTCGAACGAGTCACATTGACCAACTTCCAGTGCTTCGGCCCCGCCCCTCACACCATCATGTTCGACCAGCAACTGACTGCCCTGCTCGGGGTGAATGGCTCTGGCAAGACAGCGGCAATCCACGCGCTGCTCAGGTTGTTCAGCGTCGTCGCCGACCAGCGCCAGGTCCGTGTCGAAGACTTCCACGTCCCTCACGACGAGACCGAAGCACCGGCAGTCCGAACCCTCCGGGTGGACGCGGTCTTCGCGTTCCCCGAACTCGACGCCGACGCCGCCGCCGACGCAGCGGCCACCGTGCCGGAGTTCTTCGCGCAGATGGCCGCCGACTCTGAAGGCAACCTCAAGCTGAGAATCGTCCTGGATGCTACATGGACGGCGGACGGTTCGGCCAGCGGCCTCATCGAAGACCAACGGCGCGTCGTGTACACCTTCGACGACGACTTCGGCGACAAGTGCGTCGATCTGCGTGCCTCCGATCGAAACCGAATTCAGGCTGTCTACGTGCCAGCGACCCGAGACGGCGACCGCCATGTCAACGCGTTCCTTCGCGGACGTCTATGGAGGGCGAGCGTCTGGTCGGACGATTTCCGTGCCCATATAGCAGACGCGGCCGACGAGCTGTCCGCCAACTTCAAGAGCGAGGCTGTCGTCGCGACCGTGACCGAAGCAATCGCTACGCGATGGAAAGAGCTCCACCACCTCGCCACGGAGCAGGACCCCATCTTTGAGCCGCTCAGCAGAGACATGAGCGTCCTCGTCACCAATGCCGAAATGCACTTCGAGCCGACGGCCATCGGAAGGACGCGTCCGGCGCGAGAGCTCAGCGACGGCCAGCGCTCGCTCCTCCACATCGCGCTGACCGCAGCCACCCTCGACCTCGAGACGGACATCGCTTCCGGCAAACACGACGACACGTTCGACATGACCGCGGCGGAGCTGCCGACGCTGACGCTTTTATTTATAGAAGAGCCGGAGAACAACCTAGCGCCGTACTTCCTCTCTAGAGTCGTCCAGCAGCTCGTGGACGTTACGGGCTCGGGCCGGGCCCAGGCTTTGATCTCAAGTCACTCGGCAAGCGTAATGTCGCGCATCCCTCCTGAGCAGGTCAGGCACTTCCGAACCGATGAGACTACGAAATCGACTGCGGTCAGCCAGATCGTTCTTCCCGCGGAGGCCTCCGACGCCGGGAAGTACATGCGCGAGGCCGTAAGGGCGCACCCTGAGCTGTACTTCGCTCGATTCGTCGTGCTTGGCGAGGGAGCCTCCGAGGAACTAGTCATTCCCAAGCTCGCTGCCGCGCGAGACCTGCACATCGACCAGTCCTTCGTCGCTGTCGTTCCGCTCGGAGGACGTCACACGAACCACTTCTGGCGACTCCTACATCAGCTCGGCATACCGTTTGCAACGCTGCTGGACCTGGACTATGGTCGCGCCGGCGGCGGTGAAGGGCGCATTCGCGACGCCTGCAACCGCCTGCTCGAGATCGGCATTTCACCGTTCGACGGCAGCAACAGCATCCAGGACTTCGCCTCGGTGGACGACATTGACGACCTCAGCATCGACCAGGTCAAAGCATGGCTCAATCACCTTGAGAAGTGGGACATCTACTTCTCAACGCCCCTCGACCTCGACATGCTCCTGCTAAAACACTACAAAGACGCGTACACGGGTCACCCCGAAGACGGCAAGACCGGTCCCAGTAGCAAGGGCGACCCGCGCAACGCCGTCCTGGGTGAGGCTGACGACAGACCCGACGTAAAAATCTGGAACAGCAAGGCCACGATCGAGGACCTTCGGTGGTACCGCTACTTGTTCCTGTCCAACTCCAAGCCCAGCACACACCTCCGGGCTTTGTCGTTTGTGATGAAGGACGATCTCGCGAAGCCGCCCCCGCGCCTTGGACGGCTACTCGACCGAGTCCAGAAGGTGGTTACACCGTCGTGACGACCCCAGACGACTGGCGTCCCCACGGCATCGATGACCTTGAGCCAGCAGCGTGGGACGCCCTAAGGGCCGGCACAGCTTCGGTGACGGCCGGCCCAGGCGCCGGAAAGTCGGAGTTCCTGGCACAACGGGCAGGTTACCTGCTCGAGACGGGCATCTGCCGCCCACCCCAGAGGATCCTCGCCATCTCGTTCAAACGCGCCGCGGCAGTGAACCTCCGAGACCGAGTGCAAGCGCGCCTTCCGGAGCACGCCCATCGATTCGCCTCGATGACGTTCGACGCCTTCACCAAGTCGATCGTCGACCGGTTCCTCGGACTACTGCCGAACGAATGGGCGCTGAACGCCGGCTATAAGATCGGCTTCTCAACCAAGCGACAGGTCGAAGGATTCCTGGCCGATGTCGCTGGAGGTTTTGAGACGGACCGAGCAGCAGCCGTATACACCCTATCCGCTGACACGTTCCTTTCGAATGTCTTAGGAGCATCCGAACTTCCATGCGTGCCGTCTGAGCAGCCGGCACCGACTTCTGCGAGCGAATACGCCATCCAGCAGTGGTGGCTGCGAAACTACCTGACTCCTGAAGTTCCCGTGGTCGACTTCGTCATGTTGAACAGGCTCGCTGACCTGATCATTCGGTCGAGTCCCCAGCTGCAACGGGCCCTGCGGTCCACCTACCCGTTCGTATTCGTTGACGAGTTTCAAGACACGACGTACGCGCAATATTCCTTTCTTAAGGCGGTCTTTGCCCATGACGGAACGACCGTCACAGCCGTCGGCGACCGAAAGCAGCGGATCATGGGTTGGGCGGGGGCGCTCAGTGACGCGTTCGCTCAGTTCGAGGACGACTTCGGAGCAGAGATGTTCGCGCTGACCTCGAACTTCAGATCCACCCAACAACTCGTCGACCTCCAGCACCGCTTCGCCGTCCGGATCGACCCAAATACGCCCCAGCAGCAGTCGCGCGTTGTCCCACCGGTCGGAGAGACCCCTGTCGAGGTCTGGTCCTTCCCGACTGCCCGGCGCGAAGCTGACGCCATCGCGGCCTGGATCGCGACGGACATGGAGGTTTCTAGCAAACGGCCCGCCGACTACGCGCTGATTGCCAGGCAGCAGGTTGCCAAGCTGGAGCCGGAATTGACCAGGGCGCTTCAGGCCGTCGGCCTACGGCTCCGCAACGACGACGCACAGGTCGGCGACCTCAGGTTGCAGGACCTGCTCACAGACGATCTCGTACGCCTCTGGGTCGGCCTCCTCGCGTTGGGTGCGAACAAGGGCGGCCAGCCCGAAGTCTGGCGACAGGTAACGGCGACGCTGTCGCGCCTGCACTCGGGGCCACGCAACAGAGAGGTAGGTACCCAGGCAGACGATGATCTCACGAAGTACCTTCACGACCTGCGCGCGTGGCTCGCTCAGAACCCTCTGAACCATGGTTCGGGAATCGACCTGAGCGAACAGCTCGCAGCCTCTCTAGCCGACCAGCTGACGACCTTTGTACAGGTCGAATCCGCCGGACACAAGAGGGTCTTTGGCGACAGGCCAGAGGATCTCGAGGGGATCCTCGCAGCCTTCCAGATTCGGCTCGCCGAGGTGCTTCGGCGGGTCGATTCCTGGAACTCAGTCTCAGACGCGTTCTTCGATGAAGATGCAGTTCCGCTGTTGACAGTTCACCGGAGCAAAGGCCTGGAATACCATACGGTTTTCTTCATCGGACTTGACAGCGACCAGTGGTGGGCACACGCTCGGAACACTGTCGAATCCACCATGACTTTCTTCGTCGGTGTTTCCCGGGCAGCCGAGCGCTTGATCTTCACCCAATGCGACGAACGAGGGACGCCGGCGCCGTTAGGCAAGATCTACGAAGATCTCCAACAAGCGGGTGTGTCCATCGTCCGCATCGACTAGGGCCAGTCGGATCGGCGATAACGCAGTTTCATTCAACGATTCTCCGGCTGCGCCATCTCGTAGAGTTCTAGTTTCGCGGCCCCTGTCGACCACCCTTTCAGCGAGAGCTCGTATGTCACCCAGCGAGGGATTCGTATTTAGCCCTCAAGAAAACGTCCGATCTGCTCTGTACAAGGTCGTGCCGTTCCAGAGCGTTGACCGTGCCCTAAGTGTGGCGCACCGTTCACCTATGGCCTTCGAAAAGTCAAGCCTTGTCAACACTAAGAAGACAAAAAGCCCCTGACCTGCGAAAACACTGTGCCCGAGGTGGGACTCGAACTGCATTCCAGCCCTCGCAAACACTGGGCTCTCACGGAAACATGCGGAATCCGGCCCGATCCAACCCCAGCAAGGGCGAGTCCGACGCCCAAAGTGTTGACATTGTCCACACCCACATTCATTCATCCCCCTGCTCTCCCCAAAAACCGCGTCCCCCTCAGGGAACGCGGTTTTTTGCCGGACTACGGACGGGTTCGCCCTGTCCTGGTTGTGGGTGGCGCCGCCGGCCACGAACGGAGCCTGCAATGTAAGGAACGCACGATCCAGCAAAGCAGAAATTCATGATGGCGACACCTCCTTCACCCATTTCAGAGGATGTTGGTAAACACGCATATGACCAGCCAAAAGCGGCGACGTGGGGCTGCAGGTGCACGTCGCCGCTTCTACTCCTATCCTCTTCCCCGATTTCCACACCGCGCACTTAGCCGGCCTTCGCGTCGGCTTCCAAGATGCCGTCGATGATCGCCCAAAGACCTTTGTCGTTTCCTGGACGGGCAAGATCCAGGATCAGGCTGATGCCCGATTCAATCTCGGCGTCCGGCATTCGTGCAGATGCCAGACGCCTGAACTTTTGAATAACGTCATCGTCTGTCAGTGGGTTGGCAGCAGAACCCCGAGGGGCGTTGGAGCCGCCTTCGACTATTTCACCGTCGGGCCCCTCAACGGTTACTCGTGAAATGTTGTAGGGCTTCGCGTGAATCGTGCCACTGATTTCCAGTGAAGAGACTTCAATCCGTTCCATCAACGATTCGATTTCGGGGGACGCGTATCGTTCGAATTCGAGCGTATGGGCCGGGCTGATGAAGTCGGCACCATTGGCCGCGAGAGCGAGGCAATACTGCAGATGGAAGCGGGCTTCATTGGAAGTTTCCGGCATGTGATCCTTGCCTACGGCGGCTAGCAAGTATTCGGGCACCTGAACTTTGATTCGCTTGGCTCCTGCAACGTTCACGCCATGGCGCACAAGATCCACCACGGCGTCGATGCTCGAGTGGGTGTACCCGCAGGATGCATGAAGTTTTCGCTGCGGCTTGAGCAGATGCCATACATCCGGGGAACGGATCTCACTTTCGTCAAAACTGTGTGAGAGTGCGGCCATGAGCCCGAGCGGGCTTTCAATCAAGTTCGGCGGGCCGGTCAGTCCCGCCTGGGCATACTCAACGCCTTTGATGCCGCTGTCCGCAGGGCACGCACCAAACAGGATTGGTTTGATGGTTCCTCCCGTGCCGAAGATAACCTCTGCCGGACCCCAGCTGACGATGGTCCCGGCAATGGCCATTGCTTCTGCCGTCATGGCGACGGACAGTCCGCGCAGTCGGGCCACGGCGGCCGCGGCACCAATGGCGGAAACGAGACTCGGAATGACCATCCCCGACTCTGTGTACGGCTTCTTCGTCCATGCCGTGGATTCATAGAGACGGGAAGTGACTTCGATGCCAGCGACGATTGCATCGACCACCCGCTCTCCGGAAGAGTCCGCTTGCCGGGCCGCGCCTAGGACCGCGGCAACGATCCCAATGCTTGCGTGTCCCCCGATCAAGTCATTGAGTTCCAGTACGTCACCCATGTAGCCCAAGACTCGAGCTTCTTCACTCGGAGACAGCATGACTCCCGAGCCACTGCTCAGACGGCGTTCCGCCCGCTGCAGGGCCGCGGCCTCCGCTGTTACGGAGCCAGCGATAATGCATCCCAACGTGTCGAGCAGACAGAGCTTGGCCTGGTCGCGTACAGCAGCAGGAATGGCGTCACCCTCAAGTGAGTGCGCAAATTCGGCCAGTACGGTGAGCAACGGTTTGTCTGCTGATGCCGGCTCAGTGGCGCCGCTCTGACCTACGCTTTGGGACTGCATTTTTTCTCCTCCGTCTTGACAAGACCTACCGTGACCTCCACGATATCAATGGATGAACCAATGCGCGAGCATAGGCACCAATGGAAGCCCTCCAAGGGGTTCCGGACCCATACTCGATCGCAGCAACGCGCGGAGTTCCGCGGTATTCAAAGGAGAATCATGGCAGTAGTAGTTCGCGGTACCCCACGGACGCCCTTGGACATCATTGATGGTCTTGTAGAAGTGGGTGTGGCCACGGTCCATGAGTCCCAGGGTCGAACCGGCCTGCTCGACATTCGTTTGCGTCCTATCTTTCCCGCCAAGGTAGCCGGAAACGCGCTTACCTGCGAGGTTGCTCCAGGCGATAACTGGTCCCTTCATGTTGCCGTCGAGCAGGCCCAGGCCGGCGACATCCTGGTCGTGACGCCGACAAGTCCTTGTGACGATGGATACCTCGGAGACCTGCTCGCTGAAAGTCTTCTCGCGCACGGCGTCCGCGGTCTCGTTATTGATGCCGGTGTTCGCGATGTCGACACCCTGACCGACATGAATTTTCCGGTGTGGTCAAAGGCCATCGGTGCACAGGGAACTGTGAAGGAGACCGTCGGTAATGTACAGGTTCCCGTCGTGATCGCCAATCAGCTCGTCCGTCCCGGCGACGTGATCGTTGCCGACATCGATGGTGTTTGTGTTGTGCGGCGGGAGGACGCCGCGAGCGTCCTCGCCAAAGGCCGTGAGCGTGAAGCGAATGAGACCGCGAAGCGGGCACGTCTTAAGTCAGGCGAGCTGGGCCTGGACATTTACAACATGCGCGACAGGCTTGCCGCCAAGGGTCTGGTCTACGAGGACTACCAGCAATGACCAGTCAGATGGCGGTCCCCTGCACTGTCATGCGTGGGGGTACGTCCAAGGCACTGTATTTTTTGGCCGAGGACCTGCCGGCCGAGCGGGGCGCCCGGGATGCCTTCCTTCTGGCGGCCATGGGCTCACCCGACCCGCGGGAGATCGACGGAATGGGCGGCGGCCACCCGCTCACTTCGAAAGTTGCCGTCGTCAACCGGTCCATCCGGCCCGGGATCGACGTCGATTACCTCTTTCTTCAGGTGTGGCCGGACCGTGCCGAGGTCAGCGATCAACAGAACTGCGGCAACATTCTGGCCGGGGTGGGTCCCTTCGCACTTGAAAACGGACTTTTGCCGGCTGCTGATGGTGTCACTCCTGTCGCCATCTACATGGTGAACACGGACTCCAAGGCCACAGCGTATGTGGAAACTCCAGGAGGAGTGGTCAATTACGCCGGTTCCGCCCGCATCGACGGCGTTCCTGGGACGCACGCGCCCATCACTATCAATTTCGAGGATGTCTCTGGCTCAAGCTGTGGTTCGCTGCTGCCTACAGGCAACGTGACCGACGTCGTCAACGGAGTAGAGGTCACCTGCGTTGATAACGGCATGCCGGTGGCCTGCCTCAACGCTTCCGATTTTGGCATAACGGGCTATGAGACTCCGGCCGAACTCGAGGCAAATTCGAAGCTGAGGGGCCAGGTGGAAGAGATCCGCCTTCAGCTCGGACCCCTCATGAACCTCGGCGATGTAACCAACAAGACGGTTCCCAAGATGAGCCTGCTTGCACCAGCCAAGGGAGGGGGGGCCATCAGCACCCGCACCTTTATCCCGCACAGGGTCCATGAATCCATCGGTGTTCTCGGTGCAGTCTCGGTAGCCACCGCATGTGTGCTCAAGGGCAGTGTCGCCGAGAAAATCGGGTCACCGGATACACCGGGCCGCGGCGACGGTACCGGTATCGAGGTCCAGGTCGAGCACCCCTCCGGGTTCTTTACAGTCCAGATGGAAGTCGATAACTCCTCGGACCAGCCCGTCGTGACCAAGTCCGCCTTACTCCGCACCGCCCGCATGTTGATGTCGGGCTCCGTTTATGTCCCTCAAATATTCCGGGAGAACACATGATCATTGATTGCCACGGCCATTACACAACTGCCCCGGAACTTCACAATCAGTGGCGGATCGATCAGCTGGCAGCATTCAAGGCCGGCAAGCCCAGCCCTGCCTACCCGGAGATTTCCGACCAGAGCATCATCGACTCTGTCGAGAAGAACCAGTTGCGCCTCATCAACGAGCGCGGCATTGATCTAACGATCTTTTCTCCACGGGCGTCCGCCATGGGCCACCACGAGGGTGACCAGCGGATCAGCCTTGAATGGACCGTTGCGTGCAACAACCTGATCAAACGCGTCGTGGATCTCTTTCCTGAGTCATTCATCGGTGTCTGTCAGCTGCCGCAGTCCCCCGGTGCCGATCTCACTGAATCAATCAATGAGCTCGAGCGCTGCGTCAACGAGCTCGGCTTCATCGGCTGCAACCTCAACCCTGACCCCAGCGGCGGGATGTGGCAGACAACGCCGTTGACGGACAATTACTGGTACCCCCTGTACGAAAAGATGGTGGAGCTGGACGTTCCCGCCATGATTCACGTTTCGGCGTCGTGCAACTCCAACTTCCACGCCACCGGTGCGCACTACATGAACGCAGACACCACCGCGTTCATGCAGCTGCTTCAGGGTGACCTGTTCAAAGACTTCCCGGCGCTGCGGTTCATCATTCCCCACGGCGGCGGAGCCGTCCCCTATCACTGGGGCCGCTACCGCGGACTTGCAGACATGTTGAAGCAGCCGGCCCTTGATACACACCTGATGAACAACGTCTTCTTCGACACCTGCGTTTACCACCAGCCCGGCATCGACCTGTTGCTTGGCGTCATCGACAACAAGAACATTCTTTTTGGTTCCGAAATGATCGGCGCCGTACGCGGCACCGATCCCCAGACGGGCCAGTATTTTGACGACACCAAGCGCTACATCGACGCCGCTGACATTTCCCGGCCAGAACGCGAAGACATCTTCGCCAACAACGCCCGCACAGTCTTTCCACGCCTCAACCAGACGACGAAAGTCTTGGTCTCATGAACACACTCACCTTCGTGAAGGATTCCGACTGGCTCGACTGGGATCCCACCCCCAGCAAGCCGACGTTTCAGGTTCCAGCCGGTGCCGTCGATGCCCACTGCCACGTTTTCGGGCCAGGCAGCATCTTTCCTTTCGCTCATGAACGGAAATACACCCCGTGCGACGCCAGCAGGGAACAGCTCTTCGCGTTGCGCGACTTTCTCGGCTTCGAGAAAAACGTAGTGGTTCAGGCAACCTGCCACGGTACGGATAATTCCGCCCTCTTGGATGTCCTGGCGAACTCGAACGACAGGGCGCGCGGCGTCGTCGCCCTAAAGCCCTCGGTAACTCCGGCGGAACTGGCACAGATGCACGAACTGGGCGTCCGAGGCGTCCGATTCAACTACGTCAAACGCTTGGTGGACCCCAAGCCCGACGAGTATTACCGCGACATCATTGAGAAAATCCGTCCGCTGGGCTGGCACGTTGTGCTCTACTTCGAACCCTCGGATCTCCGGGAAAAATGGGACTTCTTCACTTCCCTGAACATTCCAATCGTGATCGACCACATGGGCCGCCCTGACGTCACCAAACCCGTGGACGGCGCAGAGTTTGGCGATTTCCTGCGCTTCATGCAGGAGAACTCCAACGTCATCTCGAAGGTCAGTTGCCCGGACCGCATCACGGTCAGTGGAGCACCTGCCTACGCGGACGTTGCGCCGTTTGCCAGAACCGTCGTGGAGGAGTTCCCAGACCGCGTCCTGTGGGGGACGGATTGGCCGCACCCCAACATGAAACAGGAGATGCCCGACGACGGAATCCTCGTGGACTACGTCCCGTCCATAGCAACTACGCCGGCTTTGCAGGAGAAGTTGCTCGTAGCCAACCCCAACTACCTTTATTGGAGCTGACCATGAAGCCAGATTTTGAACAGTTCAAGGACCTTCCGGGCACAACCATCTTCACTCTTGAGAAGGGCCGCGAGGGCTTCCAGCTGAACGAGTTTTGCATGAGCCTTCGCAAGGAGGAAAACCGCAGGAGGTTCTTGGCGGACGAGCGCTCTTACCTGGACGAGTGGGAGATGACGGAGGACCAGAAACAGGCCGTCCTTACCCGTGACTTCCAGAAAATGCTCGACAACGGAGGCAACGTCTACTTCCTGTCCAAGATTTTCGCGGCGGAAGGACTGTCCTACGTCCAGGCCGTAAGCACGATGACCGATATGAACGTGGAGCAGTACCAGGCAATGATGCTCGCCGGCGGCCGCAACATTGAAGGCTGGCGCTCCAAGAAGGAACGGGACGAAGCATAATGGCAAAAATTACAGCTGGGATCGCGACCAGCCACGTGCCCGCAGTCGGCGCAGCGATCGACATGGGCCGCACAGAGGACGATTACTGGAAGCCGATGTTCCAGGGATACGAGTTCTCGAAAAGCTGGATCAAGACCAACAATCCTGACGTGGCAATCATCGTCTACAACGACCACGCTTCGTACTTCGGCATGGAAATCATGCCGACCTTCGCCATCGGTGTAGCCGAATCATTCGAGGTCTGCGACGAGGGCTACGGGCCCAGGCCCGTACCGTCCGTCGAAGGGGCTCCAGAGCTCGCAACCCATCTGGCTGCCTCCCTCATCCTTGATGACTTCGACCTGACTGTCTTGAACGTGCTCGAGGTGGACCACGGCCTCACAGTTCCCCTGTCACTGATGTACGGCACTCCAGACAAATGGCCTTCCAAGGTCATACCCCTGGCCGTGAATGTCGTGATGTACCCCCAGCCCTCCGGCGAACGCTGCCTCTCCCTCGGTAAGGCCATCCGGCGGGCGGTGGAAGAATTCGACGAGGACCTTAACGTCCAGGTCTGGGGCACCGGCGGCATGAGCCACCAAATTCAGGGCGCCCGCGCGGGACTGATCAACCTGCCCTGGGACCAAAAGTTTATGGACGATCTCATCGACCAGCCCGAAGTGCTCCAGTACAAGCCCCACCTCGAATACATGAGGGAAGCAGGTTCTGAAGGCGTTGAACTCATCATGTGGCTCATCATGCGCGGCGCCCTCGGCGACAAAGTTGACGAGGTCCACCGGTTCAACCATGTGCCCGCTTCCAACACCTCCGTTGGCCACCTGATCCTTACCCCTAAAGAAGGAGACGCATGACTGTCAATATTGCCGTCGTAGGCCTGGGCGCCTTCGGCCACAAGCACCTCGACGCCCTGACCCAAATCCTTGACGCCAAGATCCAGTATGTTGCCCACAGCAAGATGGACATCGCGAAGGAGGTAGCCGCCAAATATGGGGCGAAGGCCGCCTTCACCAACTACTCCGAACTGCTGGCCCAGGACGACCTGGACGGCGTTGTTCTTGCAACGCCTACACAGATGCATCATGCCCAGACCCTGGAGGCCCTGCGTGCGGGCAAGCACGTCATGGTTGAGATCCCGATGGCTGACTCCCTGGCGGGCATGCAGGAAATCGTGGACGTGCAAAAGGAGACGGGCCTCGTTGCCATGGCCGGCCACACACGCCGGTTTAATCCGTCGCACCAATTTGTGCACAACAAGATCAGCGCTGGCGAATTCGCCATCCAGCAAATGGATGTGCAGACCTACTTTTTCCGGCGCACCAATGCCAACGCCCTGGGCCAGGCCCGGTCCTGGACCGACCACTTGCTGTGGCACCATGCCGCCCACACTGTGGACCTGTTCCAATACCAGACCGGCGAAAAAATCGTGAAAGCCAACGCCATCCAGGGGCCCAAGCATCCTGAGCTTGGCATAGCGATGGACATGTCCATCCAGCTCCAAACCGAAACAGGCAAGATTTGTACCCTGTCACTCTCCTTCAACAACGACGGCCCCATCGGGACGTTCTTCCGCTACATCGGTGACACCAACACCTACATCGCACGGTATGACGACCTTGTCGATGGAAAAAAGAATCCCATCGACGTCTCCAACGTGGCGGTATCCATGAACGGCATCGAACTGCAGGACCGCGAGTTCGTGGCTGCCATCAAGGAAAAGCGCGAGCCCAACTCCAGCGTGGGCCAGGTTCTCCCCTGCTACGTGGTGCTCGACGCGTTGCAGCAGCAGCTCGCCTACTAAGCAGGGGGTCCAGTGCAGCCACTCAAAGCGAGACTTTAACCGACAAAGGGGTGCTCCGTCGCTCGGATCTCAATTGTCTTGACAGTTGGTTTCGAGCGAAGGAGCACCCCTCACGTTGTCTGGCTAGCCCCGCAGCAACTACTGCGCCTTGCTGAACGGAATCTTTTTTCCATGGAGGATACGTCCGTAGGTGAACTCGATGGCCGCGATCATGGTGCTCTCGTAACCGGTCTCGTTGAGCATCCCCACGACGTCCATTATTTCAATCTGGCGCCGCTTGACGTGCAGGGCGGTACCCGAAAGATACCGCTTGGCCGTCTCGGCGGAATGGGATTCGAATTCCTCCAGAATCTCCTGGTAAGCCCAGTTCTGCAGGCCCAGGCTCTCCGCGGCCCACAGGCTGTCCGTGATGACTCCTGCCATACCTTTGGCCAGCAGGCTGCGGAAGAGCCGGCGCGCCGTTGCTTCGCCCGCCACCTCGGAAACATACTCCAAGCCCAGCCCGGACGGCTTAAGCAGTTCGATCAGCTTCCTGGCGCCGGTGCCGGCGACATCCAGAGCTGGTATTTCGCCGGCCACCGGATCCTGCTCGGCAACTGCGATATCCGCATATATGCCGTCGTCAAACAACGCGGCAAGTTCCTTTTTCACGGCAGGCGTGCCGGTGCTCAGGTCCCCGTAATGCGCACCCTTGCCAAGGAGGGGCACCACGCGCTCGGCAACCCTGGACGGCGCCGTATAGGGGCCCAGGGAAAGAACCACGGCAGCGCCGGCTACTGCCTCCTCAAGGCTCGCCGCCCTAGGCGCGAAGGGTGACTTGCTCACCGCGGAATCGAAACCGACGACGTCGAACCCAGCCTTGATCAGCTCGCCGGCAATGGCGGACCCGGCCTCGCTGTGACCGAGGAAAACTACCTTAGGATGCACAGACATACGGCTATCGCCCAGCCTGGGTGCTGAGCGAGTTTTCGCGGTCGAAGAGCCGCATCTGGGCGGCGGTATGATGATCGCCCACCGGCTGCGTGAGGCTATCCAGGGCATTGAGTTGTTCCGGGCTGAGTTTCACGTTCACCGCCAGCAAGTCTTCTTCCAGGTGTTCAACCCGGGTGGTGCCAGGAATCGCCGACCAGTCCTTCCCTTTGCTCAGCAGCCAGGCCAGCGCCACCTGGGAAAGCGTGGCACCCGCTTGCCGGGCCACGGATTCCACTTCCTTCAGCACAATGAGATTTTTGTCCAATGCACCGTCCATGAAGCGCGGGTTGCTCAAACGCCAGTCATCTTGATCGAGCTGGCTAAGGGACAGAATCTTCCCGGTGAGCAGACCGCGGCCGAGAGGCGAATAGGGCACGAAACCGATCCCGAGTTCCTTCAGCAGTTCCAGGGTTCCATCATCGCCATCACGTGTCCACAGCGAGTATTCGGACTGCAGCGCGGTAACCGGGTAGACCGCATTGGCGCGCCGAATGGTGTCCGGCCCGGCTTCGGAAAGACCAATATGCCGGATCTTTCCCTCGGCAATGAGCTCGGTCAGCGTTCCCATGACGTCTTCAATGGGCACCGCCCTGTCCACCCGGTGCTGGTAGTAGAGGTCGATGTAATCGGTGCCGAGGCGCGCGAGGGAGCCTTCCACTGCGGCGCGGATGTTTGACGCCGAACTATCCACGGGCCCGGCCTTCCCCACGTGCGAGATCAGACCGAACTTGGACGTGAGAACCACCTGGCCGCGGCGGCCCTTCAGGGCCTTTCCCAGGAGTACTTCATTCTTGAAAGGTCCGTAAAGCTCGGCGCTGTCAAAGTGGGTCACGCCCAGATCCAAGGCGCGATGGATGGTGCGGATGGACTCGTTTTCTGCCTGCTGATGGCCCGTGTAGAGATGGGACATTCCCATGCAGCCGAGCCCGATCGCGGAGACGGTGAGGTCGCGAAGCTTGATGTATCGCACAGGACTACTTCCGGTTGGTGGTCGATGAATCGCCGACACTTTGCTGGGTGTTGAAGGGATACGTGTCAGCTGGCTTGGTGCCTCTTACCGTGCCCCTGGCCAGCCGGTGTACGCCTCGGCAAGGTATGCCATGCCGTGCTTGGATGACACCACGGAATTGAGTTCGCCCAACTGCCGTGCCCGGGAAAAGTCGCCCGCATCCGTGGGGGTGTGCAGCATGGTGGTCATCCAGTAGGAGAACTGCTGGGCCTTCCACACTCGCTCAAGGGCGCGGTCGCTGTAGCTGTCCAGCGAGGCCGTTGAGCCGTTGCTGTAGAAGGATTCCAGCCCCTCAAAGAGCACTTTTACGTCCTGGATGGCCAGGTTCAGGCCCTTGGCGCCGGTGGGCGGGACTGTGTGGGCGGCATCGCCGGCCAGGAACAGGTTGCCGTGCCGCATGGGGGTGTGCACAAAGCTCCGGAACGGCAGGACCATCTTGTCGATGACCGGGCCCTCCTTCAGCTCGAAGCCGTTTCCGTTGACCCGGCTGCGGAACTCGGCCCAGATCCGGTCGTCGTCCCACTCGGCCACGTTTTCCTTGGGATCGCACTGGAAGTACATCCGCTGGACGGTTTCGGTGCGCTGGCTGATGAGGGCGAACCCGTTGTCCGAGCTGGCATAGATCAGCTCATCAGAGCTGCGCGGGGCTTCGGCCAGGATCCCAAACCAGGCGAAGGGGTATTCGTGGAAGTACTGCGTCCGCGAGGCCTCCGGCACCTGCCGCCGGCAGTAGCTGCGTGAACCGTCCGCGCCCACCAGGAACTCGGCCTGGATCTCGAACTCCACGCCCTCGGCGTCGGTGAACCAGACCCTCGGTTTGCCCTCAAGGTCGTTGACGGTGGTGTCCGTAACGCTGTAGCGGACGTCCCCGCCATCGGCCTTACGCCGTGCTGCGAGATCCAGGAAGACGTCCGTCTGCGGGTACAGCCAGACGGACTCCCCCACCAGTTCTTTGAAGTCGAGGCGGTGGCTTTCCCCGTGGAACCGCAGCTCGATGCCGTCGTGACGGTCGCCCTCGCGCAGCACCCGCTCCGAGACGCCGCTGTCCACAAGGAGGTTGACGGTGCCGTGTTCCAGGATTCCCGCGCGGACCGTTTCGGAAATCTGCTTGTGGCTGCGGATCTCGATCACGGTCGATTCGATGCCAGCCTTGGCCAGCAGGTGGGAGAGCATCAGGCCGGCGGGGCCGGCTCCCATGATGGCCACCTGGGTGGTGATGATTTTGCGTGCTGCCACGGTTTGTCTCGCTTTAATGTAGGCCCCGCAGGGGCGGTGGATGACTTTGCTGTTAGTGGTGCGACATCGAACGGCCGCTACGCTTTTCCGTTCATTGGCGATGCTGCTGTCGTGTTTCCGTAAGTTGCCTGCTAATACCCCTGGCCGCCATTTGGAGGACGGGACCAGCGCTTGGCGCACTTTTCACGCAGTGGCACGGCCACGCCGAGCGCTGCGACACCCCGCCGTCGATCGTTCATAGCGATCTTGTACAGTGCGTAGCAGAAGAAATGCACAGGTGTTAGCCCGTTCGAGTCCAGTTCCCATGGTTTCCCGGATGGAGAGAACCGAGACGAACATAAGCGCGGAACCCTGGAGAACCAGGCGGGAACGGAAACGGCGGTTAGACCACCGACTGCGATGAGCACAGGCAGGCTCAGACGCTTTGTCTGGGCCTGCCTGCATTCAGTCGCCGCTCAGCGCCACCAATGACCCGATTCTGGTGGTTGTGAGTCGGGTCAGCGGCCTGGGCCGACCGCGCTACGGTTGGTAGCAAAGTCTTTAACCGCAGCGCCCGTCATGATGTCGTTGTCCTTAGTCTCACGTGTGAGGAAAACGGCCACCACGCTGATCGCGCACATGCCCATCATGAACCAGATGACGGGACCGATGTCCTTGCCGGATGCAGCGTAAAGCGAAGCAAGGATAACAGGGGTGAATCCGGCGCCAATCAAACTGGCCAGCTGGTAACTGAGCGAGATGCCGGTGTACCGCGACCGGGGAGGGTACTGCTCGGCAAGAAATGCCGCCATCGGACCATAGATCATCGAGTAGAGGACCTTTAGTGTCACGAAGGCGATAAAGACCAGCGCGATAGTTCCGGACCCAATTGCCGCGAAGAGTGGATAGGTCAACAGCGCGACTGCAATGCCACCTGCCATCATGAGCCAGCGGCGGCCCAACGTATCCGACAGTTTGCCGAAGACCAGGACCCCTGCAGAAGAGAAAAGCCCGCTGATGGACAAGCCGAACAGAACGCTGGAGCTGCTGGCACCGCCAGCGACAGCATAGGTTGGTCCGAAGGTGCTGATCATGGCGGACATGCTGAACAACGAAATGCAACTCAAGGTGGTCAGGATGAGGATTTTGGGATGCCGAAGTACTTCCATAAGAGGAGCGGATTCCTTCTTCTTTGCCTCTTGCGCAGCCATGGCGGCTTCGAAGACAGGGCTCTCGGAAACCTTGGAGCGGATGATCAGGCCGATCACCAGCAAGGCCGCGGAGGCAAGGAAAGGCAGGCGCCATCCCCAGGCAAGGAAAGCATCGTGGGGCAGCAGTGCAACAACACCCATGGCACCGGTTCCAAGGAAAGTACCAAACGAGCTGCCGGCGGTAGCGAACGACGCCGCAAAGCCGCGTTTTTTCGCCTTGGCATGCTCCAGGGACATCAAGGCAGCGCCGCCCCATTCGCCGCCCACACAGATTCCTTGAATTACGCGCAGCGTAACGAGTATTACGGCGCCCCACGATCCAATGGCATTAGCCGGGGGAATCAGGCCCATCAGGAATGAGCCGACGCCCATGCCGGTCATAGAGAGGACGAGCATTTTCTTGCGCCCGAGCCGGTCACCGAAGTGGCCGAAGATCAGGCCTCCCACCGGACGGGCAACGTAACCGGCCGCGAAGGTTGCCAAGGAGGCAATTGTGCCGGCCAAGGGGTCCAGGTTGGAGAAGAACACCGGGCCGAACACCAGCGACGCTGCGGAGGCATAGACGAAAAAGTCGTAGTACTCGATGACACTTCCGAGAAAGCTTGAGCCAACGACACGACGGACTTCCTTATCCTTCTGTTCAGGCGTTAACACGCGCACCTGTTCACTTGTTGTGGACATAACACTCCTTTGTGTGAGGATAAACCCCGTTTGAGTGAAGATTCCCGGGACGGCTGCATCGAAGCAGGGGTGTCCAGCAGTTCAAAGGCTGGAAGAGGAAACCCATCAGAGAGGCTGTCAATGGAGGAACCATTGCTCCAATAATAGTGATCTAAGCCATATAGTCAACACCGGTCTTGGCGACAGGCGCTCCCCCTGGCGAGGACGTGTAGTCAACGGTGCAATCGGCAACCAGTTGGTGCAGTTCCCGCCCCGGCTCGGCCCAGGTCGCTGGCATGAAGGCTCGCCCACCGGCCGAGCGGACTGCTCAGGGTGTTCCGTTCATCGGTATAATGAAGTACTTCCCTATTGAGAGGCGTCCGTGGCCAATTCCACTTCCGGGGAGTCCGTCATCCACCGCGTTGTGCGGATTCTTGCTGCATTTGCGGATGAGGCCCCCGCTCTTCAATTGCGGGAGCTAAGCCGTAAGGTCGACCTGCCCCTATCCACAGTGCATCGCCTCGTAGGCGAACTGGAGATTGAGGGACTGCTGGTCCGCGACCCTTCCGGACGGCTGCGGCACGGCCACCGGCTCTGGGAGCTGGCCTCGCGCGGCTCCCGGGCCGCGAGCCTTCGCGAGTCCGCCCTGCCGGTCATGGAGGATCTAGCCGCCCACACGGGCCACAACATTTCGCTGGGCGTACTTGAGGGCACGGATGTGCTTTACATCGAGCGTCTCGCCCTCAACGAGTCCGTCGTCAACATCACCAGGATCGCCGGCCGCCTCCCGGTCCATGGCTGTTCGGGCGGCTTGGTCTTCATGGCTTTCGCCCCCGAAGAAGACCAGGAACGGTTCCTGAGCCGGCGCCTGGAGAAACTGACAGATGCCACGGTCACAGATCCGCACGAGCTGCGGAAAGTCTTGGCCATCATCCGCCAGACCGGATATTGCTCCATGGCCGGAATCATTGTGGATGAGTCCAGCGGGATCTCCGTGCCCATCTTCGCGGATGGGGATCAACCCTTGGCCTGCCTCACCGCTATCGTCACCAGGGGCCAGGAAAACGTTCCGGCACTGGTACCCCAGATGCAGATGGCCGCCCGAGCCATTTCCCGTCGCCTTGGCTATAACCCTGCACCCGTGGGCACACTTCGCCGGAGCCTCCCCGCACCGAACTCAACGCCAGCGTAGGCCGCCAGCGAACGTCAGTCGCTGCACAGCAGCCTGTTCCGTTCAACGACTCAACCGTTCGAATCAATGGAACACCACCTCGGTAAGCGCCTGCCACCGTGCCACGATCAGGGAATTGCTCCAGCCATCCCGCTGGACGTCAGACCCACGGAGAGTGAAATAACCAAATGCGCATCCTCAATGCTGAGAACGCCGGCCGCTATGACGTCGTCGTGGTGGGCTCCGGTGCGGGCGCACTCACGGCCGCTGCCACCGCAGCCCATGCAGGCCAGTCCGTAATCGTTTTGGAGAAATCCGAGCTGCTGGGAGGCACTTCCGCAGTGTCCGGAGGCATGCTCTGGGTGGTGGACAACCACTACGCACGCGAAGCCGGCATCAACGATTCAAAGTCCGCCGGCCGTGAGTACGTGGAGGCCGTGGCCCGCGGCCGCGGCCGGTCCGAACTGCTCGACGCGGCCCTGGACCACGGCGACACAATGCTCCGCTTCGCGGCGGACGAACTCGGAGTGCGATTCATCTTCCTCGACAACTTTCCGGACTACCGACAGGATCTGCCCGGTGCCATTAAGGGCGGCAGAACGGTGGAGCCCGAGCTGTTCAACTGCAACGAGGCCCTCGGCCCGATGGCCGAGCACGTCCGCACGGACGGCCGGCTTCCCTACACCATGCAGGAATACGAGGACTGGGGCGCCTTCACCGCTTTCCCGTGGGACGAACTGAATGAGCGTCAGGCCAACGGGTTTGCAGCCAAGGGCCACTCCCTTGTAGCCATGCTCATCAGCGCATGCCTCAAAAATGGTGTTCATTTCGCTGTCGGGGCCCGCGCTAAAAGGCTCCTGACCCGCGAGAGTGGTGTGACCGGCGTCGTACTCAGTGACGGTACCGAGTTCGAAGCGAGCGCAGGCGTGGTGCTGGCCGCGGGCGGTTTTGAGTGGGACCGGCAGCTGGCAGACTCGATGCTCGCCACCCGCCTCTACACCATGTGCTCACCGCCCTCAAATACGGGTGACGCCCTGAAGATGGCCCAGCGCATCGGCGCCATGACCCGCGGTACTCGCGAAGCCTGGTGGGCGCCTATGTCCCTGACCGGGACAATGCGGGACGGGGAACCTGTCGGTTCGCTGCTGCGGTTCGAGCGCCAGGGGCCCGGCTCCATCATGATCAACCGCCACGGCCAGCGCTTCGCGAATGAGGCACAGAACTACAACGACCTGGCCCGTGTGCTGCACTCCTGGGATTCGGCGAACAACCAGACACTGAACACCCCGGCCCACGTGGTCTTCGACCAGTCCTACCTGGAGCGCTATGGCATCATGGACCACCGCGCCGGCGACCCCACCCCGGCCTGGCTCATCGAAGCACCGACGCTTGCCGACCTCGCTTCCCGGATCGGCGTCCCCACAGAGAACCTCGAAGCCACTGTGGAGCGGTTCAACGCCAACGCCCTTCAGGGCGAGGACCCGGACTTCGGCCGCGGGTCTTCAGAGTACGACCGGTATTGGGGGGACGCGGATAACCAGTGGCCCAACCCTTCGCTGGGGCCGCTGCAGTACGGGCCTTACTACGCCCTCGAGGTGGTCAACGGAGCCTTCGGGACCTGCGGAGGTGTGGCTACTGACGGCAACGGCCAGGTCCTCGACGTCGACGGAAACACCATCCCTGGCCTCTTCGCCGCCGGCAACACCACCGAGAGCCCCTACGCCGCCGGATACCCCGGCGCCGGGGCTACCCTGGGCCCGCTGATGACCATGGCCTACCTGGCCGGCCGACGATTGGCCAATCAGCCGGCCCATTACACTGCCGAGTCCGAGTCGGTGCCCGCATGATCCGGCACATCGTCATGTTCCGCTGGAAGGACAGCTTCACCGATGAAATCCGCGCCGGCTGGATCACCGGCCTGGAGTTGCTGGAAGGCAATATCCCCGGTCTGCTTTCACTCGTCCACGGACCTGACGTTTTGAAGACGGACAGATCATGGGACCACGTCATCGTTGCGGACTTCCAGGACCGCAATGCACTCGCCGTCTACAACACCCACCCCCTTCACGAGGCCATCAAGCCCTACTCACTGCCGAACGTGCAGGACCTCGCCTATGTGGATCTCGAACTCGACGCTTCAGCAACGCCCCTCACCCCTTCAGGCAGCGCTGCCTTGTCCTCCAAACGCTAGGAAACAGTCATGACTGACACCCCCACTACCCACCGCTGCGACATACTTATCGTCGGTTCCGGCGCGGCCGGCATGGCTACAGCACTGCGGGCTGCGCATGACGGCCTGAATGTCATCGTTGCGGAAAAGTCTCCGCATTTCGGCGGCACCACCGCGCTATCCGCCGGATGGGCCTGGGTCCCGGGCAACCGCAAGGGCGCTGCGGCCACGGGCGACACCCGGGCCGAAGCCGAAAAGTACTTGAGGGCCCTGGCGCCGGAGACTTACAACAAGGACGGCATCGACGGGTTCCTGGACACCGTTCCGGAAGCCATTGATTTCTTCGAGGACCACACCAAAGTGACCTTCAGCTATCCCGAGAAGGCGCCGGACTATCAGATGGACCTGCCGGGCGCCAAACTCGGCGGCCGCGCCATCCTGCCCACCGATGCCGACATCCGCATGCTGGGCAACCGCCGCAAGGAACTGCAGCCGTACCTTAGCTCTTACACCGTTTTCGGCTACATGCCGCAGGTGGGCCCGGACCTGAGCACGATCCTGAAGGCCAATCAGTCCGTAAAGGCCTTTACCTACACGGCCGGCAAACTGCTGAGGACCTGGGCGGACACTGCGCTGTTCCAGCAGCCCCTCAGGCGCACTAACGGCTCGGCCCTGATGACCCGCATGGTCGCTTCCGCACTGGACGCGGGCGTGCGCGTGTGGACCTCCACTCCCGCGGAGGAGTTGGTAATTGACGACGGCGGCGTGGTCACCGGTGCGGTCCTTTCCGGCGAACACGCAGGCCGGGTGGAGGCAAGGCTGGGCGTGGTGTTGGCCGGCGGCGGCTTCTCCGGAGACGATGCCCTGCGCAGGCAGTACTTTCCGCATGACCGCAACGGCGGGGAGCACTTCACCCCGACCCAGGGCCATGACGGCTCCTCGGCACGGATGGCCATGAAGGTCGGCGGCAGGATCAACGCCGAGGTCTCCTCGGTAGGATCATGGGCGCCCGTCACGGTCTTCAAGTACCTGCGCACCGGTGCAGAGCGCCTCTTCCCGCACCTGCGCCAGATCGGGCTGCCGGGCATGATCACGGTGGACCGCAACGGCAAGCGATTCGGGAACGAAGCTCTGAGCTACCACGACTTTGGTGGACAGATGCTGGCGCACATGAAGGACGAGGACTCTGTCTACGCGTGGATTGTGGGCGACAGGAAGCTCATGGACAAGTACGGCATTGGCTATGCCAAGCCTTGGCCAATCCCCCGGGCCTTGTTCTACAAGATGGGTTACCTGGTTAAGGGCAACACACTGGAAAAGCTGGCCCGGAAAATCGGCGTTGACGCGGCCGGGCTGACGGCCACCATTGAGCGCTTCAACCGGGACGCCGCCGCTGGCGAGGATAGCGAGTTCGGCCGTGGCTCTACTGCCTACAACCACTTCCGCGGCGACATGGATCATAAGCCTAATCCGAACCTGGCACCCTTGGACAAAGGTCCGTACTTCGCCGCAAAAGTGCGCATGGGCGATCTGGGGACCTTCGCCGGAATCGACGTTGACTCACGCCACGCGGTGATCCGGCCCGACGGATCCCGCATCCCCGGGCTGTTCTCGGTGGGCGCCGCTGCAGTCTCCGTGTTCGGCGGCGGCTACCCAGGATACGGCTCCCATATCGGCCCGGCCCTGGTGTTTGGCTACCGCATGGGACGGGACATCGCTGCGCTGGCCGCGGAGTCCGGTCACGCCGGAGCTGCGGAGCGTGCCGCGGAGATCGGCGTGTAATTCTGAATACTGGTGCTCCGGAGCCCATGCAGAGGCTCCGGAGCATCAGTCATTTTCAGCTGTGGAGGGTGACGGCAAGGAGGCGTTCTTGCAGTGCCGTAAAGTGTTCAGCCAAGATCTTTTTGGCAGCTTCAGGATCCCGTTCCCGGATCGCCTGGACCAGGCGGGCACGGAGTTCGTGGGTTTCCATTCCCGCGGCCGGTCCGGACTTGAGGTGGAACTGCCGGGTCATTTCCAGCAGCGGCTCGGTCAATACCTCGAGCACTCGGTTATGGGCGAAGGTGGCGAGCTTCCGGTGAAAATCCATATGCAGAACCAGCCGGTGTTCGTAACTCGGTTCGGAACTCTCCGCAAGTTTTGACTGCCGGGCAATTGCAGCCAATTCATCGATCTCTTCGTCCGTCGCGTGGAGGCAGGCCCGCTCGACAGCGTAAGTCTCCAGCACCAAGCGCACGTCGATGAGATCGGTGGCGTCGTACTGGTTAAGGTTGATGCCATCGCGAATATTCTGCGATAAGGCAGCCGTGTTCGAATCATTGAGGAACGCACCGCCTGTTGCCCCCTTTTTCAAGGTGACAAGGCCGGAAACCTCCAACATGCGAATAGCTTCACGCACGGTGTTCCGACTGACGCCCATTTGCTCCGCCAGCAACCGCTCGGCGGGCAGCTTCTGACCTGGCCTGAGTTCGTTGGATTGGATGCGGTCGCGTATCTGCTTCATGATTGCATCCACGGCGCGGCGCGGCTGAACCTGCGCGAACGGCTGAGCTGAGTAATCCACTGTCTACCTTTGTTTAACCGGCGTGGGTGCTGTCCATACGTTCGAGTATCGTAACCGCAGGGACCGTTGTCTGGTTCGGGTGCCAGCCTACGTTGATTTGGCATCCGGCCGATGAAACACATTCTCTACGGCGTTTACACGTGTGAGACTTCAATCACCCAAGTAATGGATCAACCATACACACACTGAGGGCACCATGGCTACGGTAGTCACGGCCGGTCTGCCCGAGTCTTCGAGCGGGATCTCCAGGCCTGGGCGTGACGGCGAAACAGCCAGGGTCAGCTTATTCGTGACGGAACTTCAGAGGGACTGCGCGTGCAAGCTCAGGCGCATGGAGAAGCCAGTCCCAGGCATGACCCGGGACTGGCTCCCTTTTTGATGGCCGGCTACCCGAGAGCCCCGGCTTGGATGCGGCGGTGGAGGAGGTCAAAGTGTTTCGTCAATGCCTGCTTGGCGGCGTCCGGATTCCGGTCCCTTAGCGCCTGCACGAGTTGACGGCGGGTTCCGTGGGTCTCCAAACCACCGGTGGGGCCAGCATTCTGATGAAAGTGCCGCGTAATTTCCAGGAGCGGTCCCGTCAGCGCCTCGGAAATCCCGTTGTGGGCGATCTGAGCAAGCTTCCGGTGAAATAGGATGTGGCGCTCCAGGCGATCCTCGAAGTCGAGGTTGTTGGTTTCGGCTTCCTCCGAGGAACTCACGACGGCGGCCAGTTCCTCAATCTCAACGTCTGTGGCGTGCAGACACGCCTGTTCGGCAACGTAGTTCACCAGGACGAGACGGACATCGATGAGTTCCTTGGCGTCGTACTGCCGCAGCCCCATCCCATCGAGCAGGCCCTGGGCCAGGGCTGCCGAATTCGAGTCGTTGAGGAACGCGCCGCCGGCGGATCCCTTTTTCAGTGTGACGAGCCCGGAGGATTCCAGCATCCGAAGAGCTTCACGAAGGGTGTTCCGGCTGACGCCGAGCTGCTCCGCCAGATCCCGTTCGCTGGGCAGTCTTTCCCCCGGGTTGAGCTCATTGGACTGGATACGGCTTCGAATTTGCTCGATGATCTCATCCACCGCACGCCTTGGCCGAACGTTGGCGAATGGCTGGAATGCCCCCGTCACGGCTTCAGGGGACCAGGGGCCTGGCGGCGAAAGCGACTTCGTCGGTGTATCGCATTGCCACGATTTCTATTCGCGAATCCAGCGGCGTGTCCACCGGTCCGAGGAATGCAGTGGCCAAACGGGGTCCGTCGTCCAGGTCGACAATCGCGACCTGGTACGGCGTGAACTCACGGAACGCCTCCGGAGCTGCATGGACGGACGTCACTGAATAGAGCGTTCCGCGCCCGGACAGTTCCACCCACTCGACGTCCCTGCTCCACGTTGCCGGATCGAAGTCCCTCGGCGGAAAGGTGATGGCCCCGTCCGCCCCCAACCGCGTGGTGATGAAACGCCCTTCTGCCAGCGCCTCCCAGAACGGGGTGGTAAACGGGGTTTTCCTCGGTGGGTAGGGGTGGGGGTGGTTCAGCTGGACGGTGTTGATCATCAGGAAACCCTTTCAAGGATGTGCACGAGAGCTGCGTTGTAGTTGCCAAGTTCAGCGGTGGCCAGGCCGATGGAGGCGTCCTGGACCTGACGGTCGCCCGCCTGGTGCATCAGCTGCTCCACGGCTTCCAGGAGGTTGTACAGCGGGGTGACGTACGCCGGGTGGCCCCGGGAAGTCAGTCCGCCCGAGGTGGAGATGGGAATGTCACCACCCAAGGAGGTCCTGCCCTCTGCCGCAAATTTGGCGCCGGCACCGCGCGGAACGATTCCCAGCGCTTCGCTGACCAAGACCTCTACGATCGTGCAGGGGGCGTACGGCTCCGCGAAGTCGAGGTCAGAGGGCTTCAGCCCGGCCTCAGCGAAGGCCTGTCCGCCGGCCTTTTGGGCAGCGTTCAGGGCGATCATGTCGTTGGGTGTGGCCGTAATCTGGTGGGCACCCTCATGGTGGAAGCCAGTGCCGCGGACCAGAACGTAAGGCCGGCCGCTGGCGCGGGCCACGTCTTCGTCAGCCAACACCAGGCACACCGCGCCGTCGCTTCGCGGTGGCACTTCATAGAGCCCCAGGGGGTGGACGATAGTCGGCTGGGCCATGACCTCGTCCAGAGTAATGGGCTTGCGGTACTGTGCCAGCGGATTCAGGCTGGCGTGGTGGCGGTTCTTGACGGCCACGGTGGCCACGTCCTCGCGGGTGACCCCAAACTCATGCATGTATCGCATCATGTCCATGGCGTACCACGCAATGGGCGTGATACCGAAGGGTGCCTGGAAGTCCACGTCCCCGACGGCGCGCATGGAGCTCATCATGTGCTCACCCGAAGAGATGGCGGTTTCGTAGTTTACGCCGAGGGCAAGGGCCACCTTGGCCCGTCCCGAGCGGATGTTGTCGGCAGCATGCTCAAAGGCGAGGCCACCGGTCATTCCGTTGCCGAGGACCTCAGCCACGAATCCGTCACAGGGCAGCTGCAAATAGCTGGCCATAAACGTCCCGAAGTACTTCTGCTGGGTATACGGACGGGGCTGCGCGAAGCTCAGGCCCCCAATATCCGACTTGTCCACCTGGGCCATCTCGACGGCCCGGAGCACAACGTCCGCGAGGACTTCGTGCTCAAGTGAGCCTGCGTCCCCGGTCCGTGGCTGCAACCGGCCTACCGGTGTTGCCGCATATCCAATGACTGCCACTCTGCCCATTCTGTGCTCCTGACGATTCCTGGCCGTTGCTTCGCGGCCTTGCGGAAAGCTCTCTTGACGTATCTTGAGACTAGCGCCACAATTGCAATGGTTCAACCGTTGATATTTAGGAGAGAACATGATTCAGCAGCGGCCCCTGTATGGGCGCGACGATCTGCGCCGGCTTATCGAGCCGAGAAGCATTGCCGTGGTGGGCGCTTCGCCCAGCGAAGGCAGCTTCGGCCGCCGGACGCTCGAGAACCTCGCCAACTTCACGGGGACCGTTTACGGCATCCACCCGAAACACAGCGAGATCCTTGGCCGGCCCACCTTTGCCAACCTGGCCGATCTCCCCGAAGTCCCGGACTGTGTCATCGTTTGCGTGGGACAGCACCTGGCCGAACCGGTCATCCAGGAAGCGGCCCGCCTAGGCATCGGCGGGGCCGTGGTTTATGCCTCCGGCTACCGTGAGACCGGGGATGTGGACGGCGAGGCAGCGCAGCTTCGCCTGCTGGATACCGCCCGCCAAGGCGGGCTGCGGCTCGCCGGCCCCAACTGCATTGGCCTCGTGAATGCCCAGAGCAAGGCCGCCATGAACTTCATGACCGACTGCGGGCAGATGATCTCCGGTGACGCGGGCGGCATCTCCCTGGTCTCACAGAGCGGCGCTCTCGGGTACTCACTTCTTCAGGGCGTGCATCGTGGCATGGGTTTCAGCAAGTTCCTCGCCTGTGGCAACTCGGTGGATGTGGACGTTGCCGACTACGTGTCCTACCTTGCAGAAGACCCGGACACCTCAGTCATCGTGTGCCTGCTGGAGGGTATCTCCGACGGCCGGCGGTTCATCGAGGCCATCCTGAAGGCCGGTCGGGCCGGAAAGCCTGTCATCGTCTACAAGGCCGCCAACGGTGAGGCCAGCAGCAAGGCCGCGCTGTCCCACACCGGGACGCTCGCAGGTTCCGCGGAGGCCTACCGCTCAGCCTTCCGCCGGGCCGGTGCGGTCCTGGTGGAGGATTTCGAGGCTCTTCTGGAAGTCGCGACGTTCTTCTCCCGCAATCCCCAGGGCCCGAACGGGGCAGGCGTGGGGATCATGGCAACTTCGGGCGGGGCAGGTGTGATCTGTGCCGATAAGGCTGAAGAAAACGGTCTGCCGCTGCCGGCCCTGGATGACGCCACGGCCGTCGTCCTCCAGGACATCGTTCCAGGCTTCGGTTCCATGGCCAATCCGGCGGACCTTACTGCCGAGGTACTCAAGGACATCTCCACGTTCAAGACAGCAGTGATGTCCTTCTGTGACGATCCGGGCTACGGGGCCGTAGTGGTTCCGCTGACGTTTGTCCACGAGACAACCACCGGTGTGAGGGCCCGTTACCTCGCGGAGGTTGCAAGCGAAACCACTACCGCGCTGGCCGCCGTCTGGATGAACGAATGGCTGGAAGGACCGGGCAGCCGCGACCTGGACAGTGACGCCTCCGTCACCGTGTTCCGGTCCCCCTCCCGGTGCATGTGGACGATCCGACGGTGGATGGACTGGCACGCCCGCACCGATTGGTTCCCGCTGTCGGACTCCACCGCCGATGCCGCCGTCGGAAATCCCGCCGCCGGACTGCTGGCCGCCGGACTGCTGGCCGCCGGACTGCTGGGTGCCGCAACCCCCGGCGCGACGGCCCTGACGGAGACTGCCGCGAAGGAGATCGTGACCCACTATGGCATCAAGGTCCCGGGGGAACAGGTGGTCCAGACTCCGGACGAGGCAGCAGCCGCTGCGGATGCCATGGGGTACCCCGTGGTGCTCAAGGTCGTGTCCCCGGACATCCTGCATAAGTCCGAGGTAGGTGGCGTACGGGTCGGTCTCGCCAACGCCGACGAGGTCCGCGACGCATTGACAACCATGTCCGCACGCATGGTCTCGGAAGCCGCCCACGCCCATATCGTTGGCTACAGCGTTCAGCAGATGGCCGGGGAAGGCCCCGAAATCCTTCTCGGTGCCCGCTTTGACCCGGTATTCGGACCCCTGGTCCTGCTCGGCAGCGGGGGTACCTGGGTCGAGATCCTCAAGGACGTCAAGGTCTATCTCACCCCGCTCGACCGTCCGACGGCCCTGGAAGCCATTGGGGAGATGACCCTGGTCAAAGTCCTGGAGGGCGCCCGGGGCCAAGCCCCCTACGACATCGATGCCCTCGCCGACACTATCGTCGCCTTCTCACAGCTGGTGCGGGATCTCGACGGCCTGGCGACCGAAATCGAACTCAACCCCGTCCGCATCACCCGGGACCATGGACCCATGGCGGTCGACGCCCTCATCGTCCTGGCACCTCGGGAGCACGGCATCACACCGCAACCGGGCGGTGCCGTACCGGTCGCCAACCACGCAGAAGGGACAGCGGAATGGGCAAATGCGTAGAGGACTTCGCCATCGGTGACGTCAACGAGAGCCCGGCCAGAACGGTGACCGAGACGGACATTGTCATCTACTCGTGGATTTCCGGCGATTCCAACCCCATGCATACGGACGCCGAGTACGCGGGCCGCTCCCCGCTGGGGCAGAGGATCGCCCACGGCACCCTGGGCATGTCGATTGTTACCGGACTGAGCGCCCGCATGGGTGACTTCGACGGCACCGCCATCGCCGCGCTGGGCGTGGACGAATGGCAGTTCCTCGCACCCATCCTCATTGGGGACACGGTGCGGTTGCGCACCACCGTACAGAGCGCCAAGGTCACATCGAAACCCGACCGGGGTGTGGTCGTCCGGTTGATGGAGCTCGTGAATCAGAACGACACGGTGGTCCAGCGGGGCCTCATGACGACCATGGCCTACACCAGGGCCGGGCTGGCAGGACAAGCGGCAACCGCGCCGGAACCCGCCGCCATCTGACCACCCAACACAGCACGACACCACCGCAGCACAATGACTACCACTGGAGACAAAACAATGAAGTTACTGGTCAACACCACGGGGCTCACCGAGGATCAGAAGGCGGTCCGCGAGGCGGTCCTGGAAATCCTGGAAGCAACGCTGCCCAAGGAAGAGATCCGTCGCATCGACGACGTCAAAGAATTCCCACATGCCGCCTACGATGCACTTGCAGAAAGCGGCTTCCTGGGCCTGTTCTTCGACGAGGAATATGGAGGCGCCAGCGCCAGCTACAAGGACATCACCAACTTTATGGAGACCCTTGGATACCACTACGCCGGCATCGGGCAAGCGGTGATGATTACATCGATCTACGCAGGCGGCCACGTGGCGAAGTTCGGCACCGAGGAGGTCAAGCACCGGATCATCCCGGGCATCATCAACGGCTCAATCAAGATGTCCATCGCTATGTCCGAACCGGGAACCGGTTCTGACGTAGCCGGTCTCCGGACCAAGGCAGTAAGGCAGGACGGCGGCTGGGTACTCAACGGAACCAAGGTCTGGATCTCCGGCGCGCACGTGGCCGACTACCTCGTTGTGATCGCCAAGACGGACCCGAACGCCGATCGGCACCAGGGCTTCACCACGTTCCTGGTCAACACCAAGAGCGCCGGTGTGACAATCAACCCACTGCAAATGCTGGGACGGCGCACCACGCACGCCAACGAAGTCGTGCTGGAGAACGTCTTCGTCCCGGACGAGGACCGCATCGGTGAGGAAGGCAAAACCTGGAAGAACCTCATGAAGGCCCTCGGCCTGGAACGCCTTGGGCTGGCCGCCATCTCGGCAGGGAACTGCTACCGGATCACCGAGGATGCCGCCGACTACGCACAGCAGCGCATCCAGTTCGACCAGCCCATCTCCAAGTTCCAGGTGATCCAGCACAAACTGGTCGACATGTGGATCATGGCCGAGCAGGCACGCCAGGCAACGTACCGGGTGGCGGAGCTGTTGGACGCCGGCGAGTCTGCCATTGAGGAAACCTCGATAGCCAAGATCATTGCCACCGAGAACAACTTCAAGGTCTCCGACATCGGCCTGCAGGTTTACGGCGGCTCCGGCTACGCCATGGAATACGACATGCAGATGTACTTCCGGGATTCACGGGTCGGCCCGATCGGCGGCGGTACCAACGAGATCCAGCGGAACGTCCTGGCCAAGAGGATGGGCCTCTAACCCACGAGGACGGGCCGGCAGGCCCGCCCTCGTCCGGGAGGCGTGAGCACCATGACACTTCATGCGGAGCAGTACCATAGCGGAGGCAGGGAAGCCGAGCGATGATATCCACCTCAACGGTCACGGTCACCCCGTGGTCCAAGCAACGGCTTGCCAGGTCGCTGTTCCTCGTTCTGGGCATGGACATGTTCATGGTCTCGCCGCTGCTGCCACAGATCAGCGCGGGTTTCGGTGTGAGCATCGGGGAAGCTTCTGTGGTTGCTTGGAGTTTCTCCATCGTTTACGCACTGCTCAGCCCGGCGGTCGCCTTGATCACCAACCGCTTCACACGACGATCGGCCATGTGGGTCGGAGCGGCAGTATTCAGTGTCGGCGTGCTGGGGGCAGCACTTATGCCAACGCTTGGGCTGGTGGTTGCCGGGCGGGTACTGGCTGCCGTTGGCGCCTCGATCATGGGCCCGCCGGTGTGGTCCTTCGCTACGGAGACGGCGGCGCCCCACCAGGTAGGCAAGGCCGTAGCGGGCGTGGCCTCAACCTTTGCTGCCGGACAAATCGTAGGCGTTCCGCTGGGAGGCCTCGTTGCCTCCTTCGCATCGTGGCGGTGGACCTTCCTGGCCATTGCCGTGCTCGGTGCAGTGCTGGCTGCGCTGATCGGGCTGCGCTTGGGCAAGGAAGTCCGAATCCCGGAAAAGGTCGGTATCAGGGAGGCGTTCGCGGACTCCTTGAATTTGTGGCGTCGTAGAGAGTTCAGCTTTCTGTTGACTGCTAATTTCTTTGCGCAGGCCACCCGGTATGCAACCTACACCTTCGCAGGGGCATTGCTCTTCACCCGGTTCGGTCTGGACACCGCCCAGCTCGGTCTTGTGGGTGCGACCGTGGGAGCAGGTTCCCTGCTGGGGGCCACAGTCGGGGGGCGCCTCGTGGACCGGGTTCGCGCCCGGAAGGGCTCGCAACAGCTGTTGAACCTTTCTTTCGCCGCAGTGATGACCTGCTTCGTCATCCTGGCCACCGCCTCGGGTCACCTCTGGTTCTCCCTGGCTGGCTGGGCGTTTACATTTGCGGCAGGATCGGCCTTCGTCAGTAACAGCCAGGAGATACTGACTAACTCGGCCGGCAAGAACCGCGCCTACGCGCTGTCATGGAACAACTCCGCCCTCTATGCCGGGACCGCGCTGGGCACCTTTGCACTGGGGCTTGTCCCGTTGGGTACAACGCCGTTCGTCTTGATGTCCTGCGGTTTCGGCGCACTGACGGTAGCTGCCAGCGCCCTCGTGTGGCGGCTGACAACCGGTCCTAGAGCTCCTGAGCCATTACTCAGCCCCCGTCCCCTCAGCAATGACAGCCTCGGGACAAAGTCAATTGAATGCGTTATTAAAGGAGAAGTGAATTGAAGATTGTCGTGTTGGCTAAGCAGGTTCCGGATACCTGGTCGAACCGGAAGATCGATTTGGAGTCGGGACTGTTGGACCGGGCCGTGTCTGATCCGGTGCCGGATGAGATCAACGAGCGTGCCCTGGAAAATGCACTGCTGGTCAAGGATTCCACCAACGATGCGGAAGTAGTTGTGTTGGCCATGGGCCCGGAGGACGCCAACAAGGCACTCCGGAAGCTTTTGTCAATGGGCGCGGATTCGGCAGTGCTTGTCAACGACCCGGCCCTGTCGGGTTCGGACATGGTTCAGACGTCCCGGGTGCTGGCATCCGCGATTGACAAGATCGGAAATGTCGACATGGTGCTGGCCGGCAATGAGGCCACCGATGGGCGCGGCGGGATGGTCCCTGCCATGGTTGCCGAGATTCTGGGCTGGCCAGTGCTGCCGGGATTGGATGAAGTTGGGATGACTACAAACGAAGTATCGGGGTGGGCTCAGGTTGATGGGGGCACACTCAGGTTGTCCTCGGCGTGCCCGGCGGTGATTTCCGTGACGGAGAAAACCGCTGAGGCCAGGTTTCCGAATTTCAAAGGCATCATGGCCGCCAAGAAGAAGCCGCTGGAGACGTGGTCACTAGCGGATCTGGGGATCCAGGCCGGGCCGGAAGCGGCCTCCGTGCGTTCCGTGATGGTCTCGGCCACGGCGCGCCCACCCAAGCAGGCCGGCCCGAAAATCACGGACGACGGCACTGCAGCAGCCCAGCTGGCCGACTTCCTGGTCTCCAACCACCTGGTCTGACCGGGCACCCCATCCCCGTCCTGTCTTTAGTCGAATCCGGGCGGCCCCTGAACAGCCCCCGCAGCCTCCGGCATGCTTAGCCGGTGCTGGCCAAGAGGTAAAGGAACCCATCATGGCAAATTCTGGAAATGTACTCGTGTTGATCGAGACCACTGGCGGCGGATCGCCGAAGTCGACGGCGGCATCCCTGCTTGGGGCGGCTGCCGGCATCGGAACCCCCGTGGCTGTCGTAGTCGCCGCCCCCGGAACAGGCGACGACTTGCCTGCACAGTTGGGCGCGTTGGGCGCCGCCCACGTATACGTGGCCGAGGCCGACCCTGCGGCCGCAGGGCTGGGCTCAGCGCAAGTCGGTGCCTTGGCAGACGCCGTCCAAGCCTACTCCGCACGACTGGTGCTGGTGCCGGGAACAAACGACTCGAAGGCAGTGGCCGGCCGGTTGGCCATCGTCGCTAACGGTTCGGTAGCCGCGGACGTGGTCGGGGTGCGCTACGACCAGAACGACCAGGAAGTCATTGCCTCACACGCGGTCTTCGGTGGCGACTTCACCACCGAGTCCACCGTGGAAGGCGGGCTGATGATCGCGTCGGTGCGTCCAGGCTCCGTCGAATCCCGTGCGCAGGCCGTTGAGGCCCCGCAGGTCGCTACCGCGGCTGTCATCACCCAAGTGGCCCGGGGAGCGAACATCGTCGAGCTCACGGATACCCCCGCCGAAAACGGGCGTCCGGTTTTGCGTGGTGCCAAAGCCGTGGTTTCCGGCGGCCGGGGTGTTGGATCCAAAGACGCTTTCTCCCTTGTGGAAGACCTTGCTGACGCCTTGGGTGCCGCAGTTGGTGCCTCCCGGGCGGCAGTGGATGCCGGGTACGTGCCGCAGTCCTTTCAGGTCGGCCAGACCGGGGTAACCGTGACGCCCCAACTGTACGTGGCCCTCGGGATCTCCTGGCAGACGCCACCGCAGCAGGCCCTTGACGCGGGCCGGGCGCCGCTCTACGACTGGTTTCCGGACGGGGTCCTGAACACGTCGTACAA